>JAUQOZ010000028.1 GCA_030550625.1 Chloroflexota bacterium | reverse complement strand
TTGAGCGGTTAGGATCATTGCCACAAAAAGACGCAAAAAAGATGTCTTTTCTGTTCCGCTACCGCAATGTCGTTGCCGCCAATCCGCCGGCTTCCCCCCCGCCCGCCTCACAGCGCGAGCGGGAACCGCGGGGTGAGGGCCGCCAGCCCGCGCCGCGGGTTGCGTCACTGGATTCCGGCCTCTCAACCACTGTCATTACGAGCGGAGGGGCAGCGCAACGCGCTGTCCCGTAGCGAAGCAATCCCCCGCGAGCGCGAACGGAATTCCGCTCAGGCATCGTTCTCACTGACGTGGGAGATTGCTGCGGTCGGGCGGATCCCAGCGTGACTGGATGCCGCCACTCTCTCGCAATGACAATAGGCAAGCGGGTTTCGTCACCCTAGCCTCGCCCTTCAGAGTCGGGTTCCGAATCACATGTAACCCTCTGCGACCCTGCGCGCCCTTCGCGTCTTGGCGTGTACCGTCGCTGCGCCGTGGCTTGCGTTACGTCGTTACGGCATCGCCCCCGCTTGCCGGCTATGGAGTGCGGCAGTTTGACTGCCGCACTCTGTATCTGTCCGCCCCTCAAGCGGGGGTTAGGGGGTGAGGGCCAATCACAAAGGTCGCCAAGCGAGCAAAGGTGCAGAGATTCATAACGCAAAGGCGCGAAGGACGCAAAGAGCGAAAAGGGTTTTTGGGGAAGCGCTACTCCCCGGTTGTTATTGCGATCAGCCGATTGCTGTCTTGCCCCAGAGCGCGCACAGGCGCAGAGACTCGGAACGCAAAGGCGTGAAGGAGTTTGGTATCACCTCTCCCCCTCGCCCTCTGCGTCCTCTGCGGTAAAAAAACCACCTTCCCGCAACACCCATTCGGCTGCTTCGCGCACCGCCATCCCCACGCGCACCCCGCGCGCCACTGCGCTCACATTGCAGGCGCTGATGACGCCATGCTCCCATGTGTCGGCAGCGTCGCCAATGCGGGCCGAAGTATGGGCCACGGCCAGCGCTGGAATGCGTTGGGCGTCGAGCATCGTGAGACCAGCGATGCCGGCGTTGTCTTTGCCAATCCCGGCATCGTTGAAGACCACGCCGGCTAGGGGCACCGCTAATGCGTAGCGCGCCGAACTCGTGCCGCCGTGCGAACCACTGACAACGAACGCGCCTTGATCGCTCTCGTTGATGTACGAGATAGAATCCATCAAGACGATCCGGCTTGCGCCGGTTTGCAGGATGACCTTGGCCATAGGTATTCTCAGTAGAGCTGGGATATTCTATCCATATTGTACAACGGTTCAGGTGGCTGCGCGAAGATTGCCGAGGGCGTAGAGGGGGAGCGTTACTGGCGCTCTCCAACCCTCTACGCCCGCAAAGGCAGGCAATGATTCAGATGATGATCGGGCTTTGTTCCTATCCAGCCATTTGCAAGTGATACCGGCTGACCCGGCTGCTGTTAGCGGTGCGCCGGCCAACCATGATCATGCGCATCACTTGCTCGGCTTGGGCAGCCACTAGATCAAAAGCCTCAGCAATCGCTTCCTCTAACGTCATTGGGCGTGACAAGATGCTAGTGTACGCACTAATCCCGTACTGTTGGTTCATTGCGGCGCCATTGCCAATTGTGCCGGCCAATGCAATAACGGGAACACGATAATCCTGCGCCCGGCGGGCCACTTCAGCCGGAATCTTGCCATACGGTGTTTGCCCGTCGAGACTGCCTTCGGCGGTAATGACCAGATCGGCGCTCATCAAGATCCGATCGAGATCGAGGTACTCCATGACAATAGCATAGCGATTGTGCAGGCGCGCACCGAGCAGGGCATGCAAGCCGGCGCCAAGGCCGCCCGATGCGCCGCCGCCGGGCATGAGCCGTACGTCAATCCCTATATCGCGCTTAATGATGGCTGCATAACGTTCGAGCGCAGTCGCCAGCAGATTGATTTGGGCATTGGTCGCGCCTTTCTGCGGCCCAAAGACGTAGGCAACACCGCGCGGGCCGCAGAGGATGTTGTGCATATTGCATGCAACATCGATCTGTACGCGCCGTAAGCGCGGATCAAGATGACTCAGATCAATCCGGGCAAGATCGAGCAATCCACCGCCGCCGCGCGCAATCGGCACGCCATCGGCGCGCAGCAATCGCCCGCCCAGAGCCTCAACCATCCCGGCGCCGCCATCGTTCGTGCCTGAGTCGCCGCAACCAATGAGGATGCGATCAACATCCAGATCAAGCGCGGCTTTGATCAGTTCTCCCACTCCATACGTAGTAGTCACGAGCGGGTTACGCTGGTCGCGCGGCACAAGCCGTAATCCTGCCGCCGCCGCCATTTCGAGCACCGCCGTGCGTGGTCCCGAACCGCCAAGCAGGCCAATATGTGCATCGACTGGTTGCCCAACTGGACCGGTTACCGTGACCGGGTACAAGCTGCCGCCAGTGATGTTAACCAGCGTTTTGCTGAAACCTTCACCACCATCAACTAAAGGAAGTTCAATAATCTTTGCCGTAGGAGATGCTCGGCGCACACCTTGAGCAATGGCCGCTGCAACCTCTTCGGCGCTCAGACTCTCTTTAAAACCAGATGGCGCAATGACAATTCGCATGATTTTCCTCCTGTTGATGTGAATAATTCGATTGCTCATATCAACAGAGTAGGAAGAGAGTGCAAAAATACATAGTGAATAAGAGAAATAGCTTGTTGTGTATCGTGAAAAAGAAAACAAAAGCGCAGTCAATACGAAGGTGATTACCACATTCGTCATTGACCGCGCAGCCGTTGCTAAGAATAACAGGCTTTTGTGATAGGTTTAACTAATCGTCGTCATCGTCATCGTCATCGTCATCATCGTCGTCATCCACCGGCGGCGGGGGCGGCGCTACCGTGGGCGCTGGCGGCGGGGGCGGCGCTACCGTGGGCGCTGGCGGCGGGGGCGGCGCTACCGTGGGCGCTGGCGGCGGGGGCGGCGCTACCGTGGGCGCTGGCGGCGCGAGGATCGTAAAGCTGATGCGAAGCATTTGCCTCCCGCGCTCGTTGGCGATGATCGCCTGCCAGTTGCCGGGTTGGGCATTATCAGGCGCTCGCCATTGCCAAACCACTTGCCCCGTTTGATCGGCTTGCAGTACTGGCTCGCCGGCCAAAACCGCTTCGTTCCCGTCAGGCCGTACCAAGCGGATAACGATGCGCTCGGCGGGGGTGAAGCCGCGTGCCGTTAGGGAGAATACGTCACCCCTTTGCCCTCGGGTGGGTGTTATTTGACCCTCAATATCATCTTCATCACCGTTTTCCTCAGCTTCGTCAACCGGCGTGGCCGTGGGCGGTACGGGCGTGGCCGTGGGCGGTACGGGCGTGGCCGTGGGCGGTACGGGCGTGGCCGTCGGCGGTATGGGCGTAGCCGTGGGCGGTACGGGCGTGGCCGTGGGCGGTACGGGCGTAGCCGTGGGCGGTACGGGCGTGGCCGTGGGCGGTATGGGCGTGGCCGTGGGCGGTACGGGCGCTAGGATCGCAAAGGGCAGCCGCACTGTCTGCTCGCCAGTCTCGTTGCTGACCAATGCCTGCCAGAGACCGGGCGTTGCGTCGCTGGGTGCAGTCCATTGCCATTCCACCTGCCCTTCAGAGTTGGCGCCAAGTTGTCCAGCTAACCATTCACTCCCATCAGGTTGAATGATCCGGATCGTGATCGTCTCTGCGGGCGCAAAGCCTTTAGCGCTGAGCGTAAAGAGCGTTCCAGCTCGGCCATTGGGCGGCGTGATCTGGCCTTCCAGCTCATCTGCGCAGATCGGAGTCTGCCGGCTGAGCGGTTGGCCGGCTTGGGTGGTAATACCGAGCGCATTCAGGTCGGCTTCCTTGAGGAAGAGGCTGCCTTCGCGTAACCCAGCGCGACCGGTGCTGATTGGCGCTGTTTCGATCCGGTTCTGGGCATCAGCGATACTGGCAACGTTGCCAACACCAAACAGCGGCCAATAGAACATGGCGAAGAAGAGGATGAGCGCGATGTGCGGCGGCGCTAACCACGCGCTGAGGCGGGCAAGATCGGTGGCCGAGAAGGTCTGGCTGCCGTCGCCATTCATCTGCTGGAACATAGTTAATGGTTTGGCGCTGACGACCAATGTGATGCAGTAGCCAATGCCGGCTGCCGTCACGAATGCTAAGACCACTGGATCGATGCCGCTGCTGAAGGCAAGCAAGATGGTTAACGGCGCAATCACTGCCCCACGGGCTGATCGTGAGCTGATGTAGAGATGCGAGGTGAGCGTGACTACTACAACCGCAGCCATCACCAGCAGGCTCATGCCTAGATTGGCAATGCCGCTGCTCACGAGCATCGCATCCACCAGCCATTTGCCGGCGCCACTAGCGACCAGCGCCTCAGATAGGCTGAGCGTCGCCGCCACAAAGACTATCATTTCCCATTCCACACTCTTAGCCGCTTCTTTAAACTTCAGCGCGCCAACATTCGGCACAGTGACGGCGAGCCCTCCCAAAATAGCAACCAGTGCGTTGTCAATCTGGTGCAGGCTTTCAGTGGCCCACAGCGCAATCAATACCACTGTGACCCCGATGATGTAGCGTTCGGTCCGGCTCAGCGGGCCGGCGGGCGTTTGGTCGAGCGCGATATTGCCCAATGCAAGCTTCCGGCGCTGCGGGTCAAGGAAGAGGCGCAAAATAGCCCACGTGGTGATGAAAGCCGATAGCGCAGCGAAGGGCAATCCCATCGCGATCCACGTCGCAAACGAAAGAGTCTGGCCCGTGAGTTGGCTGAGGGTGTCGTTAATCACCAGATGCGCGCCGGCGCCGATCAATGACGCGATCGCCGTCTGCAAAATGTTGACCGGGATCATTAACGCTAACGCCCGGTTGATGCGTGCATCTTTGAATGCCGCTGCCATTGCGGTATACACCGGCACCATCAGCGCTGCGCGGGCTGAGGTTGAGGGGATAAGCAGCGCAGTGCCAAGAATCACGGCGGTTAAGAGGTAAAAGAGCTGCTCTACGGTGCGCGCGCGCCGGGCGGCAAATGCCGTGAGACGGGCCGAAACACCCGATTTGTTGAGCGCGCTGGCGATCATAAATGCGCCAATCATTAGCCAAACCACCGAGTTGCCTAAGCTGGCAAAGAAGTTTTCGGTTGAGATAGTGGCCGAGAGCACGAGTCCCCCAGCGGCGAGCAACGCGACAAAGGTGTCGTTTAATTTCGTAAGTGTCCACCCGATAACCGTCAACGCAAACGTGATCAAGGCAATTTTGCCGGCCCAACTCAGCGAGTCAGGCAACAGACCAATGCTTCCGACACTTGCTACCGCCAAAAGAATAGCAACTTGCGTTTTTCGTTCCAATTGGAGCGGCAGCCATTTGCTGGCAGTTGGGAGGGATTGAGGCTTAATCATACGCGAACTCCTCTTAGGTACATTCTTTGTACCAATAAAGAGCAGCGTAGCGCGGCAAAAATACATGCCTACCGGCGATCTTGGCCGTGGGTGTAGCGCAGACTTTTATGACGGAGAGAAGGTGTTTCGGGGAACGCAGCAGAGATAATTGCCGCCACGCATGTGCGCGGCGAGCGGCGCCTCAGGTGTGATAAGCCTATCTCGTGGCGGTGTGATGATTGAGCATTCAGCAGGCATAAAAAAAGAAGCCTCAACGAGGCTTCTTGGTGGGGTGCCTGATGGGGCTCGAACCCACAACTTCCTGATCCACAGTCAGGCGCTCTGCCATTGAGCTACAGGCACCGCGCAGCGACTCTGAATATAGCACAATCATGCCGAGTCGTCAAATCAACACTTCACTGCACCACGCTAAACACGACGATCCCATACTGCCATTGGGCGCGCAGATGGAGACCAGCGCGCGCGAAGTGTTGATTCAGTTCATCAAGCGTAGGGAATTGCAATCCTCCTATCCCTAAGAATTGCTGGAAAGCGCGGCCCGACGGGTTGCTAGCGGCGGCTAGGCTCATCATCACCCCCCGGCCTCGCGGCGCTAACAGCCGGCGCCATTCGGCCAGCGCCGCCTGAATATCACCAATTTCATTGAGTGACCCACCCATCACCAGCACGTTGGCAGTGCCAGTAGCAAACGGCAGCGCCTGTGCGCTCGCACGGATGAAACTGATGCGCAGATCCTCGCGTCTTGCGCGCTGGCGCGCCTCTTGCAGCATTGGCAAGCTGAGATCGATTCCAACCACCAACCCATCGGCGCCGCTCCGGCGCCGCGCCTGCTCTAGCGCTCGCGCATACAAGCCATTGCTACAGCCAACATCGATCATCAACCCGCCGCGATCCACGCCGGCCAGCTCGGTGATCAACGCCAGCTCGCGTTCGAGTGGAAACTGCTCGCCGCTGAGCATGCTCAACGCCAGTGGTCGCCACGTCCGCTCGTAAGCCCACGCCGCCGGCGGTAAGACATTGACGAATTGGGCAATGCTACCCGGCCATTGTTGGCCAAGCAGGTCGAGAATGCCCGCGCTAATCGGGTATCCGGTTGCGCACTGCGGGCAGCGTAGCCGTCCGGTTTCGATGATGCCGTCAACCGCGCGATCGATCCGTTCTACGGTCAGAGCCGTCTCGCGGTGGCGCGGGCACGTAATGAGCGGTAAGATGTTGTGATCCATACTTAGTATAGTAACCCGAATTTGGCTTCATCAAAAGACGAAGATTGCCCAATTCGATTGGTGGCAAAACTGGATCGCTAGATTGGGTCACGAAAACGCTGCGCCCCTCTGCTCGCCTATGCGAGCGAGGGGCTGGAGGGGGCGGGCGTCAAGCGCCGCATCAATTCTGACCCGTATACCGCTGCGCAATCCGGATCAGGTGTTCGTAATCGATCGGTTTGGGCAAAAACTCATTGCAACCGGCCCGTTTTGCCCGTTCGACGTCATTGCGCGTCACATGGCCGCTCACCGCTACCACCGGAATATCGCGCAGATGGGGATCGCGCTTCACATATTCGGTCGCCGTCCAACCATCAAGGCCGGGCATTGACAGATCCATCAAAATCAGACTTGGCCGGCGTTGCCGGGCAATATCGAGCGCTGTTTGCGCATCAGACGCCAACTCAACGGCAAAGCCGCTAAAACTGAGCATTTGACCGATAATATGACGATTATCGAAGTTATCGTCAACAATGAGAATGAAACTCATGCAGGCACTCCTATCGTATGCGGTTCTGGCGATGAAGAATCTGTACTAACCGCGGGCGCCGCCGGGATCCAGACCGTAAAGGTTGATCCAATCCCAGCATCGCTTTCGACCTCAATCGTGCCGCCAAGGGCTTGCACGATCTGCTTGCTCAACGCCAAGCCAAGGCCGGTGCCTTGGTACCGGCGCGTGACCGATTCATCGATTTGGCTGAATGGTTGAAAGAGTTTGGATTGCTTTTCACGCGGGATCCCGATTCCAGTATCGATCACGGCAAAGCGAACGCCATCAACGCCATGGCGTTGTTCAACCGTCGCTTCCAACCGGATGGTGCCGTCTTCGGTAAATTTGGCAGCATTGCCGAGCAGATTAATCAACACTTGCCGCAACCGGCGGCTATCCGTTTCGATTGTTCCAAGATCAGGCGCGCAATGGGCAATAAGCTGATTATGGTTGCGTTGCGCTAATGGCAGCGTCATTGCCGCCAACTCATCAACGAGCGCGGGTACCTCAACGTGGCTATATTCAAGTTCAAGCGCACCTTGCTCGATCCGGGCAAAATCCAGCACATCGCTAATCAACGCCAGCAAATGGCGTCCAGAAGCGAGGATTCGTTCGACATACACCGCATGAGATTCAGGAACAGCCTTATGAAGATGCAGCAATTGGGCATAGCCGAGAATGGCATTGAGCGGAGTACGCAATTCGTGGCTCATGGTTGCCACGAAGGCGCTCTTGGCTTGGCTGGCCGCTTCCGCCGCCGCGCGCGCCCGTTCGGCTTCAGCCTCGGCTTGTTTCCCGCGGATAACCTCCTCCATCAATTGTTCTTGGCGGGCAAGACTCGCTTGCAGAGCGCGATTGCGCTCTTCCAGCTCGGCCCGTTGGGCGCGCAGGCTTGCCAGCATGTGATCAAACGCGCGGGCCAGATCGCCAATTTCATCGCGAGTGCGCTCGTTGATCGAGCCGACAAAATCGCCTGCCGAGACACGACCGGCGGCGTGCGCCAGCCGCCGCAACCGGCGCGCAATCCGGGCCGCAAGGAAGAGACCGATCGCTGCCGAGATAATGACGGCAACCACAGTATCGATCATAATAAAGGTGCGCGCCGTATCGTAGCTTGCGGCCACCACTTCCAGCGATGCTTGGGCCTGTCGTTGATTTTCCTGCACCAACTCGGCCATCGCCCGATCAAGCGCATCGTAGAATGGGTTCATCCGCGAGTAAAAAGGTTGCACGCTGCCATCACTGACCAAGCGCACCGCCGGCACGAAGCGTTCGTGGTTTGTGCGCACCACCTCTTGCCATGCCGCCTCGACCGCATCAAGCCTGATCCGTTCGGTTTCTGAACCAACCAGCGGGCGGTAGGCGCGGAAATAGCTGGCCATCTCGGCTTCGATCGCGCGCATCTGATCGAGGATGCGGCCCCGATCACCATTGTTGGTATAGATCAAAAATTCCAGTTGCCGGGCGCGATAACGATTGATCGCCGCCGTCATATCGCCAACAGTATCAAGCGAGGGAATCGTATGGCGCTCGATGAAGACGGCGCGCTCGTTCATGATGGCCATTTGGTGGGTAGCAAAATAGCCAAGCACCATCATCAACAACAGGTCAATGGCCAGTGCGCCCAATAATTTGGCCCGGATCGGAAAACGCATCGCTAGCGATCCTCTAGCTGTAATAATTGCTCGATCGATAGACCTACTTGCGAACCGCCGGCAAAGACTGAACCGGTGATCCGGCGTTCTACCCGCCGTATGGCCAATTCATACGCTTTGGCCGGCAGCGGGATGTAGCGCGCTTTAGTGACGAAGAGTTCGCCATTGCGCAGATACACATCAACGAACGCGCGCACTTCTGGCCGTTCCAAGGCATCAACCCGCACGTACATAAAGATTGGACGTGATAGCGGCTGATAGCTGCCGTTAGCGATTGTGGCTTCCGATGGCGCAACACAGCCGTTACCGTTATCTATCGCCACCGCGCGCAACTGTCCAGTGTACTCGACATAATAAGCATAGCCAAAGAAAGCTAAGCCCAACCGGTCGGCTGCAACATCCTGCGCTAGCAAATAGTCGTCTTCACTGGCGGTAAAATCACCGCGACTGATACCCTCTTGCCCTACGGTTGCTGATGTGAAATAGTCGTAGGTGCCCGAATCAACCCCCGCACCGTACAGTCGCAGCGGCTCATCCGGCCATTCAGGGCGAATCTGGTTCCAGCGCGTGATCGTCCCTTCGGCCTCTGGTTCCCACATGCGCTTGAGTTCAGCGACCGTCAGGCACTGCGCCCAATCATTCTGCGGATGCACCACGACCGATAAGCCGTCGAACGCAACTGGCAGTTCGATAAACTGAATCCCGTTCGCAGTACACGTTTCCATCTCGCGCTGCTTGATCGGGCGCGAGGCATTGGAAATATCGGTCTCGCCGGCGCAAAAGCGGGTAAATCCGCCGCCGGTGCCGCTCACGCCGAGCCGGATCACAACGTCGGGAGCGAGTTCGTTGAACGCGATGGCTACCTGTTCGGTGATCGGGAAGACGGTGCTTGAACCGTCGATCTTGATCTCGCCCTTCAGGGCGCTGAGATTGGTATTGGGCAAGGCGAGCGCCGGGGTGGGCGTGAACGGCGGTATCGTCGGTTCCGGCGACAGGCGTGGCGGGGGTGGGGCCGTTGGTGACGGAACCGGCGTAGGCGACGGCAAGGCGGTGGCGGTTCCACCACAAGCAACCAGCAACAGCGCGACGAGGCTGAGAGCGGCAATACGCCAGATGTTCATATTGGTGCAGCTAGTAAGTGTTTATACCGTGAAGTTTAAGCAACGCTACCTAGCCGTATCTATTATAATCCTCCGACGCAATGTCATTGGTTAAGAACAGATTAAGTGTCTTTGAAGCACTATCTTCGATTGCTTCATGATCGCTTATTGCACCACTCTTCATCGAATATATTGACAATCTTCAATATACCGTATATACTGGCGCTATGCCCTTCACAACAGGAGGATCGATGACCATTCAGTCCGAACAACGCCCTACAGGAAGCACCACTATTCCCGGCTGCTGTGCGCCGGCATTTGATGTAGGGTTGACCGATGACGAGGCCGCGCAACTGGCTGAGAAACTGTCATTGCTAGCGCATCCAATCCGTCTGCGCTTGCTCGCGATCCTTGCCCGCAACGGCGGCCATGTTTGCGTGTGTGATCTGGAGGCTGCGTTACCGGTGAAGCAGCCGACCGTCTCGCACCATCTGCGCTTGCTCCGCGATGGCGGTTTGATCGAGGGCGAACGGCGCGGCCAGTGGATCTATTACGCCGTGCGTCGCGAAGAACTGGCAGCTATTCAAGCGGCGCTAGCCCAGTTTTTTGCGCGGATGTAGATGGGTGCCGCGTTGCTGCTCTCTTTTTTTGTTTATTCTACATCGATACATTTCGATATATCAATGAAAGGACATGAGCGTGTCGTTCCCGATTGCAATCATCGGCGCTGGCCCGGTTGGCTTGGCCGCCGCCGCGCATCTGGCCGAACGCGGTGCGTCTTTTGTGGTTGTGGAAGCCGGCGCGCAGGCTGGCGCCGCAGTGTTACGCTGGGGTCATGTGCAGATGTTTACCCCGTGGCGCTATTGCGTTGATCAAGCGGCTGTCCGGCTCTTGGCCGCCGCCGGCTGGCAGATGCCTCCCGCCGATGCCTTTCCGACCGGCGCTGAGTTGGTTGATCAGTATCTTGTGCCGCTGGCATCGTTGCCGGCCATTGCTCCGCATATCCGCTATCGCCAGCGCGTTGTCGCGGTTGCCCGCCGCGGCCACGATCGCCAGCGTGGCCGTGACCGGCAGGGCATCCCGTTTCAGTTGACGCTGGTTGATGATGAGGGTCGCGAGTCGCTGCTCTTGGCCCGCGCGGTGATCGATGCTTCCGGTACGTACCTCTCGCCCAACCCGCTTGGCGCGGCAGGGGTGCCGGCGATCGGCGAGCGCCAAGTGACAGATCGGTTGTTTTACGGCATTCCCGATGTCTTAGGACGTGACCGCGCTCGCTACGCCAACCGGCGGGTGTTGGTCGCTGGCAGCGGCCATTCCGCGTTTAACACGATCCTCGATCTGGTGCAACTCCGCACCACCGCGCCGGCAACGAGCATGATGTGGGTGGTGCGCCGCGACACTGCGACCCTTGACCGTATCTTTGGCGGCGGCGCGGCTGATGCGCTGGCGGAACGCGGACGGTTGGGCATGCGGATGCGAGAGCTGGTTAAGGCTGGTCAGGTAACGCTCGTTACTGGCTGGCATACCGAACAGGTTTATCACACTGCCGATGGCTTGGTTGTGAGCGATGGCCAGCGCGCGCTGCCGCCGGTTGATGAGATTGTCGTCTGCACCGGCTTGCGCCCCGATCTAAGCTTCCTGCGCGAACTGCGGCTGGCGCTTGATCCGGTGGTGGAAGCGCCAGCAGCTTTAGCGCCGCTGATCGATCCGAATCTACACAGTTGCGGTACGGTGCCGCCGCACGGTGTTGATGAACTGCGCCATCCCGAACCCGACTTCTATCTCATCGGAATGAAGAGTTATGGTCGCGCGCCGACTTTCTTGCTGCTGACCGGCTACGAACAAGCCCGTTCGGTGACGGCGGCGCTGTGCGGTGATTGGGCTGCGGCCCGTCGGGTCGAACTCGAACTGCCGGAGACGGGGGTGTGCAGCGGGCCGCAGGGTGATTCCGGCTCGTGTTGTCTGCCGAATCTTGTGACCACAATTGAGTTAACACCTTCATCACGCTCATGCTGTTAGATCGCGTTCGCACCGGTCGCCTCTATTACGGTTGGGTGATGCTGTGGGCGGTCTCGTTCACCGAAGTCATCTCGTGGGGGATTTTGTATTACGCCTACAGTGTCTTTATCGCGCCAATGGCTCGCGATCTGGCGGTCGATCAGCTTACCATCGCCACCGGCTACGCAATTGCGTTGCTGAGCAACGGCGCGGCTGCGCCGCTCGTCGGGTGGTGGCTCGATCGTTATGGCGCGCGTGGTCTGATGACTACCGGTTCGATCGGCGGTTGTGTGCTCCTGCTGTTATGGGCGCAGGTGACAGCACCGCTCCAGCTCTATCTGGTAATGGCTGGCATTGGCGTGGCCAGCGCGGCGGTGCTCTACGAACCGGCGTTTGCGATTGTCGCCGCGTGGTTTCGCCGCGAGCGCGGACGGGCGCTGCAAGTGCTGACCTTTTTTGGCGCATGGGCCAGTTTCATCTTCATCCCACTGGCGGGCTGGCTAGTCGAGCAAGTCGGTTGGCGCGCGGCGCTGCTCGCGCTCGCCGCCATTCTCGCGCTCACCATTCCACCGCATGCCCTGCTCATCCGCCGCCGGCCTGCCGACCTTGGCTTGGTCCCTGATGGCGATCCGCCTACAACCACTGCTGTTGCGCCAGCAGAACCGGCAGTGCGTCCACGTGCGGCGTTGCGTCAACGACGCTTCTGGCTGATCGGCGGCGCATTTGCCGCTAGCGGCTTCGCAACCGTGGCAATGACCGTGCATCTCATTCCGTACCTGCTCGCGCGCGGCGAGAGTCTCACGGTTGCTTCGTCCATCGCCGGCCTACATGGCATGATGTCGTTGTTAGGCCGGCTCCTGATCGGCCCGCTCGGCGAACGATGGCCGCGCTGGTTGGTGACGGCTGGTCTGTTTGCGATGCAGATTGCCGGTTTATTGGCATTGGTTACATTCACCCATACCGCTGCCGCCGTCGTCTACATTGCTCTCTTCGGCGCCGGCGCCGGTACCCAAACTATCATGCGCGCAGCGCTAATCGCTGAACAGTACGGCTCGGCCAACTACGGCCTGATCAGCGGCTGGCAACATGTACTGCTTACTGTTGCTCGTACCGCCGCGCCGGTAGGGGCGGGAGCGTTGATCGGCCTCATTGGCTATCACGGGATGCTCTGGTGTCTGATCGGGTTACTGGCTGGGGGGATGGCGCTGTTGGCGATGGTTGGCCAACGTAACGTTTAACCCCTTCCCTGCATCTTCCTACTAAGGATACACCAACATAACAACGGAGGAATACGCATGGCGCGACGGGTAGTCGTCATCGGCGGCGGTGCAGCCGGGATGAGCGCGGCGGCGAAGGCCAAGCGCACCGATCCTACGCTTGAGATCGTGGTCTACGAACGCTCCGGCTATGTGAGCTACGGCGCATGCGGCTTCCCCTACGCAATCAAGGGTGAAATTGCGCGGGTGGAAGATGTGGTTGTGCGCACGCCGGCCCAGTTTGCCAAGCAAGGCATTCAGGCCCTGATCCGGCACGAGGTGCTTGAGATTGATCCCGTCCGGCAGACGGTGCGCGTGCGTGATCTGGAAGATGGCCGTGAATTTGTCGATCACTGGGATGAGTTGGTGCTGACGACCGGCGGCCAGCCTGCTCGCCCGCCGTTGCCCGGCCTCGATCTGCCCGGCGTGTTTGCCTTGCGCAGCGTGGAAGAGGCGCTCGCGATCAAGACATGGTTGATCGAGCAGCGCCCGCGCACCGGAGTGATTATTGGCGGCGGCTACATTGGCCTTGAGATGGCCGAAGCGTTGGCTGCCCACGGCGTGACCCTGACGCTGGTCGAACGGTTGCCGCAGGTGTTGCCGTCGTTTGATCAAGACTTCGCCACCCAAGTGGCAGACGAACTGCGCCGGCAACAGGTTGATCTGCGTGTAGGCCAGCCGGTGCAAGGCATTGTTGGCGATGAACGGGTGCGCGGCGTAGTGGTGGATGGCGCGACGATTCCCGCCGAGATTGTGATTTTGGCCGCAGGAGTGCGACCGAGTGCGGCATTAGCCCAAGCTGCCGGGATTGCCCTCGGCCCGACCGGCGCGGTCGCGGTTGACGATCGCCAGCGCACCAATCTGGCCCACGTGTGGGCGGCGGGTGATGTCGCCGAAGCCTTGCACCGCGTCACCGGCAAGCCGGCGTGGATCCCGCTTGGCACGACTGCCAACAAACAGGGACGAGTAGCTGGCGAAAACATTGCCGGCGGTAATGCCCGCTTTGGCGGGATTGTCGGTACCACCGTGGTGAAGGTGTTCGATTTGGAAGCGGCGATCAGCGGTCTTTCGCTGGCCCGCGCCCAAGCCGAAGGCTTCAACGCCACCGCGGTCAGTGCCACGGCCTCCTCGCGCGCGCACTACATGCCGGGCCACCAGCCGATCACCGTCTCGTTGGTGTTTGATCAAACTACCCGCCGGCTGTTGGGCGGGCAATTGGTTGGCCGCGAAGGAGTGGCAAAGCGGATCGATATCGTTGCCGCCGCTTTGCAAGCCGGCTGGACGGTGGACGAGTTCGCTGAGCTTGATCTGAGCTACGCACCGCCCTTCGCGCCGGTGTGGGATCCGTTGTTGGTTGCGGCTAATTTGGCGCGGCGGTAATAACCTGCAGACGTTGGGGCGGCTGACTAGCCGCCCCTATGGCGCAATCCCCCCCTCTTTATGGCAAGCAAAAATAGTCTCATTCACCGGTAAACCCATCCACTCAATTTCGGCTTGCGTAGTGACAATATCGCTGACGCTAACCGCTTGCACCTGAAACCCTGCCTGCTGTAAACGCTGAATGATGTCAGTTCCGTACATCCGCACATGATCAAACTGGCCAAAATAGCGTTCGCGCAGCAACGGATCAGTAATCGTAGCATCTTCAAACGTATGTTCACCTTGGATCGGCACCAAAATCAGTGCGCTACCTCCCGGTTTGAGCACGCGATACAGTTCGCGCATGGCTTGGCGATCATTCGGTACATGCTCTAACACGTGACTGCAAAGAATGAGATCGAAGGTGTTTTCATCAAAAGGAATCGTAGTAATATCCAATCGCATCATTGCCGAACGGTCAAATCTATCGGCAGTGATATACCGCAGATAAGGCATCTGCGCAAACCGTCGCGCTAATCCCGGTTCAGGCGCGAAATGCAGCATTGTTTGCGGCTGTTCAGGTGTGATCATGGTGAAACGCTCGAGAAAGAGCCAGATCAAACGGTGCCGTTGCAAGGAGCGGCATACCGGACACCAGCGATGATAGGGCCGATGGAGATTGAGAAAACCGGACAAATGCGAATGGCAGAGGGGGCAGAAGGAGCGTTCGCCCACGAACAGTTGTTTGCGTAGCGTGACTGGTAGGTTAAATAAGATATTGGCAATGATTAAATCAGTTAAGCGACGCACCGGCGAAGGCGAGTGGAGAGCGAGACGCGCATGAAACCCAAACCGGGTGAAGCGCTGGCTAAGGTGTTGCATGCTCAATAGTATTTCTAGATAACAGAGCGCCAGAGCAAGGCAGTCTTGCTCCGGCGTTCGTTCAGCTTCATCCCCTTAAATCTGGTCGAGGTAATCCTTCAGCAGCTTACCCAACCGTGGATGGCGCAATTTGCGCAGGGCCTTGACTTCGATCTGGCGCACCCGCTCGCGCGTCACCCCAAACGCCTTGCCCACCTCTTCAAGCGTGCGCGGCTGGCCATCGGTTAGGCCGTAACGCAGCTCGAGCACCCGCCGCTCGCGTTCGCTAAGCTGGTCGAGCGCAGCGGCGATCTGCTGGCGCAGCATACCGCTCGCCGCAGCATCATCAGCATCGAGCGCGTGCGGATCAGGGATAAAGTCAGCCAATGTACTGTCAGCCTCTTCCCCGACTGGCGTCGCCAATGACACCGGATCCTGCGCCGTTCGCCGCAGCTCACGCAGCTTCTCTTCGCTCATCCCTAAATGAGTCGCTAACTCGGTATCAGTTGGCTCACGACCGAGCGACTGGGTCAACTGGCGGCGCGCGGCCTGAATCCGGTTCAGCGTTTCACCGAGATGGACAGGCAAGCGCACCAAGCGCGATTGATCGGCTAATGCGCGCGACAACGCCTGTTTGATCCACCACGTGGCGTAGGTGCTAAACTTGTAGCCTTTGGTATGATCAAACTTCTCGATCGCGCGCAACAGACCAAGGCTCCCTTCCTGAATCAGGTCGAGCAGCGGCAAGCCACGGTCGCGATAGCGTTTGGCGATGCTCACCACCAAACGCAGGTTCGCTGCCGCCATTTGTTGGCGCGCTTCTTCACCTTGCGCCTTTAGCGCGCGCAAACGCTCCGCTTCTGGGCTATCGGGCGGAAGCGTGGCTAATTTTCGTTCAGCAGCTTGGCCACGCTCGATCAATTGGGCGAGCCGCTTCTCCTGTTCGGCAGTGAGCAACGGCACCTGTCCAATCTCGCGCAGATAGAGCCGCACACTATCGCTCAGCAACGCATCTGATAGCTCATCATCGAGCTCCAGATCCATTGTTGCCGGCGCCGGCAGATCATCGAGCGCCGGTTCTTCCCCGTCTTGCACAGGGACGCCGGCCTCGGCCAAGGCGGCATAGATGCTGTCGATCAGCTCGATCGACTCGTCTGGGTTGGGAACCAGCCGCTGAATATCCTCGAATGTGACAAAGCCTCGCTGCCGTCCCTGCGCGATCAGGGCCTGCAGATCGGCTGCATTGATCGCAGGACTGGCGCGGTCGGTCTCGGGCTGGCTCTGCGTCATACTACTTCCTCGTCTGAGACCAAACGGGCACTGGCTACCGTGCGTTCTTTATTGTAGCACAAGCTGTTACCCGCGCAGGCCAAGGACAGAATGAGCAATCACGTTGCGCAAGATTTCCGAGGTGCCTTCGCCGATGGTCAGCAAGCGGGTGTCGCGGTAGAGCCGCTCGACCGGATACTCTTGGCTGTAGCCGTAACCACCGAAAATCTGGATGGCATCGCGGCAGATCCGTTCCGACGCTTCCGAGGCGAAGAGTTTGGCCATAGCCGCCTCGCGGGTATACGGCTTGCCGGCGTCTTTCAGCTTGGCCGCACCATAGACCAGCGCACGGGCCGCGGCAAGATCAACCGCCATATTCGCAATCATATTGGCGACTGACTGGTGAGCGCCGATCGGCTTACCAAACGCGGTGCGCTCACGCGCATACGCAACCGCGGCCTCGTATGCGGCCTGCGCCAACCCAATCGCCATGGCGCCGATCCCGATCCGCCCGCCATCGAGCACTTGCAAGAACTGGATAAACCCGCGGCCCCGTTCACCGAGCAGGTTTTCGCGCGGCACCCGCACATCGTCCAGCATAACCGCTGTGCTGACCGAGCCGCGCAAACCCATCTTCGGCTCGTGCTTGCCAAAGCTCAGGCCCGGCGTGCCACGCGGCACGATGATCGCTGAAATCCCCTTCTTGCCCAACTCTGGATCGGTGACCGCCGTGACGATGATGTGGCCGGCCAGCGGCGCGTTGGTAATCCACATCTTTTGGCCGTTGATTACCCACTCGTCACCCACCAAGCGGGCGGTCGTGCGGGTCGCGCCGGCATCCGAACCGGCGTGTGGTTCGGTGAGGCCAAACGCGGCCAGATACTCGCCTTTGGCTGCCGGCGTCAAGAACCGGCGCCTCTGCTCTCCGGTGCCCAACATTGCAATCGGCGCGCTGCCCAAACCGATGTGGGCCGCGTAGGCCAATGCCGTACTGCCACAACAACGCGCCACTTCTTCGATCGCAATCGCCGTGCTGACGCTGTCGGCCCCAGCGCCACCGTATTCTTCGGGGAAGGGCAACCCCATCAAGCCAAGTTGCGCCATCTTGGCAAATGTCTCGTGCGGAAAGGCGCTGTGTTCATCAACGTAACGGGCTTTGGGGGCGATCTCCTTCTCAGCGAATTCGCGGACGATCTGGCGAATCGATTCCTGCTCTGGGGTTAGCTCAAAGTGCATATTCAGCCTCTTTGCTCGTCATGCTTATCCATGCGTTGCTTGTGACTCGGTTTCAAACGCCATAACTGGCACGCCTTCCATCGTCTCGGCGATCAGATTATCCACCACCGCCTTCAGATCATTCGTCTCGGCGAAGACGCGCAATTGGCGGTCGGCGCTAGTACCCTGATCAACAATGGTGAGCAGGTATTCGACCTCTTTGCGCGAGCCGAGCATGTCAACCACATCGTCAACCAACTCGACAATTTCATGCACGAGTGCTTTGGCCTCGACCTCTTTACGCTTGCCGAAATCGATCAGCTTGCCGTCGAGACCCCAGCGTTGCGCGCGCCACTTGTTCTCGTTGATCAAGGCGCGCCGGTAAACGCGGAAGGTGGTGTTGTCTTCAAACATAGTGTAAAACTTGACGATCAGCGCCTGCATCGTTGCAGCCAATGCGAGACACTCCTCGACCTTGGTGGCGATGTCACACACCCGGAATTCAAGCGTGCCAAAGAACGGATGCGGGCGCAGATCCCACCAAATCTTCTTGCCGTTGTCGATACAGCCGGTGTTGACCAACAACTGGACATACCGCTCAAACTCGCTGGCCGAATGGAACGTGGGCGGGATGCCGGTGCGCGGGAAGGTGCTGAAGATCACGCTGCGGTACGACTTGAAACCGGTGTTGCGGCCCATCCAGAATGGCGATGAGGTGCTGAGCGCCAGCAAGTGTGGGCAGATGTAGCGCGCGACATTCATCAATTCAATTGCCACCTCGTTGTTCGGCATGCCAACGTGGCAATGCATACCAAAGATGAGCAATTGCAGCGCGGCGTCTTGCATCTCGCCCACAACCATATGATACCGTTCGTCGGGCGTGATCTCTTGCTGCATCCACGACGAAAAGGGATGGGTGCCGGCAGCGACGATACGCAGATTGTGACGGGCCGCCAATCCGGCGATTGCGCCGCGCAGGCGGGTGATCTCAGCGCGCGCTTCGCTGATGGTGCGGCAAGGGCGGGTGCCGACTTCGACAATACTTTGGTGCATTTCGGGCTTGATCTGCTCGCGCAGGATCGTGCGCCCCGGTTCAAGGATCTGGGTAATGTAGCTGCGTAACTCGCGGGTTTCAGGATCGACGATTTGGTATTCCTCTTCGATCCCGATCGTAAACGCAAAATCGGCATCGTTGGGGTTGTAGACGCTCACCGCACACTCCTCGCTGATGGTTGGGATTGGTTTGTCACCGGTATGTTGTATTATATCGCGTCTTAGCGATGTGTGGGGCAAGTTGAAAGATTTGGAGTGCGGCAGTCTCACTGCCGCGCTTCACAGTTGTGTTTTGGCCTTAGTGCGCCGTCCGCCGCCGCCAGCGTTCGCGCAGCACGGCGATCGTATTCCGCTGGTAGTAGAGCCATTCCACCAACAGTACGATCAACGCCGCCAATGCCAGCCAGCGCCACATCTCTTGGCGACCATCGCGCTCACGGGCAACCGTGCTCTGCGCGCCGCTGAGTTGCGGAATGGTTAGATCACGTTGCGGCGCGATCTGCGACTCATTGGGGGCAAAGAGATTGACGGCAAAGCGACGACTGGCAATAACTTCATTGCCGCGCCGTTCTTCGAGCGTGTAGATGCCGGGCAGATCGGTTTCGGTATAGAAGGTTTGGTTCGCCTGTACCTGCACCTGCCCATCGCGTGAGCTGGCGACCCGGCCATCGGGCCGGATGACCCGTACCTCTTCGATTGTACTGTCAACCGGCGCCACAATCGGTTGGCCGGTTGTCAGTTGCACGCTGCTCACCGGCAAGAGGTACTCGATCATATTCGAGAGCAGGAGTGGGAAAGCGATATTAAGCGCCTTCGCGCTCACCGGCCAGTAAGAGCGGGCCGCCGTCGCTATCGACGATCACCCGCGCCCATTGGCCGGGTACGATACGCGGTGCGCGGAGAATATTGATGTCGTTGAGCCGCACATTGCGCAAGAGCGGATCTTCCAGCGCCGCCGGGCGGATCAGCGGAAAGTCAAATTCACCCGTGATCGAGAAGAGTTCGGTGCTGCGCAGCGGGCCAATGAAGAGCAGATTGCCGGGGGGCAGCTCGGTGGGAACTGCCCCATCAAAGATGGTCAGCGGCACTTCGGCAGCGCTTTCGGTAAAGGTCAGGGTCGTCGTCGGCACGCGCGTCACCTCACG
>JAUQOZ010000270.1 GCA_030550625.1 Chloroflexota bacterium | reverse complement strand
CTAGTGGGAATCTCTAGCCACTCTGCTTGGCAGGAAGCGACGCGCAACGTATTGCCCAAAGGAGTTTCGCGCAGGCTAGAGAAAGTTTCCTTTCCCTAGCGGGAGAGGACGAAACAAGTTATTGCCTGCTAATCTGCATCACAAAGGAGCATGAACACGACCATGAACCTCCGGCCCCGTTTGCTTGCCATCGCCCTGCTCTGCGTGGCTTTCCTTGCCGGATGTAGCCCTGCGCCACGTTCGTTGCCCGCAGAGGCTGTGATCGCCTCGGCCTCGGAATCACCGGTAGCGACGCCGATTAACTTGACTCCACTTGTGCCTGTGTATGCCGCCGGCACGGAAGTGGCCGGCGTGCCGATCGGCGGGATGACCACGGTGGAAGCGGAAGCGGCCCTGTCTGCTGCACTTGCCGAACGCATTACGCCGGTACAGTTAGTCGCCGGCGAGTATGCCACGACGATCGATCCATCGTCGATCAATCTGCGTCTTGATGTACCAGCGATGCTGGCTGTGGTGAAGCCCGCTTTGGGCAGTGATCAGCCTATTTCAGCGCCATTGCAGCTCGCGTTTGATAAAGCTGCCTTGCGCGAACAGATAGCGGCATTTGCCGCCGCGTCGGCCAGCGCACCAGAACTGACCGTCATCACTGCGACCGAGGTGCTCTCGCGCAGCTTTGCCTACCTGCCCGGACGCGCTATCGATCTTGACCGTTCGCTGGACATCGTTGGCGGGTTTCTCAGCCGCGGCCAACTTGCCGATCCCATCTTCCTCACTCGCTGGCCCACCGAGCCGCCGCACGCTTCGCCTGAGCAGCTTACCGAACAGCTTGAAGCTATAGCCGATGCATGGGATGGCGTGATCGGCGTCTATCTCTACGATCTGGCGACCGGCACGGAAGCGGCGGTGAATGCGCGCACCGTATTTGCCGCCGCCAGCACGATTAAAACAGCGATTATGCTGTATGGCTACACCAAGCTGCCTGCATTCAGTGAACGCCAGTGGGCGAGCATGCGGGCAATGATCATTGACAGTGATAATCTGGCCGCCAACGATATTTTGGCGGCGGGAGCCGGCGGTACGAATACCGAGACAGCCTTCCGCGGCGCTGAAGAGATGAGCGATATGCTGGCCGATCTTGGCCTTGACTATCTCCATCTCTACATTCCATTCGAGGCGGTCGATTTTATCCGGCTTTACAATGTCAAATTCCGCTGCGGGCCGAAAGATCCAGTGGGTGAGCCGCCCTATGCTGAGACCGGTTGCGCGTTGCGAGCGACCCCTTATGCGATGGGCCAGCTCTACCGGATGATTGATGAATGCGCGCGCGGCGAGGGCGTGTTGCTGGAGAAGTTTGAGTTACTTAATCCAGATCGCTGCCAAGAGATGCTTGATCTGTTGGCTGAGAATGCCGACGATACCCGCATGGTGGCTGGCATCCCCGACGGGGTGCGCGTCGAGCATAAGTCCGGCTGGATCGAGCACACTCAAGCCGATGCTGGTATCGTCCGCTCACCCGGCGGCGATTATGTGCTGGCCATCTATGTCTACAAACCGCTCGGCGACCAATGGGCATGGCCTGATGAAGTGCTCGGCGGCGCGATTGCCGATGTCAGCCGGCTGGTGTACACTGCCTACAATCCGATCCGGCTTGACACGCTACCTGCGGGAGAAACGCCATGAGCAATTTGCCCATGAAGCGGATGGTGCTCTACAAACACGGGGTGGGTTATTTTGAGCGGCGCGGGACGTTGAACGGTGAAACACTGACCCTCAGCTTTCCGCTCGAGGCGATGGATGATGTGCTCAAGAGTCTGATCGTCATTGACCGCAGCGGGCAAGTGCGCAATATTGATGTGGCAACTCCTGAAGATCGCGCTGCGTTAATCGCGCGCGGCAGCATTCACCTTTCAGATCAGCGGAGCTTGCTCGATCTGCTGCGCGATCTGCGCGGGCGCACGGTGCGCTTCACCTTGACCGGCAAGCAGGGCGAGACGATCAGCGGTCTTGTGATCGGGGTGGATGTGGAAGAGGAAGAACCGCTGCGGCGGGCGCTGGTCAGTCTCTATCTGAGTGATGAGCGCGCGGTGCGTCCGATCCCGCTCGATGAGGTGGCTCGCGTCGAGTTGCTCGATGACGCGGCTCATAACGATCTCGCTTTTTTCTTGCGCGCCGCCCAAAACGATGAGCGCAATCGCACCGCTACTATTCACCTCACTCCCGGCGAGCACGATCTGCTGGTGGGCTATGTCGCGCCAGCGCCGGCATGGCGGGTCAGCTACCGGCTGCTGTGCGAGGATGGCGACGATGGCGCCGCCCGTTGCTTGTTGCAGGGCTGGGGCCTGTTTGATAATCAATTGGAAGAAGACCTCGTTGATGTCGAAGTGACGCTCGTTGCCGGCCAGCCGGTCTCGTTTCGCTACCGGCTCTACGAACCGCAGACGCCTGAGCGCCCGTTGATTGGTGATGAAGCGCGCCCACAACCAAAGGTGGCGTCGCCGCAGGAACGGCGGTTGCGCACAATGATGCGGATGGATATGAATGTTGAGGCGATGCCATTTGCGGCGGCGGCGCCGGCAGTCTCGATCGAGGCAATGACCGAGAGCGCCGCGCCGGTCGCGGCTGGGGAAGAACGCGGCGCGCTGTTTGCTTATCGTGTGACCCAGCCGGTGAGCGTTGGCCGGGGCAAGTCGGCCATGGCGCCGATTCTTGGTGCGACCTTAGCAGGCCGGCGCGAATTGGTTTATAACCGCTCGCGGCGCGAACGCCATCCGCTCGCGGCCATTCGCCTCACCAATGAGACGGGCCTAACGCTCGAACAAGGCCCAGCGACGGTGCTGATCAACGGCGAATACGCTGGCGAGTCGGTGCTGCCCTTTACCCGCGCCGGCGCCGAAATCACCGTCTTTCACGCGGTTGAGCTGGGGGTAACGGTGGAAGAGACCTCATCCACCACGCAGCAACTGCACAGTCTCCGCCTCCAAGATGGCGATCTGTTCCTTGACGAGTATCAGCTTCGGTTCCGGCGCTACACGATCACCAGCACCTTAGCCGATCCCTGCACGGTGATTATCGAGCATCCCCGCACCGAGGACACCGAACTGGTTGACACCCCGCCGCCGCTGGCCGAAGCTGGCAAACTGGCCCGGTGGCAGGTGGCCGTTCCTGCCGCTGGCAAAGCGGAATTGGTTGTCTGCGAGCGCCGGCTGCTCTCGCGCCGGCAAGAGATTCGCAGTCTCACCGGCGAACAGTTGCAGGAACTGCTCCGCAATAAGGTGCTCAATGAGGCAACCTTCCAGCGGTTAGCCGGCATTCTCAATCTCTTTCGCCAGATCAGCGCCGCCGAGCGGACGATTGCCGAGCGTGAGCGCGAACGGCAGCGTATTTTCGAGCGCCAGCAACGGTTACAACAACAGCTCGCCCCTTTGCGCAGCGATGGCGAGGAAGGCGCGCTGCGCCAACGCTATGTGGCGACCTTGGCCCAGCTTGAAGATCAGATCGAGCAGATTGAT
>JAUQOZ010000009.1 GCA_030550625.1 Chloroflexota bacterium | reverse complement strand
CATGCTCGCTACTTGCGCGTATACACCAAGCATTGCGGTCATCTCGCCAACAAATCGTGAACCGTTACCGACCCCTACAACCACTGGCAGCACTCTCACGCAAACCATACCGCGCGTCTTTCTCCCCCTCATCGTCGGCCCGCCGCCACCTTCACCGATAGGCTGGTACCAACTCGCCGGCAATCCCCAACGCACCAGTTACACACCGGTCGTCGTGCAAGGCCCCTATCAATTTCGCTGGATCTGGAACGGGCCGGCTGGCGGTGGCGATGCCGGCCCAGCCAGCGACCATCTGCCATTGCCAAAGGGGGTACAGCCAGTGATCGGCAACGGTCTGGTTTTTGTTGGTCATAGCGATGGGATTGTGCGCGCGCTGCGCGCCAGCAACGGCACGCTAGCGTGGAGCCGTTCGGTCGGCGGGCAGGTGCTCGGTACCGTTGCCTACCATCCCGGACTACGGCGCGTGTTTGTTGGCTCGACCAACGGGCGCATCTATAGCCTGAATGCCAATGACGGGACGATCATTGGTTCGTATGACGTTGGCGGCCCCATCGAAATGTCACCGTTGTTGGTAGATGATACCGTGTATGTCGGATCGATCACGAACAACAACCAAGATTGCAACAACTATCGCGCAACGAGCGGCCGGTTAGTCGCACTCAATGCAGGCGATCTGACGCTGCGCTGGCAATACAACCCCGGCGCCGGCATCCTTGCCTCACCAGCATACACTGCTGCCAATGGCGGCATGGTGATCATTGCAGCCGAAGATAAAACGGTGCGCGCGCTGCGCGCGAACAACGGTTCGCTCGTCTGGAGCCGGACGGTTAATGCAGGGCGCGATCCACGGCGTAAGTGTGTTGCTTTCCCTGACACCTATCCGGCCATATCAGAGGTGAATGGCGTTGCGATTATCCGTTCCTACTTTATGTGGGATCTGACATGGGCGCCCCCGATCAGCCAAACCGATACGCTGGCCGAAATTCGCCAGTTCCTTTCCCAAAATCCTACCTACCAGTCGTTCTTTGTGCTTGATCTTGCCAACGGCCAACCACGTTATGTCGCTCCGGTTTTGGGAGGCGGCATCGGCAATGGCGGCGACTACTACTCTACTCCGCCGCAAGCGGTCATCCGGCGTTTGAGCGACGGCAGTGAGGTTGCGTATGTTACGTGGCGCAACAGCCAGTCTTGTCTCTCGCCCAGCAATTGCGATAATCGGGAAGAAGGCGCAGTTGGCGAGATGAATATGAGTAATGGCGATATTCGCTTCATCGACGTCGATAAAAACGGCTGGCAATGGCGCATACCAGTCGATGAACTTGGCTCGATGACCATGGCCAGCGATGCCCTCTTCTACTCGCACTGGATGGGAATGGCTGCGGTCAAAATCACCGATCGATCGCCTAGCCGCGGCAGCAGTGTAAGTAATCCCATTCTCACCAGTAAATTGGTTGCCGTCTCCAATACCATCCGTCCGGGAACGTGCGATCAGCGTAATAGCGCCCAACACTATTGCCCAACTAGCCATTTCGCAAATGGCGACAGTTATCAACTTGGACCGGGATTCTATATCTACTACGCCAGTCAAAATATTTACGATCGTTTTTTCACGCCACCCGTCTTCGGCCCAGCAATCGATGAGCATGGCGTTGTCTATTGGAAGAGTGTTGATGGCGCAATTATCGCGTTGGCACCGCAGAGCGCAACGGTTCCGTAGCGCTGCATGGTGGCTGATCGCACTGCTGATCGTTGCCGGCTGCACCCCCACCAGCCTCCCGGAGGCGCGGCCTACCCCTAACCTCGACCCGATCAGCGCCGAGCGACGCGCGGTGTCGTTTACCGCCGATGATGGCGTGACCCTTGCCGGCGAGTTGACGTTGCCACGCCAACCCGCAGTGCCGCCCTTAGCGGTGATCATCCACCATTCCGGGCCAGTTGATCGCGACGCTTACGGCTATCTGGCCGAGTTGCTGGTCGCACGTGGCTATGCCGTCTTTCGGTTCGATAAACGCGGCACGGGGGCGAGCGGCGGCACGTATGGCTGTTGTGAAGCGGCAGATGCGCTGGCCGCCTATCGCGCGGCGGTGGTCCAACCCGGCATCAACCAGCGGCGGGTGTTTATTGTGGCGCAGAGTATTGGCACGCGCTATGTCGCAGCCTCATTTGCTGAGTATGTCGCCGCAACGCCGCCGTGCGGGGTGGCACTGCTCTCAAATTTGCTCGGCCCGGATGAGATTGGCGCCATTGCCGCACCTGTCCACGTCATTGTCGCCAATAGCGAGCCTGATTTGCAACGGATTGGCCCCGATGCAGTGGCCGCGCACAACGCGCGCTGGCCTTACGGTGCAAGTCTCTATATTGCTGAAGGCGCTGAGCATACCCTGTTTGATATTCGTGATGGTCCGATCGATTGGAGCAACCCGAACTGGGTGCAGCGCTATCATCGGGGGGCAATGGCGAGTTTGTTGGAGTGGCTGGATCAGACACCGTGCCAGTGATAGCTATGCGCCTCCAGCAAGGCAATGATTTCACTCCTAAGAAGGACAGCTATCTGCTAGAACCGGGATTTTATTTGTACTATCACAACCGAAACGTCTACGATCAGTTCTGGCATCCCCCGGTGCGCGGCCCCATCTTCCATGATGGCGTGTTGTACTGGCGCAGTGTTGACGGCGCGATCGTAGCTTTAGCGCCGAATCAACCATGACTATGCGCTTAACAATGACATAATCTTCACCAGAGTTTATAAAAGATTCAAAAGCTGTTAAACTCCTCCCCTTACACTATATACGTCACTCATCCAAGGGGAGGGGGCATCCGTGCAGATACGACATATCTCTCCACAACTCGGCCGGATCGCTGGTTCGCTGATAAGCACGATCGTGCTGCTTTGGCTGATCGGCAGTTTGGTTCCGCCTAACTCAGTTTCAGCCACCATCCCGAACCGGCAGCCGTGGGTGCATCAACCGGGCACCTGTCCCCCAACCCTCGAAGGCGCCGTGTTCGGCCTTGCCGGCGATAATTGTGGCGGCAGCGGCACCAGTTTTGACACCACCCAAGTCTACGGGCATACCCTCATCCGTGATGAGGCCTCACCGACCGCCCCCTGCGAAGGCGGCCGCACCAGCGGTCTTTGCTACCGGATGTGGTACTCCGGCTTCGATGCCTTCGGCGTCCGCCGCATCGGCCTTGCCCTCTCCCCTGACGGCGTCACGTGGACCCGCGTCATCGGCCCCGGCCCCAGCGGCAGCGTGCTCGGCCCCTCTGGCGTCTCCGGTAGCTTCGACAGCGCCAACACCTCCTTTCCGTCGGTCATCCACACCACTACCGGCTACCTGATGTGGTACACCGGCGGCAACGGCAGCACCTTCGCCATCGGGCTTGCTTCGTCCTCCGACGGCGTCAACTGGACCCGCCTCCCCGGCCCGCTCACCGGCAATGCCGTGCTCCGGCCCTCCGGTATGCCCGG
>JAUQOZ010000185.1 GCA_030550625.1 Chloroflexota bacterium | reverse complement strand
CGTTGCGCGTAATAAGCTAATGGTTGTTCGCTTATGATGCAAATAGCTTATTAGTCTTACACCGTTATGATTACCATTGCATTACCATCTGTTTGATCGGGAAATGTTTTACCTCAATTGACAAGGTATGACGCGATCGGACAGACGAGGAGCCGCGCTATGACTGAAGCTAGTGACGAACACCGCCCAGCAGTGCTCATTGTCGATGACGATCCGAATGTGACCAGTTCACTGGCCCGTTCATTGCGCGATCGCTTTACCGTCTTCACGGCAACCGATGCTGAGATAGCCTTGCAGATTCTCAAGCAGCAGCCAGTTGCCGTCATTCTCACCGATCAACGCATGCCCACGATGTCGGGGGTCGAATTACTGGCACGGGCGCGCGAATTGCAACCTGATGCGCGCGGTTTTATCATTTCCGGCTACACCGACCCAGCGGCGCTGGTTGAAGCCCTCAATCTCGGTTCGGTGCATGGCTTTATGGCCAAGCCGTGGGATATTGCTGCCCTGCGCCGGAAGCTTGAGCAGTTGGCGCAAGAGTATCAGACGGCGGTGAACGAGCGGCGCGCCGCTCGCGAAGCACAGGCGCAGATGGCGATGTTGCGCCAGATGCTCGACCAATTGCAAACGGATTATTTGACGACGCTCGAATTAGTAAGTTGGGAGAGCGAGGCGCCGCCGATCAGCACCTCCTCGATTGGCAGTCCGCTGGCGCAGAGTGCGCCGGAAACGTTCGACGATTTGGTAGCCGCCTATCGCAGTCTGCTCGATTTGGCCGCTGAGCAGCGAGGCTTGCACGACCAACGTTCAATGCCTGACCGGTTGCGGGTTTTGAGCGAGCGGCTCGGTTTGTTGTGGGCCGGCCCGCGTGATCTGATCGAAATTCATACCCAAGCCCTGCGCCAGCTTTGCCGTGGCCAAACGCCGCAGCGAATCGCAGTGTATATGGAAGAGGGCCGGCTGATGTTGCTCGAATTGATGGGCCATTTAGTCAATTTCTACCGCATCCGGCTGGCCGCGCAGAGCCATGAATGACCAGCTTCCTACGATTATTGCGCAAGCGCCGTATGTGGCATTCCTGCTGGAACCAAGCGGCCGGATCGCCGGCTGCAACGCTGCCGCGGCGGCGCTGTTCGGGATGGCGCCTGCCGATCTGTGCGGGAGGCAATTTGTCTCGTTGCTCGATCCGTTCAGTATCGCTAAAGCGCAGACAATGCTTGTTCAGACAGTGCGCGATGGCGGCGTGCAACATTGGGAGCTGGTTCACCTGCGTCGTGGCGAGCCGCCGCGCTTGCTTGGCTATACCACATGGCCAATTCGCGACGCGCAAGGGACGATCACCGGTATTATGGCCCTCGGTCTCGATCTTGGCCCTACGGTAGCGCTGACGGCTCAGCTCGCTGAAACGAATCAGCGGCTCGAGGCGGCCCTGAAGCAACTGGAACGCGCTCACACCGAGCTGAAAGCGGCCCAAACCCAACTGGTGCAATCTGAAAAGATGCGTTCGCTTGGCCAGTTAGTGGCCGGCGTGGCCCACGAGATCAATACGCCGTTGGGCTATGTCGCGAACAATCTGGCCTTTTTGGCCGAACGGCTGCCCGCGCTGCGCACTGCTCCCACCGATGAGCTTAGCTGGCGCGATGTGGCCGATGCCATCCACGAAAGCCAGATCGGGATCGAGCGGATTGCCGCGATTGTGCGCGCCTTGCGCGCGTTTGCCCGTCCCGACGAAGCGCAGCTCGTTCTGACTGATGTCAACGAAGGTTTGGCTAGCACGGTGCGCATGGTGCGCGCCGTGAGCGGGCCGCGGATCGTGATACGCGAAGAGTACGGTGAGGTGCCGCCGTTGCTCTGCCATCCCGGTGAACTGAATCAGGTCTTTCTCAATCTGTTGCTGAACGCCGTCCATGCCTGTCGCGGCGCCGGCACAGTGACGGCGCAGACGGCGAGCGATGGGGTTTCCATCACGGTGACAATCAGCGATACCGGTATTGGCATGGATGCGGCGACCATTGCCCGTCTTGGCGAGCCGTTCTTTACCACGTGGCCGGATGGCAATGGTACTGGCTTGGGGTTAGCCATCTCGCGCGAGATTGTGGCGCGCCACGGCGGCCAACTGCATTTTCAGAGCGAGCCGGGCCGTGGCACAACGGTTGAGGTTGTGTTGCCGCTGCAACGCGGAGATATGTAAACGCCGAGGCGCAAAGGACTGTTGGTGGTTCATTAAAAGAGCGATCATCAAAGTCAACGTAAGGTATGTGGCCCCCTTGAGGATCCTCTCCCCAAACAACCCTCTGCGCCTTAGCGTCTTTGCGTGTAACGTGCTTTCCGCCTACGCCACCGCCACCTTCTCGCGCACCAATTGCTCGCTGAATTCCCACAACTTGCGCGCCAGCGCCGCGTCTTGGGCGCGCGCCGAGGTCTTGGCCGGCTTTTTCCGCACGAAGTACAACCCGCTCACCCCCTCCACCTCCGGCGACGAGGCGAGATAGATCGACGTAGCTGCGCCTTGTTCGGGTGTGAGCATAAATGGGCGAGCGAGCCGGAAGAAGAAGGCAAAGGCACCGCGGGCATCGGCGGCGAAATTGGTGGCCACTGCTCCCGGATGCAGACTATTGGCGGTGACGCCGGTACCCTGCAAGCGGCGCGCCAGTTCGTTGGTAAAGAGAATGTTGCACAACTTCGAGTCGCCGTAAGCTTGCGCAATATTCCCGCGTTGGGGCGAGGCGATCTGCGGAATCTTCACATTGCCGGCGACGTGCGCATACGATGACACATTGACGATGCGGGCTGGCGCACTGGCGATGATCCGTTCCAACAGCAGGTTGGTGAGCAAGAACGGGGCGAGATGGTTGACGGCAAAGGTGAGTTCGTAGCCGTCGGCGCTGGCCAGCGGCTCAGAGACGAACAGACCGGCATTGTTGACCAAGACATCAATTCGCGGGCAACGATCGAGCAACTCGCTAGCCGCGCGACGCACCGAAGCCAGCGAGGCGAAATCGGCCAGCACCAGTTCTGGCGGCGGCGCATTTGGCGCTTCTTTCATAATCTGCTGGCGCGCCGCTTCGCCTTTGCTCTGCGAACGGCATACCATCATCACCCGCGCCCCCATTTTGGCGAGTTCGCGCGCTGTAACGTACCCGATCCCTGAATTGGCGCCGGTTACGATGACCGTTTTGCCTTGCATATTTTGCATATCCTTTCTCCCTTAAGGTGTATCGCCGATGATGGCGCAGGCGCGTAGGAATGCCCGCACGCCTGAGGCAAAGTCCTTACCTTGAACGTAAATGCCCCGGAATTGTAGCCGGGGCATAGCTTGGTGAAGAGCTGCCTTTTGTACTATACCATGGGTCTGGGTGTGACGATCGGGGCATCTTTCGCCATATCATTGCGAGCCGCCGGAGGCGGCGAAGCAATCTCCCGCAAGAGCGGGAGGGGGCCGTTTAGCCATGGGTTCCGCTGAAGCGGGAGCTTGCTTCGGGGGCTGCGCCCCC
>JAUQOZ010000010.1 GCA_030550625.1 Chloroflexota bacterium | reverse complement strand
ATCGTGGTCTGCTTGCTCTGCTTGCTCATACAACGCCTCCTTGCGCATTGAGCGCCATCGCTCGTTTACGTAAACAGCAACGACACGCTGTAAATCATCAATCCGACCAATCCGCCTACAATAGTACCATTAATGCGGATAAATTGCAGATCACGCCCAAACTGCAACTCGATCTTGCGCGTCACTTCCGCCGTATCCCACCCATTGACCGTCTGCGTCACAAACTCGCCGATCGCGTGCCCATACCGGCGCACTAGCGCCGCCACCGCTGCTGTCAACCAATGCTCGACCTTCGCGCGCCATTCGGGATCGCGTTCCAGCAGATCGGCAAACCGCCCAACCGCTGACACAATCGAGCGTCGCAGCGTTGACGATGGCGATACGCTTTGACCCAGCAAGGTCAACTTGAGATCACGCCAGCTCGCTTGCGCCAGTTCGCGCACCACTGGGTGGGAAAGTATCTCTTGTTTCAAGGCTTCACCTTGCTGCTGCACCTGTGGATCAAATTGGAGATCGACGATCCAGCGATCGATTAAGGCCGTAAATTGTTGGTAGAGGGGGTGATTGGGGTCTTCACGCAATTCGCGCAACAGCCGTTGAATCCCTTCCAGCAACCGCTCGTAGATACGTTGATCGACAATCCGCGGTACCCATGCCGGCAACTCACCGGCAATGCGGCGGCGGATTTCTTTTTCGTTACTGGCAATCACCTCAGCCAGTAAGCTCACCAACTGCATCAAGGCATCGCGCTGGCGTCCGCCAGCCACCAACACCCCCAACAAGCGCCCCGCCAACGGCGCTGCCGGGATCGTTTCCAGTCGCTGATTGAGGCCGCGCGCCAACGCTTGGCTCACCTCCTCATCATCAACCACTCGCAACACACCGCCAATCGCTTCGGTCGCTATGTCGGCTACCTGTTCACCCCGCGCTGGATCACGCAACCAATGGGCTAACCGTCCCACCGGATCGTGCCGCTGGATCCAAGCAGTTACCTGATCCGGGCTCAGGAAGTTGGTTTCGATAAACCGGCCAAAGCCAGCCGCAATGCTGGCTTTGCGCGCCGGTACAATCGCGGTATGCGGGATCGGCAGGCCTAACGGGTGGCGAAAGAGAGCGGTCACAGCAAACCAGTCGGCAAACGCGCCAACCATGGCTGCTTCGGCAAAGGCGCGCACGAACGGTACCCACGGCGCGGCATCGCGCCAGATACTCGCTAGTACAAAGACGATGCCGGCCAAGACTAACAGGCCGGTGGCGAGCGTTTGCATGCGGCGGAGGTCGCGAAGTCGTTGTTGATCGTCCATATACCTGTTGTCAATTCCTTGTGCTTATCGAAAAGACCTCATAAGTGTCGATCAATGGATGCCATAGTAGGAGATTATGGGCCAATACGTTCACATATCAAGCGCAGCATTTTGGAGTGCGGCAGTCAAACTGCCGCACTCCATACGAAACCAAGCGGAGCACTCACGCGCTCACACTGATCTATCCGCTTAACGTTCATCATCAACCTTGAGTCTATCACGAATACATACCGGAGTGATGCTACCGGCAAGAACCTTCCAGCAGCTCAGCGTGCCACGCTATAGTATAGAACGCTCATTGAGCAATCCACTTCTGTTGCCAACTCTTCAAGTATAATACGGCTATGACGACAAACGAAATCAATGGTACTGCAACAATTGCCCTGATTGCAATCACGTTGCTGGCCGGTTTGATCCTTGACTGGCTGGCGCGCCCGCGCCTGCGGCGGTGGGCTGAAGCGCACAACCGGATCGTGATCGAGGCAATCGCGATTGCGCTTGGCGGCCAGTTTACTTTCTGGTCGCTCGTGATTGCGCTACTCTTCTTGGCCGACCCATTTATTGATGCCGCCATGCTTGCCGCTTGGCAGCCGGTGTTCGATCTCGCCATTGTGCTGGCGATTACTATCTTTGTGGTGCGGTTGCTGATCAATCTGGTTGATACCTATCTGCGCCATCGCCAGATCGGGAATATCTCACTCATCAACAACCTGCTGCGCGGTTTGGGGGCATTAGCCATTGGCGGCACCCTGCTGGTCAGTTATGGCGTCCCGCTGGGGCCGCTACTGACCGTGATCGCCGGTTCAAGCCTCGGCCTGACGCTGGCCTTGCGCGAGCCGCTGGCCAATTTCTTTGCCGGGGTGCAGATTATCGCCTCTAATCGGGTGCGGCCCGGCGATTTCATCCGGCTGGCTTCCGGCGAAGAGGGGATTGTCACCGATATTCGCTGGTCTGACACCTACATCAGGCAGTTGGCGAACAACATTATCATCATTCCCAATGCCCAGATGATTTCGCAGATTGTGACCAACTTCAGCCGCCCCGAACCAGAGCTGGCAGTGTTGGTTGATTTTGCCGTTGGCCCTGACGCTGATCTTGCCCGTACCGAGGCCATTGTGCTTGACGTAGCGCGCACAGTGCTGGCCGAAACTCCCGGCGGCGTTGCCACGTTCGAGCCATTGGTGCGATTCAATGTGATTGATGCTTCAGGCATCCGATTTACGGTTGTCTTGCGTGGGCAGAGCTTTACCGACCAATTTCTCTTGCGCCACGAGCTGATCAAGCGGCTACGCGAACGGCTGCGCGCCGAGGGCATTGCCCCGCCGACCCAGATCGTGCGCTTGCAGAGCGAGGAATAACAATGGCGGAGCAGTGGCCTGCTCCGCCAAGCATTGCTTACCTCAACCGGCAAGGATACCGGCTATCGCGAGGTTGCCGGCACATACACGGTGTACACCCGCTCACCCGGCGCGAACAGGCGCACCACCGTCTCTGAGAAGAGCTGGCTGCCGTTCGACAGATCGAGCCGCACTTTGTAGATGCCCGGCTTGAACGACGGATCAAACGAGGCAATCAACGTATCTGATGAACCCGGCGCATACGCGATAGCGGCGAACTGTTGCTGACTTTGACCATTGATATCAATGAGGTAGCCTTTGGGGGCTTCACCTCCTAACCCAATAACCCGGATGGACAAGAACGCGGCTGGCGAAATCGTGATCATCGTTGGTGTGACGTCAGCAATCTTCGCCGAACTAGCCCTAGTTGGCACAGCCAATTGCGCGCTGCTCTGCCAGAAGACGCCATTGCCATCAGTCGCCAGCACTTGCACTGGCAACACGAATTGCTTCTCGACGAGTGTTGCCCGCAGCCGCCAGCGCAACCGTACAATAGTAGCCGGTTGATCTGATTGCCATGCAGTTGTTACGGATAGATCACCAGCCCCTACTGACTGCGCCATCCATGCGCCTGCAGCCAGCGGTTGCCCAGCCGGATCGAGCGGCTCGATTGCTAACAGTTCAACCAGATCGCTCTTCGGTGTCACTACCAGCTTATAGCTCGCAGCCTGACCAACTGCTTGGACAAGAGTGGTAAACTCTTGTCCCGGTTGCGGTACGGTATCAACCATAACATCCACGATTCGCAACTGATCGCCGCGCCCTGTTTCGTTCTGCACTGTCACCAACGGTGCCAACAGGTTGTCAATC
>JAUQOZ010000202.1 GCA_030550625.1 Chloroflexota bacterium | reverse complement strand
CCAACTCAGACCGTGCGGCAGTTAGACTGCCGCACTCCATAGCACCGCTGCAGGTCGTAGCCCAACTCAGACCGTGCGGCAGTTGGACTGCCGCACTCCATAGGTACTCGCTAATCCGCCCTAATACTCGACATCTTCCACCCGGGAGAACCAGATGCCGCCAGCGATAGGGGCCAGCAGGGCCAACCCGACAATGACTGCAAAGACCATCCCCAACGGGGTGCTGTAGGCAATGCGCACCCGTTCCCATTGGGTGGCAATCAAGTAGACAGCCATCAGCACGCCGGCCCCACCGACGGCCAAGCCGCTATAGCGCATCTGGGCCAGCTCAGTGAGCGCCTCCTCACGGCGACGTTCCGAGGCCTGCAAGGCGGCATAGGCAGCAGCGCAGCGGCGGGCTTGCAGGTCTTGCGGTTGGTCAGCAGCAACAGCGAGGTGGTTGAGCAGGGTCGCATGGCGGGCTGCCGAAGTTTGCGCGGCCAGCGCCGCAATCACTTGGCGCATGGTGGCAATGCTGCCATCGGCCAACGGCGCGCCTTGTTGCCGGATCAGCCACGACCATTCACGCTGCAACGGGCCGGCGGTCATATCGGCGAGCAACCGCTCAAAGGCGGTGCGCAGACCCAAACCGCCGCCGAGCAGGGCGCTGAGCCGGCCAATCGCCGGGGTCAGTTCTCGTTCAAGCTGTTGGTTATAGCGTTGCGCGGCCAACGTAAAACCAACCCGCACCGCGAGCGCAGCGGCAGCCGGCGCTGCCGCCAACGCTAACCAGAGCGAACCGATGAAACCCAGCGCTGTGCTCACGAAGACCGCTGTTCCGGCAGCGATGAGCAGCGCCGTTGCCGGTTGCAGCAGGGTTGGCCGCCACACTAAGGCCGGATCCAGCGCCGCCGGCGATCGCCGCTGGGCCAGCCGGACCAGCCAGCGTGCCAACGGTTGGCGCAAGACAAAGGTTGCCGTCAGCGTGATCAGCGCGGCTAGCAGCGCCGGTGCTGCGCGCAGCAGCCACGCCGTTTCGGGATGGGTGAGTGTTTCCATAGTGGCAGTATCCTTTCATGTCCTTCAATCTGTAAGAACTTGCTGTTGCCAGCCAGCAGATGGCTTTCGGGTTGGCGGGAGATTGCTGCGGACTAACGGGCATCACGTTGCAATCTCCCGCCCAACCCTCGCAATAACATTAGCCACTGTACCTTTGGATTGACGCTACGCACCTTGCGCCTTCAGCGCCGCTTCGCGCATACGTAACGCGGCGGCCACCGGCGTCAATGCCGCGGCGCCGACTTCACCGCTAGCAACCAGCGCATTGAGCGCAGCGTACCGCGCGCGCAGCAAGGCGAGCGCCGTCTCGTCACTGAGACGCGCCGGTTCAAGATTGGTCAACAGATCGAGCGCGTCGCGGGCACGGCCCTGCGCCAATGCTTGCTCTGCGCGGTTGATAGCCACACCCGCCTCGTGATCGGCGCGCTGACCGGCAGCGATCGCCGTTGCCAACGCCGGCCAGCCACCGGCTGGCGCAAAGGCGGCGTAGCGTTCGAGATCGGCGCTCAGCTCGGCGTAAAGCGTCGCTGCGACTGCCCAACGTCGCGCGGCCAAGGCCGTATTGATCTGCTCATACGCGGCGCGGGCCGCCTCAGCCGCTTGTTGTTGTCGCTGGGGATCCATGGCGAGCGCCTGCCGGGCCGCGTGCGCCAACCGCTCATCGTTGCGCTCGGCCCATGCCCGCCGCAAGATGGCCAACGCGCGCTCGGACGCACCGGCTTGGCGGGCCAGCGCAGCTTGAGCCAACGCTTCATCAACCACGGCCCGGCTGCTCGCCACGGCGCGGGGGCGCTCGGCCAGCTTGAGCAGAGCCAGCCGTTGCGCCAGCATCTCCGGCGTCTGATCAGCGCCATGCCAGACCAACCGATCGCCATCGGCGCGCGCTGCACAATGCCAGCGCACCCCATCAGCAGTTGGTTCAACCCATGCCAAACGGATCAGTCTTGGCCGCAAGCCGGAAGCCGTCTCATCACAGCCATCGAGCAATGCCACCTCATCAATATAGCGGCGTCCTGCTGTGCGGCTAAGATGGATCACGACGTTGAAGTTGTCACAGATATCTTCCAGCGCATTGGTGCGCCGGCCTTCGTAGAGGTACGCCCCCGGCATCGCGGCGCAGTCAGCCAACCGGCTCACGGCACGCAAGGCGGTGCGGGCGTGAATCGTGGTAACCACCGCATGGCCGCTGACAGCGACAGCCAAAATCGCACCGGCCTCGGCTGCGCGCGTCTCACCCGGGGCTACCAGTGAAGGCGTCTGGCGCAAGACCTCCCGCGCCGCTCGCCCAAACGCCGACGGATCGAGACTGGTCTGCACCAGTTCGCGTGTCCATGCTGCATGGCGAACGTTGATCTCAAGCGTGTTGTCTTCGATTGTGATCACGTGCGGTTCACCCGGCCATGAATTGACAATCGCTTCCAGCAGCGCCGTCTTGCCGCAACCGGTCTCACCCGCGATCAGAAACGAGCAACGAGCGCGCACCAGCAATTGCAGCAACGCGAACAGTGGCTCATCACAGGCGCCGCGACGCAGAATATCGGCCAGCGTCCACGCAGTGCGGCGACCGCGCCGGATACAGATCAGCGCAGTGTCGTCGGGCGTACACGGCGGAATCGTCACGTGCATACGGGTACCGTGCGCGAGCGGCAAGGTATCTTGCGGGCGGCTGCGGTCGAGCGGCACCGCCAGCCGCGACGCCAGTACCAAGGCGCGATCCAGCGCCTGTCGCGGCGAGCTAAAGCGTTCCGGCGCGAGAGTGAAGTCAGCCCCCTCTTCTTGCACCATAATGCGGTCACCGATAATCTTCACCTCTTGGATCCGCTCGTCATCGAGATAGGGTTGGGCTGGCCCCCAACCAATGGTATCGTGAAAGAGGCGAAGCAAACTAGTATCGTCGGTAGGCAGACCGGCCAACGGCCCGCCGCGTTCGGTTTGGGTACCGATAGCAAGTCGCAACACGCGCAGCACCGCCGGATCGCGTTCGACAGCCGGCGCTACCGGGTCAAGCAGATCGGGCGGCAGCTCGGCAAGGAGCAGATCGCGCGCCGCTTGCAACGCCGCTGCCGCCGGATCGACCGTTGCCTGCTGCTGCGGCATTAAATCGGCCAACCCACCCTCTTCAAGCACTGTGAGAGGCCGGTACGCAGGATGCATGGATCTCCTCCATCTATAGTGGTTCGCATGTGGCTAACCAAGCCGCTTAGCTCAGATTATTGCGAGGGCGGGCAGGCGCCTAGCAATGCTGGGAGCCTCCTGCCCGCAGCAATCCCCCTCGCAAGCGAAAGGCTCATCTGAAAGGGATCGGCAACACGGGCCATCAAGCGCATGAGCGCCGCGTTGGCGACATTGCGGTTGGCTGATTGACCGATTTTACGCCCGGTGATTGCGGGGTAGCCCTGCGCAATACTAGGCATACACGTCGTCAACCACGCCACTCCAGCGTTACGGCAGTGCCGGTGCGGTAGCGCGCTGACCAAAC
>JAUQOZ010000203.1 GCA_030550625.1 Chloroflexota bacterium | reverse complement strand
AGGGGGCACGTTAATCTCTCTGCGATCGTTGCGGAGCCGGACAGCCGTCCGGCTCTCCTAGTTGGTTTCCGGCCACAAATAGACTAATCCTACCGGTTCGACCCGCTGCGCGCGCACCTCATAAAACTCGCGCACCCGTTGCGGCTCGCTGGCAAGATCGCGCTCGAAGGCCGCGAGCCGCTCGGCCCACACCCGCTGGTCGAGCTGCATCTGGCGCCGCTCTTCAAGGTTGAAGTCCAACGTCAACTGCTGCAACGCGGTGCGGTTCTGCTCAAGCTGCTCGCTTACCCGGCGGGCCTGCTGCTCGATCGCTGCACGCAGATCAGCCGCCTCACGCTCGCCGCGCTGGCGCAACAGCGCAATCGCCTTCTCGGCAGCCTCGGCAGCGCGGCGGTTCAGGTGCGGGGCCAAATCGGCCACATCGCTCGCCGCAGACTGCGCCAACCGCTGCTGCACGACCACGCTTGCTTCAGCGTGACGTTCCCGGCGGAGCGCCTCTTCCAACAACCCCAGCGCGCGCTCTTCGCCGTCGCGACCGTAGGGAGCCAGCGGGCCGTTGCGCTGAGTTGGCTCGATCCAGCGCGCCGCCACCGCGATAATCTCCTCGTGCAGCCGCTCGGCGCTCTGGCCAAACAACGCCAACCGGCCCAGCAACACCACCCGCGGCACCGCATCGCTCACCCGCAACACGCAGGCCCGCGCCAGATTCTCGGTAAAGCCTTGCGCGCGGAACCGAGCCAACAGCCGTTGCGCGATCCGGTGTTCGAGGTGCAAATGCACAAACTCATCGCTGAGCACCCCGGTATCGGCAAAGACAATCGGGCGGATCGGCGCCTCGCGCCGCCAATCGCTCAGGCTCTGATGCGCCGGACGCGGCGCGCGCAAACTGTCAAGGATCGCGTTCCACGTTGGGTCAGACGCCAGCCGCTCGCTGTGCGCCGGCAAACGCCACACCTCACGTCCGCTCTCGTCCGTATCACGCTGCAACGGCGGCGCGCCGATCATCTCTAGCGCGCTGTTCAACGCCTGCCGGAACGCTTCAGGATTGAAGTTCGTCCATCGCTGCGAACGCTCCAGCAAGGTGCGGCAGCGCTCAATCTGCTCTTGCAAATCGCGCTCACGCTCACGGGCCTGCTCCAGCTCCTCGGCGATACTCTGGCGGCGGATCGCATCGAGGTCGGTTTGTTCCAACTCGCGCACCAGCGCATCCACATCACGGTGGCGAATCCCTTGGCGCAACCGGCGCTCGATATCATCGTCAATCACCTTCGACAGACTGCCCAACTCGCGCTTGATCGTCTCGGTCTTGCGCACCAACACCTCCAGCACCCGATCCTCGGCCCGTTGCGGCAAGACGAAATAGTGACAGCGCACTACCGGCTCCGGTTGCAGCTTGCGGTCAATCCGGCCATTGCGCTGCTCGATCCGTCCGGGGTTCCACGGCAGATCGAAATGGAACAGATCGGCGCAATAAGCCTGAAAGTTCAAGCCCTCGCGCGCGGCGTCAGTCGCCAGCAAGATGCGCAACGGATCGTGAGCCGGATCGGTATTAAACCGGCGCTGAATCTCTTGGCGACGGGTACTGCTGGTCAAGCCATCAATCACCTCGATCCGCTCCTCGGCCCGATCGGTGCCGGCGATCGCGCGCGATAACATCTCAAGCAGATAGCGCTTGGTGCCTTCACGGTTTTCGGTGAAAATGAGCACCCGCCGGTTGTTCCAGCGCGGCGGCGGGCCAGTCACCGGTTGGCCGAACGGCGGCAGATCGGGGCAGAGATTGGCCCTGATCCAATCGATCAAATAGCGCGTCTTGGCATCGGGCCGGTAGCGATGGGCTTCAGCGATCCGCTGCATCTCATCGAGCAGCTCCTGCTCGCGGCGGCGCAACTCGGCAGCCTGCGCCGCCGGCGACACCGCCGCTTCGGTCGCCGCCGTCACCACCTCAATCGCCTTATCCTCCTCCTCCTGCAACTCAGCGTCGCTCCACGTGCTCCGCTCATCGTCGGCGTCAGGCGCAACCGCCAGCAACTCCGCCTCTTCGGCCACCGCATCGAGCGCCGCTTGCCGCTCCCATTGCCGTTCGACCGTGGCCCGATGCACCTTCAGACTGCGGGCAAAGGCCTCGATCGACGACAGCAGACGCTGTTGCAACCCCACCGTCAACAACGCAGCGGCGGTTTGCGCTTTGCGCGAAGCGGTTGCAAACCGCTGCTCGCGCAAGGAACGGTACTCATCAAGCAAACGCGACAGCACCAACTCGGGCGCATCGTCCGGCAACCCGCTCAGCTCGATCCGGATCACCTCGCGGCGGGGGAAGCCGCCCTGCACCGCGCGAATATCCTCTTTCAAACGGCGCACCATCACCTGCTCTAACGCCTTCTTGCCGCGCACCTTCACGCCACGGGTGAAACGGATCGGATCGAGCAATTCGAGCAGGGTCGCAAAACTATTCGAGTGGCCATTGTGCGGCGTCGCCGAGAGAAACAGCCGGTGCTCGAAGCGCCATGCCAGATCGCGCACGGCGCGGGTGAAGTCGGATTCAATCCCGTAGCGGTTGCCGGAAGCAGGGGCAGCGTGGTGCGCCTCATCGAGCACCAGCAGGCTACCGGGCAAGAACGGGCCGAGCCACTCGCGCAGCGGATCGGTGTAGGCCGGATCGATCAGCAAGCGGTGCGACACCAAAAACCGGCTATGGGTACGCCACGGGTTCACACCAAAGCCGCGCTCGCGGCGCATACGGGCCACATACGCCCGGTCGAGCAACACAAACGTCAAACCAAACCGTTCTTCCAGTTCAGCTTGCCACTGCTCAAGCACCGACGGCGGCGCCGCGACTACCACCGTGCGCACCTTCTTGCGCAACAACAACTCGCGCATAATCAAGCCGGCCTCAATCGTCTTGCCCAAGCCGGTATCATCAGCAATAAACAGATTCACCCGCGGCAAGCGCAACGCCTTACGCAACGGCTCCATCTGATAGGCATCAATCCGGATTCCGGCGCGAAATGGCGACTGAAAGAGATCGGGATCGGTCGCGGTCACGCAATGCCAGCGCAACGTATTGAGATAGGCGGCAAAGCGGCCCGGCGGGTCAAACCCGCGCGCCGCCAAATCGCTCCACAGCGCATCTTGCACAATCTGGCGGTCAAGTTCATACTCCCACCACACCTCCAGCGACTGGCCCTGCGCGTCATCATCGGCGCAAGCCAACCGCACCCGGATCGACTGGCCGGGCGCCGGCGGCGGAAGCACCTCTTCGACCAGCCACAGACGCGAACGCACTATCACCAACTGGCCAACTTCGGGCGTCTGCCACGGCAGATCAAGCAGCGTCACGCTATCACTCCTGAGTTACACCATACCGAGCGAACTGCCGGTATTGTACCAGAGAAATGTGACATGTACGGTCACAGAGTTGCGGAATGTGGAATAGCCACGAAAAGACGCAAAAGGCACAAACAATAAAAAACCTTTGCGTTCTCTGCGCCCTTCGCGCCTTTGCGTTCAGAATCTCTGCGCCTTAGCTCGCGTTGTAGCGTTGCCCCCT
>JAUQOZ010000171.1 GCA_030550625.1 Chloroflexota bacterium | reverse complement strand
CGATTGCTGACGTACCCGGCATCGATGGCCTCTACGTCGGGCCGGCTGATCTCAGCCTCAGCCTTGGTCTGCCGGTGCCGGTCGATTTTTCGGCGCCACCCTTCCGCGAGGCGCTGAGCCGCATCGTCGCCGTCTGCCGGCAACGCGGACTGGCGACCGGCATCTACGCCAACCCCGATATTGCCGCCGATCTGGCTGCGCTCGGCTTCAACTTTATCACGATCGTGAATGATGGCGACTTGATCATGAAAGGCGCAATCGCGGCTTTGCGGGCAGTGGCGCATTGAGATATACCCCTCCCCAACCCTCCCCCGCTGAGGAAGGGAGGAGGCTAGAAGCTGGAACGCGCATCGGAGAACGTGCGCCGTGCGTCTCTACACGGGAACAACATCTTTTTCCATGACGAGGCTGGGCCAACCCAACCGGGCGCGCCAGCCGTCTAACCGCCACACTTCGCGATACCCTAACCGGCGATAGAATCGCTGCGCGCCGGTATTGCTCGCCAGCACCTGCAACCGGGCGCGAGCCAAGCCACGAGCGCGGATGCGGTCTTCCAGCGCGGCTAGCAATGCCTGACCCGCGCCACGACCGCGCGCCGCCGCTGCCACCACCACACTGTGGATCAAGGCACTCTGCGCATCATCGTGCTGGTAGACGCCGAACAGAGTGCGAGAGACCGTAGCCGCTAATTGCAGCGTTGGCAGCAGGCCAATCTCGCGCAGCGCCGCCGCCAGCGTGCCGCGCGGCGCGCGCTCGAACACCGGCGCGCCGGGGAATTGCAGCATACCGGTGCCGATCACGCGCTGTTGCTCATCGCACACCACATACCGGTGATCAAAAGCAGCCGCGCCATTGGCCTGCAACGTATACGCCAACAACCGCTCTTGCCCCTCGCGCGAGCCGCTCAGCGCGCCGGGCAATTCGGCGTGGTACAACTCGACTATCAAACGGGCTATATCCGGTACATCGTTCGTGGTGGCGGGACGAATCGTGAACGTTGGCATACGATCAACCTCTAACCTAGGCAAAGACGCAAAGGTGGTTTAACGCAAAGACGCGAAGAACGCGAAGGTCGCAAAGGGGTTAACGCAAAGACGCAAAGAACGCGAAGCACGCAAAGATCTTTGTAAGGATGGGCCGCAAGTACGGTTGGTGGTACATACCTCAAAAACCTTAGCGACCTCTGCGATCTCTGCGCCTTTGCGTTATTAAATCTTTGCGACTCTGCGCCTTCGCCTACCCCGGCGACCACGGCGGCGACTGCCGTTCGAGGAAGGCGCGCAGGCCGGCCTGCCCTTCCGGGCCGGTGCGGGCCGCCGCGATCGCCTCGATCGCCAACCGGCGCACCTCAGCCAGCGGCTCGGTGCGCACGGCGCGCAGCAACTCCTTGCTGGCCGCAATCGCCTGCGGGCCGCCGCGCAACAGATCGGCGACAACGCCATCCACCGCGGCATCAAGCTGGTCGGGCGGAACCACCTCATGTACCAAGCCAATCGCCAGCGCCTGCGCCGCCTTGATCCGCCTCCCGGTCACGAACAAGGCGCGGGCATGGCCAAACCCGATCCGGGCCGCGACAAAGCGGGCAATCACTGCCGGCAACAACCCCAAGCGCACTTCGGTCAAGCCAAACACCGCATCATCGGCGGCCACCGCGTAATCGGCGCAACAGACCAACCCCACCCCGCCGCCCAAGGCTGCCCCATGCACCCGCGCCACCACCGCCTGCGGCAGCGTATCGAGCGCGGTAAACATCGCATCCAGCCGGGTCGCATCGGCAACATTCTCTTCATGCGAATACGCCAAACTATTCCGCATCCAATTCAGATCGGCCCCAGCGCAAAACGAAGGGCCGTCGCCTTGCACGACCAGCACCCGCACCACCGGATCATGCCGCACCTCGTGGCAGACCTCGGTGATGCCAGCGATCACTTCCGGGTTAAAGGCATTGTGAACCGCCGGACGTTGCAGGGTCAGCGTCGCCACCGGCCCATTGCGGGTCAGGGTCAGCACTGCCATAGTGATACTCCTGTGTGCATGCAAAAAGTTGGCTTAACGCGCAGAATGCTAAGAGTGTAACGCAAAGCCGCGAAGAACGCGAAGGTCACAGAGATGATGATAAGGATAGATCACAAGTACGGTTGGGGGTAAACACTAAAAACCTTAGCGCCCTCTGCGCCCTTCGCGTCTTTGCGTTTAATATCTTTGCGCCTTTGCGTCTCACTCAAGCGGCAATTCGACACTCGCCAGCACCTCAGCCAGAACATCCGCCGCCGTGCGCCCGCGCAACGCCGCTGTGGGTTTCACCAGCAAGCGATGGCTAATCACCGGCCCGGCCAGCGCCTTATAATCATCGGGCAACACATAATCGCGCCCGGCCAACGCCGCCCGCGCCTGCCCGGCCCGAAACAAGGCCAGCGTCGCCCGCGGACTCATCGCCAGCGCTAGATCGGGATGCGCGCGCAACGCCTGCGCCACTCGCACCACATACTCGCGCAACGACGGCGCCACCCGCACCCCATACAACGCCCGTTGCAACGCCGGCACCTGCGTCCCATCGACCACCGCCGCAAGCTGCGTAATCGGATGCTCGCCGGCCAACGCGGTTAACATCTGCACCTCTTCAGCCGGGGAAGGATAGCCCAGCCGCACCTGCACCAAAAACCGGTCGAGCTGCGCCTCCGGCAAAGGAAAGGTACCCTCAAACTCAATCGGATTCTGTGTCGCCAAGACCAAAAACGGCTGCGGCAGCAGGTGCGTCACGCCATCAACACTCACCTGCCCCTCACCCATCGCCTCCAGCAAAGCGCTTTGCGTGCGCGGCGTCGCCCGGTTAATCTCATCAACCAGCAACACATGGCTAAAGAGCGGGCCGGGTTGAAAGACAAACTGGCCGGTCTGGGGACGGTACACGCTCACCCCGGTCAAATCGTTCGGCAACAGATCAGGCGTACACTGCACCCGCCGGAAACTCAACCCCAACGACACCGCCAGCGCGCGGGCCAGCATCGTCTTCCCCACACCGGGGACATCCTCGATCAACACATGCCCGCCGCACAGCAACGCGATCAACAGCAGGTCAATCGCCTCGTCCTTCCCGACGATCACCCGCGCCACATTCGCGCGCACCCGCCCGGCAAACTCAGCCAGCGCGCGCACGTCAGTTGAGGTTGATGGTAGTGTCACGTACTCTCTCTTTACCGCGAAGACCTACCCGATCTGGATGCGATTGGTTCGATAAGAACACACAGAAACCTACGGATGTAACGGATTGGGGGCGAACATTGTCCTTAGCGATCCGTCATATCCGTGAGAATCCGTGTCCTAAATGCCCGATCTATCCCAACTCGCACCAATTCCGTATCTTCCAACTTGTGGAAATCCGTGTCTCATTCCTACTCATCATTATATCCGAGAACGGCCCGATCTCACCCGCGCACCAAATCGCTTGACACTCGCAATCCCACGTTATCCCACACTATCCCACATTATCCCACACGAAACCCACAGAGGTGTTAGGAATTTTTGGAACGGATGTTCTGAAAACTCCGATAAAGCCAACGATT
>JAUQOZ010000129.1 GCA_030550625.1 Chloroflexota bacterium | reverse complement strand
CCGCTTAGGGGCAATGCGCTACATTGCCCCGCGCGGCGCAGCAATCTCCCGCTCGAGCGGGAGCAATATGTCTAAATCCTTGCCTAGACACATAATTGCAGCGCCCATCCTACTCGCCCGTCGCTATTCTGTCAAATCTGAGTAGTCAAATATTTACAGAATGTAGAACATCCTTAACTGTTGAGCGTTCAACATTCGCACGGGTTGGCAAGCGTGGTATGATATGTCAGGATTTTGCACATATCATTAACCGCTTATGTGCAGGCTATAAACGACCACCCGACCGCTTTGCGGCTACCAGAGGAGGCTGGCGATGACCCATCCGCGCTCGAATTATGCGCTGGCAGGCGCAGCCCTCTTTAACCCGATGGCAGCGATGTACTGGCTGGATGTAGCGCGTGGGCAGCGTCCCGGGATTGGGTTGGCATTGGTAAGCGCGGCAGGTGCGGCATGCGCTGGGTTGGCTGCCGATCCGCGCCGTCACCCATGGCGAGCGGTGACGAGCGGGTTAGCGGCAGCGGCTGGCGCTGCGCTGGCCGGTTGGGCGTTGCAACGGTATGTGGCGTGGGTGGAAGGCGAGAGCGAAGATGCGCCGGCGCCGCCAAACGCGCACGATCTGCTGGTGCCGGCGGCGGCAGCTTGCGCTGGTGCGGTTGGCGTGGCCGCGTTGGTGGGCCGCGCGCCGGAACAGTATATCGAGCATAGCGGCAAACACGGCGATTACCGCTGGATTGCCGCCCATCCGCATCCAGCCCAGCGCTGGTTGGCATGGGGCGGCTATCTCGCACATCAGTTGGCGATCTGGGGATGTATCTACGCCGGCCAGCGCCAACGCCTGCGCTATACCAGCGATATGCGCCGGCTCAATTGGCTGGCGCTGGCTGTCAATGCCGGCGGGGTAGCGCTGCACTATCTGCAATCGCGCTATACGTATGACGGGTTAGCCCGTGATGTGCCCGAAGGCAGCGCGCTCGGTTCGGTATCATTCATCCTGATGCTGGCCTTGGCCCTCGAAGCGCCGCGGCGCGGTCTGTTTTTCGGCAGCCGCAAGGTGATGCCACCCGCTGAGCTCGTGCGCTTTGCCCGCCGCTTTCACGGTTATATCTTCTCGTGGGCTTCGACCTACAATTTCTGGTATCACCCGATCGATCCGAAACCGCTGCACTACACCGGCCTCTTTCACACTCTGTTGATCTTCGTCCAATCGGCGCTGATCTACACCAATGCCCACCGCGACCCCCGCTGGACGCTGGCGCTCGAGATGTTGGCCTTGCCGCATTCGGTTGTCTCGACGCTCTACAAACGCAGCGGTCTGGCGGCGATGTTTACCTTTAGCTTCTTGATGATGTTTGTGGTCAACCAGATGCACGGCCTCAACCTACCAGTGCGAGCGCGCTGGACAATCGGCGGCGCGTATGCCGCTACCGTGCTGAGCTACTACGGCGCACGCCGCCAATGGCACAAGTTGCCTGATATCCTGCGCATCCCGATCCTTGAATACGGAGTATTAGGCATATTGGTGTTGTTGTCGTTGTTGATGCGAGCCGTGCGGCGGTTCGAGGGGAACCCGCAGGTATTGCCGACTCAACCGTGAAAAAAAAGGACACGGATCGCGCCAACCGTGACCATCCGTGTCCGCTTTTCTCCATACAAAGGACACGGATGCTCACTGCCCAATCCGTGTCCTCTTCACTATCATTGTTACTTCACCGCGCGCGCCGCCGCAAAAACCGCCTCGCTGAGGGTTGGGTAGGCAGCAAAGATGGCAGCCAGATCAGCAACTGTCGCGCCGCTCTGAATGGCCAGCGCCACCGGCGCCAGCAGATCGGCGGCGTGCGCGCCCACGGCGATCCCACCCCGGATTTGGCGATTGGCAGCATCGAAGACCAACTCAACCCAGCCTTCAGTTTCGTCGCCGAGGTAGGCCTTGAGCGAAACGGTGTACGAGGCCCGCACCCGTTGCAGCTCACCCTCTGCGCCAGAAACAATCCCCACTTGCGCAATTTCAGGCACGGTATACACGGCGCTGACGACCGTGTGCGGGCAATACCCCGGCGCCGGCAACTCAGCCGCCGTCCGTCCGGCGATCCACGCCTGCGCCAGCGCGCGGTTGGCCAGCATTGGCCCGCCGGCGGCATCACCGACAGCAAAGATATGCCCGGCTTCGGTGCGACCATAGTTATCGATCGCAAGCTGCCCATTCTCGCCCACTTTCAACCCGGCAGCCGCAAGGTTGAGCCGGCTCAGATCAGGCACCCGGCCAATGGCGAGGAAGGCCATCGCCGCAGTATGCGTCACGCCATCGGTCGTCGTGACGGCCACCCCAGCTTCGGTGCGCTCAGCTCGCTCAACATCAACCTGATGGATGGTCACCCCCTGCGCTGCCATCGCCGCCGCCAACGCTTGGCCAGCAGCCGGATCAAACATTGGCAACACGCCGGGAGCGCCCACGATCCACGTCACCTTGACCCCCAACCGGCTGAAGAGCGAAGCAAACTCGCTGCCGGTCGGCCCGCCGCCGATGACGATCATATCGGGCGGCAGGGTGCTGAGATGGCTGGCAAAACGAGGGGCGATAATACGCTGGCCATCAGGCTTCATCGTGGGTGGGAAACGCGGCACCGAACCGGTGGCAATAATCACCGCATCCGCCGCCAACACCTGCTGGCTCTCGTCGTTGCGCACCACCAGTTCATGCGGGCCGCTGAAGGCAGCCACGCCATTGATCACTTTGACGCCGGCTGCTTGGAGGCGCTGCGCTTCGTGTTCGCTCCAGCGCTGCGCCACCGCTTTGATCCGGCCCAGCACGGCTGCCGGCTCAACCTGCGCTGCGCCGAGCTGCACGCCTTCTGCCACAGCATGCGCCGCAGTACCGGCCACTTCAGCAGCGTGCAACCATACCTTGCTCGGCAACAAACTATCCCAACCGGTACGCCCACCAATCGGGCCTTCGCTGATCAATGTCACCTGTGCGTTGCCTTGGGCAGCGGCAACAGCAGCCTCAACACCCGCCGGCCCGCCGCCGATCACGACAATTTGTTTCATACGTTTACCCTGTTATCATCTGCGATCCAATCACGTATATCTGTGAAAGAAGATGCAAATAATTGATGGCAGGTTACAACCGGCAAACGGTGATGGTGCAATGGGCGACCATAATGTACTATATTGCATTGAATCATTTGTGGCGACGCACGGCCGTAACGGTGGCGACGCACGGTCGTAACAGTGGAGATGCACGGCCGTAACAGTGGAGACGCACGGCCGTGCGTCTCTACTGTTACGGCCCCGTATTACGAATCCGGCGGCGGTTCAGGGGCCGGTTCGGGGGCCGGTTCGGGCGCCGGCGCCGGTTCGGGGTCGGGCGCACGAATGCCGAGCACGATGGTCGTGTCGGGCAAAATCCATTCGCCTGCCGCCGGCAACGAACTGAGCACCACATACGGCCCGTACCGGTAATAATCTTCCCCGGCCCGATCCGGCCCTTGATAATCGACATAGATCCGGCTGGGATCAATGCCCAACAACGCCAACAGATCCTTAGCCTGATTCTCCCCCAACCGGCGCAAATCCGGCATCAAGATCGCCCCCTCGACCGGCGGCACCGGTACCGGCGGCTGGAACATCTCGGCAGTACATTCGGGGATGTCTTCGTATTTGAGCTGCACGGTGGCATCGCCGCCCCGCCACTTGTATTCCACCTTCTCGTTGGGATCAGGCGGCGGCAATTTCCATAGATAGATCGTGCGCACTAGCTCCGGCGGATAGCTCGCTTCCGGCGCCGGACGGCAGTAGGCCCCATCGCTGAGCGCGCTCAGGTCTTGCGGCAATGGCGGCGCTTTGGGATCGGTAGGCGGCGCTGGCGGCGGGTTGGGCCGCAACTCGCCGGTGCTCGTCCACTCTTCAGCGGTGGGAATGCGCACCACGGTCACGCGATCGTAAGCCGAACAGATGCCCTCGACCGGCAACATACCGGTTGGGTTAGCGGTTGGCGTCGGGCGCAATAACGCCTCCTCTTCCAGCCGCTTCAGCATATCTTGGGTAAACAGCTCTTCGCGATAACCACCGAACGGGCCGGGCAATTCACAGATTGGGCGGCGCACAACCTTTTCCGGCAGGGTGAAGTTGGTTGGGATTTCACCATCGGGGAAGGGGGCGGCAAACAGCGCGCGGTAACGCTCATCTTCGCGAATCAGGCGGAAGATGTTCTCCATCACGTTACGCCAGATGATACCGCCGCCGGTCAGACTCTCCACCCGCGCCGTCGGCTCATTGTTGTTGTTGCCTGTCCACACGCCAACCGTCACAAACGGCGTATACCCCGCCGCCCACGCATCGCGCCAGTCGTTGGTCGTGCCGGTCTTGACGGCGGCGGGCAGGCTGAGGCGCAGCGGACTATTAAGACCCCAAATCGCTTGGCGGGCGCGATCGTCGCTGAGCATATCGGAAATGATCGCCACCAACGCTGGATCAACCACCTCTTCGCCGGGGGTTTGGGTGAAGCGTTCGAGGGTGCGGCCTTGCGAATCGGTAATTTCGAGAATAGCTACCGGCTCAAAATACCGACCGCCGCTGGCCAGCGTATTATAGGCCGTAGTCAGCTCAAGCGGCGAGACTTCGCCGCCGCCAAGCGTGAGCGACAAGCCGTAGAAGTCAGCGCCGCGTTTGAGACCGGTGCGAATGCCAACCCGTTCGAGCAAACCCAGCGTATATTCGATCCCGGCAAACTTGAGCGCCTTCACTGCCGGCATATTGAGCGAATTAGCCAGCGCTGTACGAATCCGCACCGGCCCGTTCCACTGCCCGTTATAATTCAGCGGCGCGTACCAGCTACCAGTACCGGTCGGGAATTGGGTCGGTACATCCCACAACACCGACTCCGGCGTCATCCCTTGCTCCATCGCCGCCAGATAGGTAAATGGCTTCAGTGCCGAACCGGGTTGCCGTTCGCGGGTGGCGACATTCACCTGCCCATCAAGCACATTGCCCGACTCGCCGGGGGTGTTAGTCGGTTTTACCGCGTTGTAGTCAATGCTCCCGACCATGGCCAGAATCTGGCCGGTATTCGGCTGCATGATCACGACTGCGGCATTATGGATATTGCGCGACTCAAGCTCGGCGATGCGCTCGAAGGCGGTGGCTTGGGCCATGCGCTGCAATTGCAGATCGAGGGTTGTGGTAATGCGCAAGCCGCCGCCATAGACAATCTGCGCGCCATAGCGCTGCAAGAGCAGATCACGCACATAAAAGACAAAGTGCGGCGCGTTGAGCGGGGCTTCTTGCGGCGCAAAGCGCAGGGGCGTGGCTAACGCGCGCCGCGCCTGCACTTCGGTGATGTAGCCGTCTTCCACCATCCGGCGCAACACCGCCGCTTGACGAACGCGCGGCAACGGCGTGCCGGCGGGCAGGCGCACATTCGGATCAAGCCAATCATCGCCGACAAAGACCGGCGGCAGATACCCGCCTTGCTCGTCGCGTTCAAGGTAATTGATCGGATTGTAAACCGATGGCAATTGCGGCAGACCGGCCAACAACGACGCCTGATTGAGATCAAGCTCGGCGGCGCTGACGCCAAAATAGACCTCGCTGGCCGCTTGAATGCCATAGGCTAGATTGCCGTAAAAGTTCTCGTTCAAGTAGAGTTCGAGAATCTGGTCTTTGGTATAGATACGATCGAGCTCTTGGGCCAGAATGATCTCTTTCAGCTTACGCTCGTAGCGGCGCTCGGGCAGCCGCTCTTCCGGCGTCAACACGCTATTCTTGATCACCTGTTGGGTAATCGTCGAAGCGCCGCCGGTCTCTTCGCCAGCGCGCAGGCTGTCAACTAAGGTGCGGATAATGCCGGCTAAATCAATGCCGGGATTGGTGTAAAAGGTTTTATCCTCGATCGCGATGGTGGCTTGAATCAAGAGCGGGCTAATCTCGTCGATCGTGACCTTGGTGCGCTTACCGGCATCGAAAAACTCGTAGAGCAGTTCGCCGTTGCGATCGAAGATGCGCGAATTTTCAAACAGCTCGCGGTTATCGAGCAGGGCCAAGCGCGGCTTCAAGCTCTCGGCGACCTGCACATAGGCATTGTAGGCAAAGCCGGCTAACCCGATCAGCACGACCGCCATCAGGCCGAGCACGGCCAACAAGGCATTAAGCACAAAACGGCCTACAACCGGGCGCGGCGCCGGCCGGCCCCGCAACAAGCGCGGCGGCACATGGCGGCGGCCATTGCGACCGTTGCGGCCATTCAGATACCAACGACGCGAACGAATCATAGCTATCCTTGGCGCGCATACGCGCCGAATGCAAGATATACCCACAGAACGCTCGCGCGAGCGTCGCGGGTAGTATAGCATGCTCTGGTACAGCAAATACTGATGGGCAGATGAGAACTGGATCAGATACAATACTGATGAGAGAGACACCACCTGTCGCTCCACAGCAATCAATGATGTCAATCAACAACCCTATGCCCCAATCCTCGCTCGTTGGCCCGGCCATCCTGATCACGTTCTTGATCGCGCTGCCGCTGACCGTAATCAGCGACGCAGTCGCTGGGCGCACCGGCTGGCAGTCGCTCTGGCTGGGAGGGGCAAGCGTGCTGGTCGGGCTAGAGGCAGTCGCGTTGCGCAGCCGGATGGTGGCCGGCTTGCACGAGACGCAAGGTGGGGCGGTGCGTTATCTGGCCGCCGAGGTGTTTGGCTTGGCGGCGCTGGCCCGCATCGTGGCGACGGTGGGCCAAGGCGCGCAAGGCTGGGCCGCAATGAGCGCGTGGATCACCGATCCGCTGGCTGCGTTCGATGCGCCGTTTCTGTTTTGCCTGCTGGCGCTGCTGGCCGTCGCTGTGCTCAGCCGCAGCGGGATCGCCGCGATCGCGGCGTTGACGCCGAACCCGCCGCTCAAGACTCCGTTACAGAGCTTGGATTTGCTCTTCTACCGCAGTGACGCGACGGCTCGCCGGCAAGCCGCAGTGGCGGCTATCAGTCGCGGAGCCGGCTGGGGCGGGTTAGCGATGCTAGTAGTGCTGGGCCGGCAGAGCGAGCAAACTCCCTTCACCGTGCTGTGGATGGCGCTCTACCTTGCCGGCGGGTTGTGGCTGATCGCGCTGGCCCAACGGCGCGCCTTGCTAGCCGATTGGCAGAGCGATGAGGCCGAGATTGGGCCTGAGGTCAACCGGCGCTGGCGCTGGCTGAGCATCGCGACGATCGGGTTGGTGATTCTGTTGGCGCTAGCGTTGCCATCCCAACTATCGCCGCTCGTGCCGGAAGCATGGCGTGAGAGTCTGTTCTTGCTGGGAGGGATCGCGCTGTTGATTGCGATGATCCTCTCGCTGCTCTTCATTGGGCTGCTCAGCCTAGTCGCGCTCTTGCCATTGCTCTTGCTGATGCTGCTCACCTCGCTGATGAATTCGACGGCCACACCGGCAACACCTATCGCTCCGCCAATGATGCCGCCGCCAGCGCCTAGCGAACCGCCATTGTGGCCCGGCATTATCTTTTGGATCTGTATCGCAATCTTGACCGGGCTGGCCTTCTGGACGATTGCGCGCCGGCAGGGATGGGTACAGCAGGTGTGGACGCAATTGCCGGATTGGTGGGCGCAAGCGCGCGCGCAGTTGCGCAAACGGCGGTTTTGGCGACCGCAGCGACCCAGAACCACGCAGCGGTTACGAGCGCCTCATCCACGGCCTGCGCCGCTCGATGCCGCTATCGTTTCGTACCACGCTGCCCTACGCTACGCTGCGGCCCATGGCTATCCGCGCCATCCGCCGCAAACCCCGGCTGAGTTTGCCAATAGTACGGCGCAACAGGTGGTTGAGGCCGGCGATGAATTGCGCGCCCTGACAGATGCCTACCACCGCGCTGCTTACGCTGGCCGCCCTTCGGATCAAGCGGAACGGCGGCAGGTGGGTCTGCTGCTGCGCCAATTCCGGCGAAAATTAACGAAAAGGCGCAGAGGGGGCAAAGGCGCAGAGGATGGGTAACGCAAAGACGCAAAGAGCGCAGAGGGCGCTAAGGTTTTTGGGGATGGTCGCGATGAGAACGGTTAGGGGCGCGCTCGCATTGCTCACGAACCCCATACAATCCTTAGCGATCTTTGCGTGCTCTGCGTCTTTGCGTTTGAACTCTTTGCGTGCTCTGCGTCTTTGCGTTTAAACCCTTTGCGTGCTCTGCGCCTTTATGGCGCCTACACTGCCGCCCGCCGCGGCATCAACACCGTATAATCGAAATCGAGCACCACCGCCGGATCGTAGTTCCCCTCGGCGTCGCGGTAGGGGAAGTCGTGGCAGGGCCGATCTTTAGCCGCGACGGTGCGCACCCGCAGCGCGCCGATGTCGTCGCGCCCCGGAATCTCCATCTTATCGAGAATTTCTGACCAAGCGTAGATGGTGTCGCCGGCAAAGCTGGGGTTGGTATGACGACCGCCGTTAATCGCCGCAATGCTGAGCGCGTTGGCCAAGCCGTTGAACGAGAGCGAACGGGCAATGCTGATGATGTGCCCGCCATAGACGATCCGCCGGCCAAAGCGACCTTCCCGCTCGACGTGGAGGTTGAAGTGAACGCGAGCGGTGTTCTGGTAGAGACGGGTGGCCTGCATGTGCTCGGCTTCTTCGATCGTCACCCCGTCAATGTGATCGATCTTCTCGCCGACCTCGTAATCTTCCCACAGATAGGGGCTGCCGGCGCGGGCCAGATCGTACTGGCCGGGTTGGATGTGGTAAGGCACCGCCAGATCTGTCACCGGCACCGCGTCGGGCAATTGGGGCACGACCGGTTCGGGAGCCGGCGCGTCGAGATTGCGCTTACGCACCATCACCCAGCGAATGTATTCCAGCACCATCTCGTTGCGTTGGTTGACGCCAACCGAATGGACGTAGACCACGCCGGTTTTGCCGTCTTTGTTTTGGCGCAGACCGATCACCTTGGAGGTGGTCGAGAGGGTGTCGCCGGGATACACCACCGCGCCAAACCGCCCGCCGGCATAACCGAGGTTGGCGATGGCGTTGAGCGAAATGTCGGGCACGGTCTTGCCAAAGACGATATGAAAGACGAGCATGCTATCGATCGGCGCCCGTTCGAGACCCACGGTTTGGGCAAATGGCGTTGACGAAGTGAGGGCAAACCGCGCGCCGTAGAGCGACGTGTACAGCGCGACATCACCCTCGGTCACGGTGCGCGGCGTGGCGTGAACGATCTCTTGACCAAGCTGAAAATCCTCGAAGAAGTTGCCGGGGTTGGTTTTATTGATCATTGATTTCTCCTTGCAGACGCGAACCGGGTCATCCAAACCGTCATCTGCCACAAGGAATTCAAGGGCGAACAGAACGTTTGATCCGGAACCCGGCCTGAAGGGCCGGGCTAGGGTTACGAAGCCCGCTGCGCGGGCTGACGGCCTTCACCCCCGGCCCCTCTCCCACTGGCGCGGGAGAGGGGAGCGTACAGCGAAGCGTTGAGGCATCTCACTGCGATCAACGGTGTTGTGCGACCAGACGTTCTGTCCGCTCCTCAACCACAAGGGGCGGGACGCACAGCCATGCGTCCCGCCAAACGGGGGCGCCGCTGGGCGTCCCTGCAATTACGACTCAAACCCGTAGGCTTTGGCGAGTTCGGGGTCTTTTTTGGCGATCATGCGGGCAAGGTCAACGATCACCTTGGCTTGCTTCCACGTCGCGTCGTCTTGCATCTTGCCGTCGATCATCGCCACGCCGGAACCGTCAGGCATCGCGTCGAGAATGCGCTTGGCGAAGAGCACTTCATTCACATCCGGGCTAAAGACGCGCTTGGCGATGGGGATTTGGTTGGGTGCGAGCGACCACGCGCCGGTGCAGCCGAGCAAGAAGGCGTTGCGGAATTGGGCTTCGCAAGCGGCTTCGTCTTTGAGATCGCCGAAGGGGCCATAGAAAGCGCGCAACCCGTGCGAGACGGCCACATCAACCATGCGGGCAATCGTGTAGTGCCAGAGGTCTTGCTGGAAGAAAGCGCGCTCGGTTGTCCCCTCTTGCGGGTCGGCCAGCACGCCGTAGAACGGATGGCCGCCACCGACGCGGGTAGTCTTCATACCGCGTGAAGCCGCAAGGTCGGCTGGGCCAAGGCTGAAGCCGTGCATGCGCGGGCTAGCCCCGGCGATCGCTTCGAGATTGACCACTCCTTGCGCGGTTTCGAGCAGGGCGTGGATGAGGATCGGCTTCTGAATCTGATGCTTGGCTTCGAGCAACGCCAGATATTGATCAACGAAATGAATATCCCATGGCCCTTCGACCTTGGGGATCATAATCACATCGAGCTTATTGCCGGCGTGAGCGACAATCTCGGCAATATCGTCGAGCACCCATGGGCTATTAAGCGCATTGACCCGCACCCAGAGCGCGGTATCGCCGAAATCGGTATTGCGCGCGACCTCGATAAAGCCGGCCCGCGCCGCTTCTTTGGCATCGACTGGAATAGCGTCTTCGAGATTGCCGCACAGCACGTCAACCTGCTTGGCGACTTCGGGAATGCGCGCGCGGATTTTTTCGATGTGGGGCGGGAAGAAGTGAACCACCCGTTCGGGCCGCACCGGCAGTTCGCGCATCGGCTGGGGCGCGCCGATGGCGAGCGGCTGGTAGAAATTGCGTGCGAGCTTGTGCATCATATCCTCCTTGCAATTGATGTTTAACGCAAAGACGCTAAGACGCAGAGATACGCTAAGCCGATAGCGTCTCACGCAGCGTTAGCCAGTGAGCACGCTCGTGTCGCACCCGTGCGGCGCTGGGCAAACCCATCGTGGCGTTACGCCAACGCCTCTGGCCCGGCGACGATACCTTCATCGTGCAAGCGGCCCACTTCGCCTTCGCTCAAACCCAACACCTCAAGCAAAATCTCGTCGGTGTGTTCACCGAGACGCGGCGCCGGTTGCACCGGCACGCGCGGCATCTGGCTGAAATCGAGCGGCGAACCGGCCATCAGATACGAACCGATACCGGGTTGCTCAACCATCGCGAACATGGGGTTGTCGGTTGAACAATCGGGATCGTGGGCAATCGCTTCGCGCACCGTGCGGTATGGCCCCCACGTCACCCGGTGTTGCTCGAAGATGCGTTGCACCTCGGCGAAGGTGCGAGCGTGGAACCACGGCTCAAGCAAAGCCGCAATCTCGCGGCGAGCGCGGAACCGGTCGCCTTCGTCATCCATATTCAGACCGAGACGCTGGCCGAGCGCGGTGAAGGCATCGGCTAAGCCGGTCGCCTTCCCCAACGCCTTCCACTGCAAATCGGTCAGACCAACGACCATCACCCGCTTACCGTCGAGGGTCTCGAAATCGCGGCCAAACGCGCCGTAGAGATAATTCCCCTGCTTGGGCCGGTCGGTATTGTTAACCATCACCTCGGCAATCATGCCCAGATGGCCGATCATCGCCAACCCAACATCTTTCAGCGCCAGTTTGACCAATTGGCCCTCGCCGGTCAGCCGGCGGTGGCGCTCGGCGGCGAGCAGGCCGAGCGCGATCATCTGGCCGGTGATGATATCCCACGCCGGCAGCACGTGGTTCACGACCTCAGGCGAACTGAAGGGGCCGGTCATAAACGGCAAGCCGAGCTGCGGGTTAACGGTGTAATCAACCTCTGAACCGCCGTCGCGCCGGCCAAGCAGATTGACCATAATCAGATCGTCGCGATGGCGCTTGAGCGACTCGTAACTCAGCCAGCCGCGGGCGGGGAAGTTAGTGATAAACAGGCCAGCGTTCTCACCCGGCGCACAAATCAGTTGGGTCAGCAGCTCTTGGCCGCGCGGATGGCGAATATCCACCGCGATCGAACGTTTCCCTTTGTTCAAACCGGCCCAAAACAGACTATGCTTGCCATCAAGCGTCACCGGCCAGCGTTTGTAGTCGAGACCGCCGCCAATTGGATCGAAGCGAATGACATCAGCCCCCAACTGGGCCAGTGTCATCCCGCCGAGCGGCGCGGCGACGAAGGCCGAGCCTTCGACCACGCGCATGCCACTGAGAATACCGTTCATTGTGGTTGCCTCGTATTCGCTAACGCAGGGTTATGATCCGTGATCTGCAAACAACGGCTGGCGCAGAATCACCCGCTCCCAAGAGGAAAGCAAGGAGGAACGCACACACAGATGCTCTCTGCGCATCTACGCCGTCTGCTAAATCACCCGCTTTGCCCGCAATTCACCGATCTGCTCATCATCCATCCCCAACCACTCGCGCAACACCTCATCGGTATGCTCGCCGAGTTTGGGGCCAAGCGAGCGAATACTGCCGGGAGTCTCCGACAACTTCGGCACCACATTCGGCATAATTAATGTCTCGCCGATACTCGGCTCATCGATTGCGACCAGATTCCGCCGGGCATGGACGTGGCGGTCGCCAAAGAAATCAGCAATATCGTTAAGCGGGGCTGCGGGGGTAGCAGTCGCGTAGCAGCGTTGCAACACCTCGGCGCGGGTCAGCGAGCTGCACCAGTCACGGACAATCTCGTTGACATCGCTAGCGTGGGCCAACCGCACCTTCTGATCGCCATACACGCTCGATGAAGCCAATTCGGGGCGCCCCATGGCGTTAGCAAGGCGGGCAAAGAGCTTATCGGTCGCGCATGAAATCGCCACCCACTTGCCATCTTTGGTCTGAAAGTGGCCATGGGGGCACGCAAACTCATTGTGGTGCGAACCGTGGCGTTCACGGACTTTGCCGTACATGCCGTAGGCCGGCACCAACTCATCGCTACAGCGGAAGACCGACTCGTAGAGTGCGGCATCGATATACTGGCCGCAACCGGTTTGATCGCGGTAGCGCAGAGCCAGCAACACGCCGATACATCCATACAAACCGGTCATATAATCAGCGAGAGTGGTTGAACCCGGCGTCACCGGCGTCCCCTTCGGCATGCCGGCCAGATAGGCGATACCACCGACGGCGTGGGCAATACGGGCGAAACCGGGCCGGTCGCTATAGGGGCCAGTCTGGCCATAGCCGGTCACGCGCAGCATAATTAAGCGCGGGTTGATCTTACTGAGCACATCCCAACCCAACCCCCACTTCTCGAGTGTACCGGTGCGAAAATTCTCGCACAGCACATCGGTCTCGGCGATCAAGTCTTTAAAGAGCTTAGCGCCTTCAGGATGCTGCAAGTTAATTGTCACCGAACGCTTATTGCGCGACTCGCTCAGCCATGTCAGCGTATCGCCACGCGACGTCGGCGTACCAAAGCGGCGTAGCGCATCACCGCCGATCGGATGCTCGACTTTGAGCACATCGGCGCCAAACTCACCCAACAGAGTAGCGCAAAACGGTGCGGCAATCACGGTTGCGGCATCAATGACGCGAATGCCGGCAAGTGGCAAATTGCTATCAGTCTCAGCCATTGTAGGCACCTCGTAGTGAAGAAACGGCTCTTAGCGCAGCCTGCATCGTTGCCTTAAATAATCTTGCGATTGCGCAATTGCTTAATCTCCTCGGCGGAAATATCGAGCAGCTCGCGCAACACTTCATAGGTCGCGTTGCCTAAGGGCGGGCCAAGGTTGGTAATGCGGCCCGGCGTCGCCGAGAGGGTTGGAATCACGTTCGGCACGACCACCTCGCCAACCCCTTCCGCTTCGACGCGAGCCAGATTGCCGCGGGCACGGAAATGCTCATCATTGAACATATCGGCAATGCTATTGAGCGGGCCAACCGGCACCTCTTTTTCCAGACAACGCCGCATCACCTCATCGCGGGTCAGCGAACCAACCCAATCAATCGTGATCTGGTTGACGACATCGCGCGCCGCCAAACGCTTGCGTTGATCGCCGTACAATTCGGGCGAAGCCAATTCAGGCCGTTCCATCGCTTCGGCCAGCCGCTCGAACATCTTGTCGGTGGTGCAGGCGATAGCCACCCATTTGCCGTCTTTGGTGCGGAAATGGCCATGGGGAACGGCAATAAAGCTCCCGGCGCCTTCGCGCTCGCGGATTTTGCCGAACAGACCGTAGGCTGGGGCAATCTCATCGAGAATGCGAAACACCGCTTCATAAATCCCGACATCGATCAACTGGCCACGCCCAGTCTTCTCTTTATGGCGGAGCGCGATCAGAATACCGATAGCGCCAAACAGACTGGCAATATAGTCGCCGAGCGGCGCGGTGCCCGGCAGCACCGGCGTTTCACCGGGGAAGCCGGCCAGATACGAGAGGCCGCTAAAGGCATGGGCAATGTGGGCAAAGCCGGAACGGCGGCGGTAGGGACCGGTCTGGCCGTAGCCTGACACCCGCAGCATAACCAAGCCGGGATTCACCTCGCGCAATATGGGCCACGACAACCCCCACTCTTCCATTGTGCCGGGACGAAAATTCTCGATCAGGATATCCGACTTCGCCACCAACTTCAGAAACAGATTCACCCCTTCAGGCTGGCGCAAATCGATCGTCACCGACTTCCGGTTGCGTGCCTCGCTCAACCATGCCAGCGTCGCATCGTGGCGCGTGGTCGGGGTGCCAAACCGCCGCATCGGGTCACCGCCGATCGGGTGTTCAACTTTCAACACCTCAGCGCCAAATTCGCCCAAAATCGAAGCCGCATACGGTCCAGCCAGAAAGTTGCCGACATCGATCACACGGATCCCACTGAGCGGCAAACGATCACGCTCGCCGGTGCGCTCGGCGGTGGGATGAGGGATTGCAGATTCGGCCTCCTGTTCGGCCTCCGCAGCCGCCGCTTGCTGCGCTGGCGGAGTCTCGCCGGTCTCCGGCGCATCGGTGGTCTGATTGGTGGTCTTCGTCGAGCGTACCCCTTTGGCCATCGCTTGTACTCCTCCTCGCCATGCTGAAAATGGGCAGCAACACAAAATCGCCACTAGAGCCCGCTAAGGCCGCCATGGCCGCATGCAGTTAGGTGTGTTTAGTTTCTTTGCTCGGGTGATGCGCGTGTTTGTAACATAGCACAAGGAATACTATTGCGCAATTGCCAGTTTCCAACTTTTAACTATGAGTTGATATAAGTAAACACTTATATCAAATTGATAACGTAAGGTTATAGATGTTCCGGTGTGAACAAGAAATGCGATACGAACGCCTCACGTCATCGCCAGCGCATGGCATGGGGTACAATGTGTCTATTCCAACATCCAGCAACAGCGCATACCAGCAAAAGGAGGCGATTCGGCCATGAGCAGCGAAGACTGGACGGCGTGGATTGGGCGCACCGAGGTGGTTGAGGATGACATCTGCTTAGCGCAAGCATTAGCTGCGGCAGCCACGCTCGAACCATTGTCATCACCTACCGCAGGCGCGGCGCTGCCCCCGCTCTGGCACTGGTTTTACTTCTTGCCGCGCGCGCCACAGTCAAAACTTGGCATTGACGGCCATCCGCAGCGGGGTGGCTTTATTCCGCCCATCCCCTATCCCCGCCGCATGTTTGCCGGCGCGCGCATCCGCTTTCACCAGCCGTTGCTGATCGGGCAGCCGGCCCGCCGCGAGGGGATCATCCGCAATATCAGCCAAAAAACCGGGCGCACCGGGCCGCTAGCCTTTGTTACGGTCGGCTATCAGATCTTCCAAAATGAGATGCTTTGCATCGAAGAAGAGCAAGATATTGTCTACCGCGAACCGGGTGCGCCAGTGCCGGCGCCGGTACCGGTCGAGCTTCCGCCAGTGACTGATGCAATCACCCGCACCGTCACCCCCGACACCCGCCTGCTGTTCCGCTTCTCGGCGCTGACCTTCAACGCGCACCGCATCCACTACGACCGGCCCTACGCCCAACAGGAAGAGGGATACCCCGGCTTGGTCGTGCATGGCCCGCTGGTCGCAGTGTTGTTGATGGAACTGGCTCGCCACCACACGACCCGCCCAATTACCGGCTTTAGCTTCCGCAGCCAAGCGCCGATCTTCGATCTCGCCCCCTTCCGGTTGGTGGCCCGCTTCGGCGAAGACCGCGTTGAGCTGGAAGCGCAGGGGCCTGACGGCGCAACGGCGCTGAGTGCAACAGCAGCGTTAGGGAACAATCAACCCTCGTAAAGCCGCTCTGCCGTGCGGCTCCAAAAGCTGGAAATCAATAAAACAAACGAATGGTAGCTACCATTCGTTTGTTTTTTCGCCTCAACCTTCAATAAATTGTGAACATGCTCACACATTTTCTGCGACAAAAAGCACAATTAATACCGAATAGATCATATTACAATTCTCCGTAGTAATATCTTCACTTACTTTTTACCCTTGTTTTGCTACATTTGAATTGCGAGTTCTCCCCGCTTGAGACATAGATATATCGATCGGCTTCGCGCTCGAAGGATTGAGCGTCCCGTTGCTGTCACCCGCATCTGTATACAGCGTGCGTCGCATACGCTGCGTGGGTGCGCCGGAGCCAGCATTGTGGTGCGTGCGGGGGGATTGCGGGTTAATCGTTCATAACGCAACCAATGCTAGACTAGAAAGGAGCCCGGCCCGTGGAAGCAGAAATGCAACTGTTCGTGGACTCGTTGCGTAAGAACATCACCGCCGAAGATGTGGTCAACTTTGAAGCGTGCATGGACTGCAAGATGTGCGGTGAGGCGTGCGCGTGGTACCTCGTCACCGGCGACGAGAAGCTGCATCCCACCCACAAGACCGGCTTCATCCGCCAGATTTATCAGCGATATTTGACCATTGAAGGCCGGATTGGCGGCGCGCTGGGGCTGGCGCCGACGCCGACGGTGGCAGACCTGAAAGAGAATATGCAGTATTTTTGGGCCTGCACCGCCTGCGGGCGCTGCACGCTGGCCTGTCCATCGGGCATCAGCATTCGCCGCATGGTGCGGCTGGCCCGTGCCGCCTATTCTGATTCGGGCTTGAGCAACGCGAATCCGACCATCCGCTCGATCGTCGAGAACACCGATCGCTACCGCCACAGCTTTGGTCTCACTGCCGCGCAGGTGCTGGGCCGGGTTGGTCTCTTCTTACGCAGCGAGGGCCTTGAAGTGCCGGTCAATGTGCATGGCGCCGAGATGCTCTTTGTCTGTCCGGCTGCCGGCAATACGAAAATTCCCGATTATGGCATCAAATTGATCAAAATCCTCAATGCTGCCGGTGTAAGTTATACGATTTCGCCCTATGTGATTGACACCGGTACTGAAATCGATCATATTGCCGTTCACCACAACCTGTCGAAGCAAATGTTGCTGGATTGGGAAGATGAAGCCGATCGCTTGGGCGTGAAGGCGATCTTGCTGGTGGAGTGCGGTTGCGATACGCGTACGTTGTACGCCGAAGCGACTGAGACGCTGGGCCGCCCGTTCCGCTACCCGATCATCAGCGTTGACACCCTGATGCTCGATCTCATCCGGCAGGGCCGCTTACCGATCGAGAAGACCGATCTGAAGGTGACGCTGCACGATCCCTGCTACGCCACGCGCTTGTCGGGGTTGGGTGATCTCTTCCGCGAGCTGCTGACCCTTGTCACCGATAACTTTATCGAGATGACCCCCAACCGCGAACACAACTATTGCTGCAATGGCGGCGCCGGCGGTATGCGCTTGCCTGAGAACACTAACCTGCGCCGCAAGATTTCGGTGCTGAAAGCGAACCAGATCCGCGCCACCGGCGCCGATTATGTCACGTCGCCATGCGTGGTTTGCACGTTGTCACTAGAAGACACCTGCCAGACCTATAACCTCTCACCCACCGGCGAGCGCATGGCGCTGGTGCTGTTTGAGGTGGTCTACGCGGCAATGGAACCAGCGCTGGCCAAGCGGGGCGAACTTGATCGGATGCGGGTGCCCGCCGAGCTGCGCAACCGTGACCGCGAGTTCTTTATCGAACATAGTATTGAAGGCCAGATGGCGACGCTGATGCAGCAGCCTGACTTCCCGGCTTTGCTCGATTGGCTGGAGAAGGACGATATCGTCAAGCGGTTTAGCAAAGACCATCCGCAGGTCTATGAGCAGTTGCGCGCGCTGCGTGAGATGGCGCTCGACCCGGAGTGCTGCCGGTAGGGTCGATGCGACCATTGGGGGCGGGAGGGGGTAGTTTTTGCCCTCACCCCAATCCTCCCTTGCTGGAAGCAGGGTGGTCTTTGCCCCCACCCCAACCCTTCCCCGCTGGGGGAGGGAGTAAGCAAAGGAGGATTGGGCGCCGCGCACTACCGCTCGCACGAGCAGGCAAAGAATGACGGCGGGCCTGCGGCTTTCAGGTCAAGATAGCGTCTGTTATTTGCGAGAACGTGCAACGTCTGCAGCAATCGCCTATCAACGCGAGCAATCATTTAGGGTGTTGCTCACTTGCTCGCAGGAGATTGCTTCGCCGCCTACGGCGGCTCGCAATGACAAGCAGACACTGCACCCGTACAGCAGACGCCTATCGGAAAACGATAACAGGCCTGCGGCCCGCGCGCCAAAGAAGTGTGGAAAAACCAATACCTACCATACCGCTGAGGAGGTGTGTGATGATTGAACTGTTGAATGCAATCGCGCCGGTGGCGGTGGCGATCTTTGTGGTGGGAGTGGGGTTGCGGTTGGGCCGGTTTGCGATGGCGCTGGTCACGAAACGCCATCCGCACGGCGTGTCACCGACCTTTGTGTCGCCGCCGCGCCGGTTAGGTTTCTTCGAGGCCCTGAATGCGGTGCTCTTCGGCCCCTTCAAGCATTTCTACCGCCGTGCCAACCCAACGTGGGGGCGCGGCTACCTGCTGTACCACGTGGCGATTATTACTGAAGTGATCGGCTACAGCATCTCGGCCTTGATCGTCTTCGCCAATATCCTGCTTGGCCGGCCAGTGCCAGACGTGGCGGCGCATGCCGAAGTGAGCTACAACTATTCGCCGGCTAACTTGCTGGCGATCATCTTCGGCAATGGCGAGGCGCTGCAGGCCCACTTCCTGTTTGGTAGCTTCGCCCCCTACTTCATCGGCATTACATGGGTGGCGGTGGCCTTTGCCGTGGCCGGTAATCTGCACCTGATGTTTGCACTGCTGCGCAAGTGGAGCGGCGCTGTGGTGGGTGACATCGATCACGCCTCAAAAGGTATTCGCACGCCGGGCCGCTTGCCGTGGGATCGAGTCGTGATCCGCACAATTATCTTCTGCATTATCTGGACGGAGCTGCTGGCCCGTTTGCACATCGTGCCCGGCATTGTCTACTTCCATGCCCTGCTCGGTTTAACCCTGTTTGTCCTGTTACCGTTCACGTATCTATTCCACATGGCCTACAACTTCCTCGCCGTTTTCTACGCGGTGCGGCGGCGGATGGCGCGCACGATTGCGTGAACGTGTAGCTTCGTTACGCCGGGGCAATGACTCGTTCGGCCCCGGCGTAGATATTGCACGAGGCGCCGCGCAGGAAGCCGATCAGGGTCATGTTGAAATGCTGGGCTAACGTTACTGCTAGCGCCGATGGCGCGCCGACAGCGGCCACCACCGGAATACGCGCCATCAGCGCCTTTTGCATGATCTCGAAACTAGCTCGCCCGCTGACCAGCAACACCGATTGGCGCAGAAGATCAAGCTGGCCATTAAGCAGGTGCGCGCCGATCAGTTTATCGACCGCATTGTGGCGGCCAATGTCTTCGTGCAGCGCTAACAGCCGGCCATCAGCAGCAAACAGACCGGCCGCATGCAAACCGCCAGTGCGGGCAAAGAGGTCTTGCGCTTGGTGCAGCGCACCGTCAAGCCCGGCTAAGGCTGCGCATGTGATCCGCACCGGCGGGTCATCGGTCAGCGGTGCGCAACCGCGCAAGCGCAACGCTTCGAGTGAGGCCTTGCCGCACACCCCGCACGACGACGAGACGAAAAACAGCCGGCGGGCTTGCTCGAGATCGAGTTCGAGATCGGGCCGGGGCGTGACGATGAGGGTATTGAACCGCGCCTCATCGTCGAGTTCAGCCTCAACACAGTAGCGGATGGTGTTGATGTCGTAGCGGTCGCGAATCAGACCTTCACTGAAGAGAAAGCCGGCGGCTAGCTCAACATCGGCTCCCGGCGTGCGCATCAGGGTCGCGAGCGCGATGGCGCGTGCAGTGCCGGGCAAAGCCAGCCGAATCTCAAGCGGCTCTTCGACCACAATTACATCTTTTTCGTGCCGCCAGCGCCCATCGCGAATTTTGACCACGGTGCGCCGGTGGATAGTTGCGCGATTGATCATTCGTTGTTAGCCTCCGATGGATAATCCACCCCTGCCGTAACCGGGAATGGCCACAAAAAGACACAAATGCCACAAAAATGTTTGTGTTTTTTGCGTCTCTTTGTGGCTATTTCCCCTCACCCCCCGTCCCCCTCTCCCACCTCACGGCGGGAGAGGGGCGCTGCGCGCAGGGCGATACGCTTGGCCCTTCCTTATGAACTGCGGCAGTCAAACTGCCGCACTCCAAATACCACCTCCGCCCCTGCCGTAACCGGGAATGGCCACAAAAAGACACAGAAGCCGCAAAATATGGTTTTTGTGTCTTTTGCGTCTCTTTGTGGCTATGCCCCTCACCCCCCAACCCCCTCTCCCACCTCACGGCGGGAGAGGGGCGCTGCGCGCAGGGCGATA
>JAUQOZ010000052.1 GCA_030550625.1 Chloroflexota bacterium | reverse complement strand
CCAACCAGATTCTTCACCTTGCGGAACCCCACGCTCTTGAGCAATTCGACCGCACGGCCACTGCGCGCGCCACTGCGGCAGTAGACAACCATCTCGCGCGCCGAGTCGAGTTCGTTGATCCGTTCGGGCAACTGATCAATCGGGATCAGCTTATCGGTGCCGGGGATCGAGGCAATCGCCACCTCATAGGGGTTACGGACATCGAGCAAGAAGGGGCGGTCGGGCCGCTCCAGCCATTCCGCCAGTTCGCGGGGCGTAATCTCAAATTGGTTCGACAACGTAGGCTCCTCTACAAGACCACAAAACTGCTCATAGTCGATCAGCTCAGTGATCGTTGGATGATCACCGCAGACCGGGCATGACGGGTTGCGGCGCAGCTTGAGCTCGCGGAAGCGCATCGCCAGCGCATCGTAGAGCAACAGCCGGCCAATCAACGGCTCGCCGATGCCTGTGAGCAATTTTATCACTTCTGTGGCTTGGATGGTACCGATCACGCCCGGCAACACCCCTAGCACGCCACCCTCGGCGCAGCTCGGCACCAACCCCGGCGGCGGCGGTTCGGGGTAGAGGCAACGGTAGCACGGCCCGCCATCGCGCGCCGAAAAGACCGTGGCTTGCCCTTCAAAGCGGAAGATGCTGCCGTAGACGTTCGGCTTGCCCAGCAGCACGCAGGCGTCGTTGGTCAAATAGCGGGTGGGAAAATTGTCGGTGCCGTCAACAATGACATCGTAGGGCCGCATCAAATCTAGCGCGTTCTGCGAGGTGATCTGGGTTTCGTAGGTAGTGATTTCGATATACGGATTAAGATCCTGCAACCGGCGCTTGGCCGACTCGGTCTTGGCAACGCCAACCGTACTGGTGCCATGGACGATCTGGCGCTGAAGGTTCGAGGCGTCAACCACGTCAAAATCCACCAACCCGATATGGCCGACCCCTGCCGCCGCCAAATAGAGCGCCAGCGGCGAACCAAGCCCGCCGGTGCCAATTAGCAGCACGCTGCCCTGCTTGAGCCGGCGCTGCCCGGCCATACCCACCTCAGGCATAATCAAATGGCGCGAATACCGGGCAATCTCTTCGTTCGAGAGAGTCACCTCGCTCATAGCCGTCCTCCACCGGCAATTGCCGGGATAATGCTGACCGTATCGCCGTCGCGCAAGAGGGTCGCTTCCCCATCAAGGTAGCGAATATCCTCATCACCAACGTACAGATTGACAAAGCTGCGCAGCCGGCCTTGATCGTCGAGCAGATGGCGGCCTAACGCGGGGTAGAGTTCAACCAACCCGCGAATCAGGTTGCCGACATCACTGGCCTCAAGGCTGACGCTCGCGTTGCCGCCGGCATACTGGCGCAGCGCCGTTGGGATCGTTACCGTTACCGCCATAGATGACGCTCCTTTATCTTCAAACTCTGCCGAGTGCTATGACATTGCTTATTCAACCGGCGCGATCTGCACTTCCTCCGCAATGAAGCGTACCCCTTCATTCACCAACAGCCAAGATGTCAGTTCAGCAGCCACGCCATTGCGAATCGCCTGAATCACAAATGAAAAGCCTGAACCACCAATTGCCTGCGCACCAATCCGGTCACGTTCCGAGGGTATTGGATCGGCGTCAGGATGCGAGTGATAACAGCCGATAATCTCGTATCCGGCGGCGCGAGCGGCACGTTCGGCGCGCAGATAATCGCGGGGGTCGAGATAGAACCGATCGCGCCGCGAGGTAGGATCATCGGTTGGCGCTAGTTGCACTTGCCCGCTCCAGCGATTTTCGAGCGTCACCACCTGTAAAACCGTCTTCTGCTCGCCGTTGAGCGTTCCCACCAGCAAACCAACGCATTCGTCAGGATAGGTCGCTTCGGCATGGGCGACTATTGCCGCCACTGCCTTCGCCGGCAGTATCAGGGTCATAACCACCTTGCTCGTGTTGTACCTGTATCAGTCAGCCATTTCTCCCGCCCGCCCCGCTTGTCATTGCGAGCCGCCGCAGGCGGCGAAGCAATCTCCTCCGCGCACGGTACCATCCCGCTCAGCCATTCCTCCCGCTCCCCCTTGTCATTGCAAGCTGACGCAGGCAGCGAAGCCATCCCCTCCGCGCACGGTACCATCCCGCTCAGCCATTCCTCCCGCTCCCCCTTGTCATTGCAAGCTGACGCAGGCAGCGAAGCCATCCCCTCCGCGCACGGTACCATCCCGCTCAGCCATTCCTCCCGCTCCCCCTTGTCATTGCGAGCTGACGCAGGCAGCGAAGCCATCCCCTCCGCGCACGGGATCACCCCGCTCAGGCATTCCGCCCGCTGAAGCGGGAGATTGCTTCGGGCGCTTCGCGCCCTCGCAATGACAGGAGGGCTGCGCACCCGCGCAATGATGATAAGGCTGCGCCCGCGCAATGACCGTTGCGGGTCAAATCCCCGCCCCTTCCGCAAACCCCGGCTCTTCCCAAAACCGTTCGCTGAGATAACGATTGGCGCTATCGCACAGGATGGTCACCACCACCCCCTGCCCAGCTTCACGGGCCACCCGCGCTGCCGCGACCACATTGGCCGCCGCCGAGATACCGACTAACAAACCGGCTCGCCGCGCCAGCCAGCGCGCCATCGCAAACGCATCTTCGCTTCGCACTTCAAGGATGGCGTCAGCTTGTTCGGGCCGGTAAATCGCCGGCACGAACTTAGTTGAAGCCATGTGCTTCACGCCTTCAAGGGCGTGGTACGGGCTGTCAGGCTGCACGGCTATCAAGCGAATAGCCGGATTGTATTCGCGCAAACGCCGGCTTGTGCCCATAAAGGTGCCGCTGGTGCCTAAGGCCGCCACAAAATGGGTGATACGCCCATCGGTTTGCTGCCAAATCTCAGGCCCAGTCGTCTCGTAATGGGCTTGCGGGTTAGCCGGGTTGCTGTATTGGTCGGGGTAAAAGTAGCGATCAGGATGCTCGGCCACCAATGCCCGGATTGCGGCAATTGCTGCATCCATGCCCTCCGCCGCATCGGTGAGGATCAGCTCGGCGCCGAGCGCGCGCAAAATCCGCCGCCGCTCAAGGCTGGCATTGGCTGGCATCGCGAGCGTCACTCCGTACCCCAGCGCCGCGCCAATTGTAGCATACGCAATGCCAGTATTGCCGCTCGTTGCGTCGGCAATCCGCATTCCCGGACGCAACAAACCGCGCCGCTCACCATCCCGAATCATCCAGAGCGCAGGCCGATCTTTTACCGAACCGCCGAGGTTGTACCATTCCGCTTTGCCGTACAGTTCGACTCCCGCTGGCAGATCGAGCGCGCGGTGGAGCGGCAGTAGCGGCGTATGGCCGATCAGATCAAGGAGTTCTGTCATAAGGTTGGCTCGCTCTCGCGTGCGCCGTTCGTGCAAGGTAATGTGGGCGCAATCTATCCGGCATGGTCTAGCGACGGGCTCGTTGTAACGTGCGTCAGTTTCACTGCCGCATACCATTATGTGGCGCCATTGCCTTCACCTATCCGCCGGAAGGTCAATCAGCCGGGCTGCCGCCTTGAGCGCACTGAACACCAGCGTTGCGCAACGGGGCCGTGCTTGCATAATCTCAGCGCCGACAATGTTTACCGCTGCCGCTTCATCGAGCGCCAGCAGATCGGCGAGGGTTGCCCCTTGCAATTGTTCCATGACGATCGAGGCCGTACCCATGCTGACACTACACCCTTGGCCGGTAAATTGCAGCGCCTCAAGGCGACCGTCTGGCGCAACGCGCAGATAGACGGTGAGCGTATCGCTGCACTCAGGCACGCCCATAGTGTACGCTACCGCATCGGCCAGCTCGCCATAGTGGCGTGGTCGCCGGTAGTGATCGAGCAGGCGATCAATGATGTCTAAGTGAGTCATAGGTGTCAACGAGTTCTTGCATCGTGGGAACGAATAAACGAATGGCTAGAACATTATAAAAGTATTTGTCCCGCACGATATGCATCCGTTTATTCGTTCCCTTGCTCGTTGGCACCACTACACGTTCTTCTCGATCGGCAGACCGACGCTATTGCCCCACTCCGTCCAGCTCCCGTCGTAGTTGCGTACCTGCGGATAGCCAAGCAAGTAGGTCAACACAAACCACGTATGGCTGCTGCGCTCGCCGATCCGGCAGTAGGCGATCACCTCCTTGTCGGGGGTAATCCCTTGCGAGGCGTACAGCTCGCGCAGCTCTTCAGGGCTCTTGAACGTGCTGTCTTCGTTCACCGCCTTCGCCCACGGAATGTTCACCGCAGTCGGGATATGGCCGCCGCGCAGCGTGCCCTCTTGTGGATAATCAGGCATGTGGGTGCGCTCGCCGGTATACTCCTGCGGACTGCGCACATCAACCAGCGCCCCCTTGCGCTGGCGGACAAACTCCAGCACCTGATCGCGGAAGGCGCGGATGCGCGAGTCATCACGCGGTGGAGCGACGTAGTTGCCGGGGGGGTACGACGGCACCTCGCGGGTGAGCGGGCGACCTTCGGCGATCCATTTCGCCCGCCCGCCGTTCATGATCCGCACATCGCGGTGGCCGAACAGCTTGAAGACCCAGAATGCATACGTCGCCCACCAGTTATGCTTGTCGCCATAAAGTACGACGGTGGTGTCGTTGCTAATGCCTTTGGCGCGCATCAGCGCCGCAAACCGCTCGGAATCAAGATAGTCGCGCACCACCGGATCGTTCAGATCCTGCACCCAGTCAATCTTGACCGCGCCGGGAATGTGGCCGGTCTCGTACAACAGCAAGTCCTCATCGCTTTCTACGATGCGGACGTTAGGATCGTTTAAGTGGTCAGCAACCCACTGGGTCTCGACCAGCGCTTCAGGATGGGCATAACCGCTCATAGCAACCTCCGCTTAGCCGCAGCAGCTTCTTGATACTGCCATTGTAGCGCGTTTCGATCTATTAGTCAAGTTCTTACGCTGAAAACTCAACAAATATCCGGCCATTGCGCACTTCGCTGCGGTAGGTCGCGACTGGCGTAAACGCCGGCAGCGTGCGCGGCTTGCCGGTACGCAGATCGAACAGCGAACCATGCATTGGACACTCGACGCACAACTCGTCGAGATCAACATCGCCTTCGCTCAGCGAAGCTTCGTCGTGCGAACAGCGGTCATCGATCGCGTAGACTTCACCTTCCGCCACCCGAAAAATCGCAATCCGGCGGCCCGCAATCGTAAACGCGCGCCCACCCCCCACCGGCACCTCGTTGACATCGCATACGTCAATCATGATTTGCTCCTCTATGTATGGGCAGAGCGACGCTCTGCCCATGCCTCTCCACTGGTACGGGCAAAGCGGCGCTCCGCCCATACGTTGCCCAACAACAGAGCGCCCCCAATGCATGGGAGCGCTCGTCTCTCTCACCCCTACACCACGCTCTTAGCCGACCGACCCTTCCATCTCAAGCTGGATCAGGCGGTTCAGCTCGACCGCATACTCCATCGGCAGCTCACGGGTGAACGGCTCCATGAAGCCAAGCACGATCATCGAGAGCGCATCCGACTCGGAAATACCGCGGCTCATCAGGTAGAAGAGCTGCTCGGCGCCGATGCGGCCAACGGTTGCTTCGTGGGCCAGCGTGCAGCGATCCTCCTCGATCTCGATGTACGGGATCGTGTCCGAGGCCGACTTCTCGTCGAGGATCAGCGCGTCGCAGTTGACGTTGATCTTGGCGCCATACGCCCCCGGCGCGACTTTGGCCAGACCGCGGTAGGTGGTCTTGCCACCGTCTTTGCTCACCGACTTGTTGGTGATGCGCGAGGTCGTCTCTGGCGCAAGATGCACCATCTTGGCGCCGGCGTCTTGGTGCTGGCCGCGACCGGCATACGCCACCGAGAGCACCTCACCGCGCGCTTTGCGGCCCATCAGGTAGACCGACGGGTACTTCATGGTCAGCTTCGAGCCGATATTGCCGTCCACCCACTCCATGCTGGCCTCTTCGTAAGCCACCGCCCGCTTGGTGACTAGATTGAAGATATTGTTGGCCCAGTTCTGGATGGTGGTGTAGCGGAACTTGCCGCCTTTCTTGACAATCACCTCGACCACCGCCGAGTGGAGCGAGTTGGTGCTGTAGATCGGCGCGGTACACCCTTCGATGTAGTGCGCTTCGGCGCCCTCATCAATGATGATCAGTGTGCGCTCGAACTGGCCCATGCGCTCGGCGTTGATGCGGAAGTAGGCTTGCAGCGGAATATCGACCTTGACCCCCTTCGGCACGTAGACGAACGAGCCGCCCGACCAGACCGCGGTGTTGAGCGCAGCGTACTTGTTGTCAGCCGCCGGCACAATAGTGCCGAAGTACTCCTTGAAGAACTCAGGGTACTCTTTCAGCGCGGTGTCGGTATCGAGGAAGATCACGCCTTGCTTAGCCCACTCTTCGCGCAGCGAGTGGTAGACGACTTCCGACTCATACTGCGCGCCGACGCCGGCGAGGAACTTGCGCTCGGCTTCGGGAATGCCCAGCCGCTCAAAAGTATTCTTGATCTCCGGCGGCACCGCATCCCAGTCAGTCTGCGGGCGCTCGTTAGCGCGCACGAAGTAGTGAATGTCATCGTAATTCAGCTCGGCCAGTTCTGGGTTGGCCCACGTGCCGACCAGCGGCGTCGGCTTCTTGTTGAAAATCTCGAGCGCGCGCAGCCGCCGCTTCAACATCCACTCCGGCTCGCCCTTCATGCCGGAAAGTTCGCGCACAATGCGCTCGTTCAAACCTTTAGGCGCTTTATAGACATAGCGCTCTTCCTGCCGGAAGCCATAGCGCGAGTAGTCAAACTGCAAATTGACCGCTTCAGCGACCACTGTTTCTCTCCTTTGCTAGTATGATCGACGCCACTTATATCTCTTCATCCTCTTGACCCACCCCATACAGACCGGCTTTGAGCGCCTTGAGTGAAAGCAGTGCGCACTTGAGCCGGGTCGGATTATGGGTCAGCGGTATCCCGATGATCTCGAGCAAATCATCCTTACTAAACTGCTTGGCCTCGGCGACCGGTTTCCCCTTGATCGCCTCGGTGAGCAGCGAGGCGCTAGCTTGGCTAATCGCGCAGCCGCGCCCGGTAAAGCGTACATCGGTGATCACATCGTCAGCGATGGCCAACTCAAGCCGGATCTGATCGCCGCAGAGCGGGTTACGCTCTTCACGCACCACCGTCGGCGCCGGCAAGTGGCCATAGTTACGCGGATGACGGGCATGTTCGAGAATCTGTTCGCGATAGATGTCATCCATAGCCATAACTCGCTGTGGTTCAGGCAAAGATCTGGCGCGCCTTGCGCAGCGCCGCCACGAGCCGGTCGATCTCTTCGGGCAAGTTGTAGAGATAGAAACTCGCTCGCGTCGTCGCCGGCACTCCCAGCACCCGGTGCAACGGCTGGGTGCAGTGATGGCCGGCCCGCACCGCCACCCCCTCTTGGTCGAGGATGGCGGCCACATCATGCGGATGCACCCCTTCGAGCGAGAAGCTCACCGCGCCACCCCGATCCGGCCCTGCCGGCGGCCCATAGACGGTTAGACCCGGCACCTCAGCCAATCGCTCCAGCGCATACGCCGTCAACTCCTGCTCGTGGTGGTGGATCGCCGCCAACCCCACCTCTTGCAGATAATCTGCCGCTTCACCAAGCGCAATCGCCTCGCCAATCGCTGGCGTTCCGGCCTCGAAGCGGGCCGGTACTGCGGCAAAGGTGCTGTGATCCAGCTCCACCAGATCGATCATCGAGCCGCCGCCGAGGAAAGGAGGCATTGCGTTGAGCAGCTCGCGCCGCCCCCACAGCACGCCGGCGCCAGTCGGGCCGCACATCTTATGCCCGCTGAAGGCGAGAAAATCAACCCCTAGCGCCTGCACATCAACTGGCATGTGCGGTACGCTCTGGGCCGCATCGAGCAACACCCGCGCGCCAACCGCCCGCGCCCGCGCCACGATCGTTTCCACCGGATTGATGGTGCCGAAGACGTTCGATTGATGGGTAAAAGCAACCAGCTTGACCCGCTCATCGAGCAGACGGTCGAGATCGTCTAACACCAAGCGACCCTGACCATCAAACGGCAGATAGACCAACTCGGCGCCGGTGCGCTGGGCCAGCAACTGCCAAGGCACGATGTTGGAATGGTGCTCCATCATCGTGAGCAGAATGCGATCGCCGGCCCGAACGTTAGCGCTGCCCCACGAATAGGCAACCAGATTGATCGCCTCGGTGGTGTTACGCACAAAGATCACTTCACGCTGGCTCGGCGCGTTGATCAAGCGGGCCAACTTGCCGCGTGCGCGCTCGTAGGCAAAGGTCGCGTCCTCGCTCAGGCGATAGACACCGCGGTGAACGTTGGCATTGTAGCGCCGGTAATAATCTTCCAGCGCCTCAATCACACGCCGCGGCTTTTGCGACGAGGCTGCGCTATCGAGAAACGCCAGCGGCTTGCCATGCACCTCCTGATGGAGGATCGGAAAATCGCGCCGCAGCGTAATCACGTCAAACTGTGACAGTGTCGCCATAGCTCCACCTTATCTGCACGCCGGCCAGCGACCGGACGCCAGACGCACTGGCGAGGCGCTTCCCTCGCCCATCGCACGGCGAACCACATAACAACGAACCGAGAGTAATGGACTGATTCCTTAGCCTGCGTTAGGCTCTAGCCCACAAACCTGCCGAGCAGCGCTCTATTGGGAGTGCGGCAGTCTCACTACCGCACTCCACGCGATTGCAATCAAATCTTGGCTGCAATCTCAGCCGTCAACTCCGCCCGCAGCTCCTCCAGCGGCACCGTCTCCAGCGCCGGCTCAAAGAAGCCCATCACGATCATCCGCTGCGCTTCGGCGCGTGGAATACCACGGGTCTGCATATAGAAGAGCTGCTCTTGATCGATGTCGCCGCTGGTCGAGGCATGCCCGCCCTTCAGCACATCGTTCGTGCTGATCATCAGGCCGGGAATGCTATCGTTGCGCGCCTTGGGGCTAAGGTGCAGCGCATGCTCTTCCAAGCGAGTGCTCGTCGCCGCCGACTCGTGCTCGATCTTGATCATGCCATCGAACACGCTGTACGCGGTATCGTTGACCACCGTCTTAAACTGCATGAAGCTCTCGCAATTGTGGCCGACGTGGCGCATCCACGGCGCAATCACCAGATGCTGCGTATCAGCGGCAAAGGTCGCTCCCAGCCAATTGAGGCGCGAACCATTGCCTACGAGGGTCGTTTCAGCCTCGATATGCTGCACCTGCCCGCCCAATTGGATCGAAGTCCATTCGAGATTAGCATCGCGGGCAAGGATCGCGCGCTGGCCGCCCAGATGGTAGACCCCGCTGCCCCAATGCTGGATGCTGACAAAGCGGACACTCGCGCCATCACCGACGAACAGCTCGGTGATCGGGCCGGCGAATGACCCCGCGCGCAGATCAGGCGAGGTAAACTCCTCGATCAAAGTCACGCTGGCTTGCGGTTCGACGATGACCAGCGTGCGCGGAAAAATTGCCACGCCATCAGCCGCGAGGGTGTAAATCAAGCGCAGCGGCACCTCAATCGCCACACCTTTGGGCACATAGAGCAGGGCGCCATCTTGCCAGAGCGCCGCCCGCAGCGCGCTAAATTTATGCTTCAACGGCTCAACCGCCGTATCCAGATACTTCTGAATCAGCGCCTCGTGGGTATGCAGCGCCGCCGCCAGCGTCGTAAAGACGACGCCTTGCGCCGCCAGTTCTGGATCCCACTGGATCGCAGTCGCATGGACGCCATCGGAAGGAGCGATCGTGGTCGGGTCAAGCTTGCTCAGATCGGTGCGCCGCCACTCCGGGGGGTTCATCTGGGCAAACGCCGTCCACGCCTCGCGCCGCCGTTCAGTGAGCCACGCCGGTTCGCCGGCTGCCTGCGAACGAGCCACGACCATCTCGGCGCTGATCTCATTCAGGGTTGGCAATGTCGTTGTCATGCGCATCTCCCTTAGGCCGCACCGGTCAGCTCCTCGCGGAGCCAGTCGTAACCCTTCTCCTCCAGCTCAAGCGCCAATTCGGGGCCGCCCTCGCGGACGATGCGGCCATCCATCATTACCGACACCACATCGGGCTTGATGTAGTTGAGCAGGCGCTGGTAGTGGGTAATCACCAACACGCCCATCTCGGGACCGGCCAAACGATTGACGCCATTGGCTACAATCCGCAGTGCATCAATATCAAGCCCCGAGTCGGTCTCATCGAGCACCGCCATCGAAGGCTTGAGCAACATCATCTGCAAAATCTCCAGCCGCTTCTTCTCGCCGCCGCTGAAGCCATCGTTGAGGTAGCGGCGAGCGAAGCTCTCGTCCATATCCAGCATATTGAAACCTTCGCGCAGCAGCTTACGGAACTCGGCTGCCGGAATCGCCGTTTCCTTCGGATCCTTGCCCTCCTCAGCACGATGCGCATTGATCGCCGAGCGCAAGAAATTCGCCACCGTCACCCCCGGCACCGCCACCGGATATTGGAAGGCGAGGAAAACACCCAGCCGGCTGCGCTCATCAGGCTCTAGCTCAAGCAGATTATGGCCCTTGTACCAAATCTCGCCACCGGTCACTTCATACGAAGGATGGCCGGCAATGATATACGACAAGGTGCTCTTGCCGCTGCCGTTCGGGCCCATAATCGCATGAATGGTGCCTTGCCGCACCGTCAGATTGACGCCGCGCAGGATCTCTTTGTCACCGATCCGCGCATAGAGATCTTTGATGATCAGATCGTTGCTCATGTGCTCCTCATTAAACAAAGCAGAACAAACCTAAACCTTAGCATCAGAATCAGCAACCGATGGCGCTACCGTGAGCGGAATATCGTTTGGGCGCAAGACGAAACGGCAATTATGCGCCCCCGCCCGGATGGTATCTTCGAGTACGAGCTTCTCGCCTAGCACATACTCGATCATGCGCCGCTCCATTGAGCAGACTTCAGGATGATCGGCTGCCACATCGTAGAACGGGCAGGCGAAGAGACGCAGCACGTCCCCTTCGGGATCAATCTCAGCCGGCACGCCGCGCTGTTCCAGCAACGCGCGCAACTCGTTAAGACGAGCCGCCACATCACTGCCGGCCATCCGGTCGGCGTACTCGCTTGCCAGCCGTTGGCTGACCCGATCGAGCAACTGCTCAACCTTCCCCTCGCCTTCTAGCTCGATCAGCTCGCGCAGGAGGCTGCTGATTAAGCGATCGTACTGCTTGGGGAACGACTTTTGCGCCTTTGCAGACAGTGAATAAACTAACCGCGGACGGCCCGGCCCATTGCGCTCGCTCGTCACCTCAACCATGTCTTCGGCTTGCAGATGCACAAGGTGATCGCGCACTGCCGTCGTACTGACGCCGAGCAGATCGGCCAGCTCTTTGACGGTCGCCCGCGCATGGCGCTGCAAGTAGCGCAAGATGATGCCGGCTGGACTATCGGACGGATACCGTGAGATTTCCATAGTCGCACTACTCCGAACTACTACGGTGTAGTCTACCAGCATTTCAAGCTATTGTCAATAAAAAAGCCAAAAACTTTTTTAATTCCGGCAGCATTGCCCCCACCAAAGAGTGACCATCTTGCAAGAGGTGTAATTTTGTAATTGACATTACGTGAAATCGATTCTACACTACCCATGTGCCCGGCAGACCGGGGCACAGCGGCAGCGACGGGGGCCGGCGCCACGGCCACCCGCCGCATCACACCAAAAGGAGCATGGTATGCGTTGGGAGTACAAAGTCGTGTTTGTCGAGGCGTGGCAGCGCGTCTCGGTCGAGGGGCAAGAGAGCTATCCCGAAGCGGGTGAGCGCAATACCGGCTTTGCCCGTCGCTTTCTCAATGGGTTAGGCGCTGACGGCTGGGAAGTGTGTGGGGTGCAAGCGGTGATGCCGGGCCGCAGTTATCTCCTGCTCAAGCGCCCTTTGGCTGACGGAGCCGAACCTGATCTCTCGGTTTCGCGCCGGCCCAATCCAAACGCGCCGTAAGCAGCCGCAAACGAGGCAAAGGCGCAGAGGGGGCAAAGACGCAGAGAAATCTTAACGCAAAGGCGCTAAGACGCGAAGGTTTTTTAGATGTTCAGATATGGCTGCCAGCACACATTCCTCCCCTTAAAAACCCCGTGCGTTGTGAGAGCCGGACAGCCGTCCGGCTCTATAGCGCCTCTGCGTCTTTGCGTTGACTAGTCCGGCCTTTGCGCCTCCTACCTGCCATCACGCGGGTCGCGGCGCGGCGTGGCGCGCGGGCCGCGGGTGGTAAAGATCCCGCCTTCGGCGGCGTTGCTCCGCTCGTGGGTCAGGCTAATGCTCGGCGGTTGCGGGCCATCGCTCTGGCCGACCGCCAACCGCTGCAACTCGTGCTGGCGCAACTCCTCAGCCCGCTCGATCAATTCCGGCGCTTCATCGTAGTAGAATTGCAACGCTTGGCCGTGCAGATCAACCCCTGTGTAGCGCAATTCAATCATGCTGCCGGGAGGAATGCCGCCCGACGCCAGCAAATCGGCTAGCGGCGCTTCAATATCTTTTAGAATGCGCTGGCGCAATGGCCGCGCGCCAAACCGCGAGTCAAACCCTTTGGTAAGCAGGTATTCTTTGGCGGCTGGCGTGACGCGCAACTGCACCGCGTATCGCAAATACTGCTGATTGCACTCGGCAATCATGCGATCAAACACTTGGCTGAGCGTTTCCGCCGAGAGCGGGCGGAAGGCGATGATTTCATCAAGCCGGTTGATCCACTCTGGCTGAAACACCTTCTGCAGAGCTTCAAACCCGATCTGATAAATTTCGCGCCCAGTCGCTTCCACGTCTTTATGCGGCGTGCGGAACCCGATCGTGCGCCGGTCGAGAAAATCAACCATCTCTTTCGCGCCGACATTGGTGGTGAAAATCACGATACTATTCTGAAAGCTCACCCGCCTGCCGCCGTTGAGCAAGAGAATCTCGCCATCCTCCATGACCTGCAAGAGCAGGTTCCATAGCTCAGGCTGGCCCTTCTCGATTTCATCGAACAGCACGACGCTATTCTCTTGCTCGATAATATCGGGGTTCAGCAGCGGCTTCTGGTCGCGCCCGACATAACTCGGCGGCGCACCCACCAAGGCGCTCACTTCGTGGCCTTGGCTAAACAGCGAGCAATCGATTTTGAGAAAGGCGCTGCCATCGGGCCGGAGCAGCTCGGCCAACGCGCGGGCAGTGGCCGTCTTGCCAACACCGGTAGGGCCGAGGAAGAGGAGGGTCGCGCGCGGACGGCGGGTATTGCCGGCGGAAAAACCAAACCGCGACCGGTTGAGCACCCGAATCACACTCTCGATCGCCCGCTCTTGGCCAAAGATCTGTTCGCGCAACCGGCGCTCAACCACATCGAGCGGGTTTTTATCACCGCGCACCGCTAACTTCATGTGACCTTCGTTCGCCATAACGCCTCCCCTGCTAGCCACCGGCAACTATCCTGCCATTGCCTCAGCGCCGGGTGAAGCGCCACTATGCTGCGTCATGATGCGGAGATGTGCGCCTTGCCACCCGCCCCTCATTCGTTGGCCATCCATTAGGATGCCTTAGCCTTTATTGTACCACTGCCAGATAGCCTGTACGCACGGTTAAGAAAACTGTCATCAGCGTAACCATGCTAAAGCGGTGGTCACGACGATAATCGAGTAAAACAGCAGCGCCAACGGAAAGCCGCCGATTAAGATGATAAAGCCGATGTAAGGTAACGAGCCGCACGCATACGCTACACTCACCACAATCATGAGCATGCGCCCGCGCTTGCGCCCGGTGGCCCAATCAACCACCCGCGAAAGGGCATTGCCGGTCATTGGCCCCAACAAGAATGCGACAATAAAACCAAAGAAGCCAGCCCAGCCAATAACTATCCCGGCTATGAATGTTACCACCAGCGCATAGACCAGCGCCACCACTCCAGCCGCCAACAACTGCGCCGGCTCGACTTGATAATTGACTGGCGTGCGCTCACGGGCACACTCAGGGCAGATCTGGCCGACCGGCGTCGCCCGCGCGCATTCAGGGCAGATCGGGCGACCGCAACTAATGCAGCGTAATCCGGTTTCGCGCTGCGGATGGCGATAACAGACCAATGTTTCGACTGCCGGCTCAACCGGCGCCGCCGGCGCCTCTACCGCCACTGCCGGTTCTTCGCGATCGCGCACCTGCACCCCAGTCGGTGCGAGCAACTCACCAGCGGCCAACCGTGCCTCAACCTGTTCAAGCGTCGCGCGCGCTTCGCTATTGTCAGGCTCCACTGCTAACGCGCGTAACAGATATTCACGCTTGTCACGGTAGGGCCGCACCGCCGCCGCCATGCCGAGCAGCGCATCGACGTGATGCGGATCTATTTCCAGCGCCTCACGAAACCGCAGGCGCGCCGTCACCGTATCGCCGGCAATCAATGCTGCTCTGCCGGCAGCAGTTAACTCGGCGGCTGTTATCGTCGACTCAGTCATATCGCCTCCGCAAGACGAAACAACTACAGAGACCGCTATGAGGCGCCTGCCTTTCATCGATCTGGCGCAAGAACGGCTCTTGAAGCAGATATAGTAGGGCGGTATCAGCAATCAACGCCCGATTACTATCATTGTACCGCGTTCGGCTAACGAGCGTCGCGCAACTCGGCAAAGAGGCGCTCATACTCCTCAACCGTGCGCTCGGTGCTAAACAAGGCGGCAACTTCGTCGCGCGGGCGGATATATGCGGCGCGATTGGCAATAATCTCGATGATCGCATCAGCCAGCGCTGCCGCATCACCAATCGGCACCACCTTGCCCATTCCGGTCATAAGCGGCGGCTGGCGCACTCCCGGCAGATTGCTGGCCACCGTCGGCGTACCGCACAACATCGCCTCGACCTGCACTAACCCGAACGTTTCGGTTGAATTAAGCGATGGCACAACCAATACGTCAAGGTTCGGGAAAAAGGTCGCCATTTCACGCGCATTCAATGTGCCAAGGAACATCCAGTGATCGCGAAACCGCTCGAACAGCGGCGCCAACCGGAGAGCATACGCTTCTTCACCCAACACCTGTTCGTGCTGGCCGGCAAACAACACCCGCGCCGTTGGGTAGACAGCCAGAATGCGCGGCAAAGCCTCCAGCAACACCTCTACCCCTTTCTCAGAGGCGAGCCGGGCCGCCATGCCGATCACCGGCCCCTGCAAGTTCCAGCGCCGCCGGAATGCGGTAATTTCGGCTTCAGACACATCAGCCACCTCCACCGGCGGCGGGATAATCGTCACTTTGTTGCGCCACCGGCGCAGATAGGGCGAGTGATCGGCGAAATCTTGGGTATAGGCGACAATCCGCGTCGCCAACGCCGCCGCTGCCTCATTGGCCACATCTACGACGCGGTTTGCCACCCGGTTGAGCAACCCCGGCGGCAGTTTTAGATCGCTGTGGTAGGTCAGCACCACCGGCTGCTTCAACAACCTACCGCGCACGGCCAACCCCGGCGCATCGAATTGCGGCAAGTGCAGACTCATTGCGTCATGTTCGAGCGATAGGCGGGTAGCGAGCCAGCCGAAGGTCGGCATAATCACGCCTTTGCTGATGCGTGCCAGCACCGGCGCGCGCACGACGCGTACCCCATCACGCATCTCAATTTTTGGCAGACTCGGATCATACTGCGAGGTCAATACGGTCACTTGATGCCCTCGCCGGGCTAAGCCACGGGCCAATCGTTCAACATAGATAGTGAGACCGCTAGTATGAGGCCGGTAGTAGGTCAGGGTGCAGAGAATACGCATACGAACGCCACGAAATAAAGAACGAGAGGCGATCAACCTCTCGTCAGTAGATGCCTCTGGAGGCGACGGCGGGAATCGAACCCGCGAATGGCGGTTTTGCAGACCGCTGCATTACCACTTTGCTACGTCGCCATCGCCCCTTATTCTAGCACAGACGAGCCAACCGTGCAACTAATCAGCAGGCGGCTGCCATCACTTACTGGGTGGCTCTACAACGATGACACCTGCGCAGCAATCGTTCCTACGGTCGCCCCTACCACCCGCACCAAATCAGATGGGACAATACCGATCATCACTCCGCGTTGGCCGGCATTGACATAGATAATCGGATGCGCCAGCGCCGATTGATCAAGATATGACGGCCACCGCTTCGCCGTCAGCGCCAGCGCGCCGATGCCACCCACCCGCAACCCGGTCAGGCGTTCGGCTTCGGCATGGGGCGCCATCTCAAATCGCTTGACGCCGGCCACTACCGCGAGACGTTTGAGATCAAGCTGGCAATCAGCCGGCACCATCGCCAAGGCTGGCCGCGCGCCGGCGCCGAGCACGACCAGCGTCTTGAAGACCTGCGCCGCTGGGACGCCGATCGCCGCCGCTACAGCTACTGCATCCGGCGCTGCTGGATCGTACTCGTGAATGGTATACGTGATGCGCTGACGATCGAGCAGGCGCATCGAATTGAGTTTATCTGCCATGGAGATGTTCGTTCACTGTTCATTGACAGCTATCGCTAACGGTGCGCGAGCAGCAACGAGCGGAATGGTCACCAAAAACGCTGACCCTTTACCGGGCTGGCTCGTTGCTGCAATCGAACCACCCATCACCATGCACAACCGCTGGGCTATCGCTAAACCTATTCCAGCGCCGCTATGGCGTTGGGTTAACGCTTCATCAAAGCGGACGAACGGCTCAAACAGCACATCGAGCTGCTCGCGACTCATGCCAATGCCGGTATCGCTCACACTGAGGCTCAGCACCGCCGGCCCCTCCCCATCATCACGGATTGCCACCGCCAATTTGATCTCGCCTTGGCGAGTAAACTTCACCGCATTTTGCAAGAGGTGCAACAAAATCTGGCGCACCTTCGCCCGATCGACCTCGATGATCGTCGCCGGATCAACCGCCAGATCGATCGACAGCCGGTTGCTGTGCGCATTCGCCAATGGCGCAATTGCCGTTTGCACTTCGTCGATCAGCAACCCCAGCGGCCAGCGTTCCCGGCTCACCACCACCTCGCCAGCCTCGAGCCGGGCCAGATCGAGCACATCATTAATCAGGCTCAGCAACTGGCCGGCTGCTTCCCTGATGCGTTGGAGGCGAGTGGTCGCAAGCTCCGGGTTGAGGACGCCTTCCTGTGCGTCTTCGTGCAATAATTCGCTGTAGCCGATAATGGTATTGAGCGGGGTGCGCAACTCGTGGCTCATATTCGCCAAGAATGCGCTTTTGGCCCGCATCGCTACCGTCGCTGCAACGCGCGCTTCGGCCAATTCACGCTCAAGGGTGACAAGATGGCGTTGCAGCTCGGCTCGCTGCGCGCGCTCACGCCAGCTATACCACGCTAACGCTACGCTCATCCCGCCCAACCCAGCCAACGCTGCTAACCACCAGCCGACGCCGAATGCCAAGGCGAGCGCAGCTGAGGCCCCCAGCACGCCCAATAACAACAGAGCCACCCGCTGCCAGCTTGCCGGTGGCAACCACAACCATTGCTTGAGCCACAATACGGCGTGTTTCAATGAACCCTCACCCGCTGGTACGGAAAGGTATCTATATGTAGAGCACTGTTATCTTACCGCAAACCAGTGTAGAGGTAAACAGCTTCGTGCAACTGGCACATACGCCGTACTGCGCTTACTGAAGGCTACAAGACTGGCTTCTTATGCGTTCCTCCCGCTATTCAGCCGCCAACCGATCAAGGAAATCGCGGATCAATACGCTCTGCATGTCAAGGTCAGTCAGAAAAGCGTCATGACCGGCATCGGTCGCAATCAGGTGGGTGGTAAACGAACGGCCCGCCGCTTTGGCTGCCGCCTCCATCTGATACGTCTCGCTCGGCGGGTAGAGCCAGTCACTGCTGTAGGCCAAACCGAGGAACCGCGCCCGCGCTTGATCAAAGGCCGCCGCCAGCGAACCGTAACGCGCCGCGAGATCCCAGCTATCCATAGCGCGGGTGATGACAAGGTACGAATTGGCGTCAAACCGGTCGTTGAAGCGGGCCGCTTGGTGTTCAAGATAGTGTTCGATGGCGAACCGCGGCCCCAAATCGAGGGTGCCGGGATCGCCGCGCCGGCCAAACCGCTGCTCCAGTTTCTCTTCGCAGAGATAGGTGATGTGGCCGAGCATCCGCGCCACTGCCAGCCCGTCGCGCGGCGGTTCGCCGTCGTAGTAATCACCGCCCTGCCAGCGTGGATCGGCCATAATCGCGCGCCGGCCAATGTAGTTCCACGCGACCGTTTGCGGGCTTGAGCGGGCGCTGGTAGCCAGCAAGATCGCGCCGCGCACCCGCTGCGGGTACTCAACCGCCCATGCTAAGGCTTGAAACCCACCCATCGAACCGCCGGCCACCGCGAGCAAGGTTTCGATCCCCAACGCATCGATCAAGCGTTGTTGGGCACGCACCATATCTTCGATCGTGATGATCGGAAAGCGCGATCCATACGGCTTGCCATCCGCCGGATGCGGGCTCGAGGGGCCGGTCGAGCCGCGACAACCACCAATCACGTTCGAGCAGATCACAAAATAACGATTCGTATCAAACGCGCGCCCCGGCCCGATCATGCCATCCCACCAACCCGGTTTGCGGTCGGTGGAACTGTGATACCCTGCCGCGTGGGCATCGCCAGATAAGGCGTGCAAGATGAGAATCGCATTCGAGCGATCGGGCGCTAGCTCGCCATACGTTTCGTAAGCCAGCGTCAACGGGCCCAGCGTCGCACCGCTCGCCAACGTTAGCGGTGTTGTCCAATGCATACGCTGGGTGCGCACATAGCCAACCCCCTCTGGGGTTGGCGCATGAACAAATGCTTCCATCTACGTCTTCTCCTGACTGCAAGGAAGCCGGGCAGCCGGAAAGAGCGGCGACGCCATTGTCGCCGCCCTGCCCGCTAGGTATTATGACGGCGTCCCGGCCAGCGCTTGATCGAGATCGGCCAAAATGTCGTCGATCGTCTCAAGGCCAATCGAGAGCCGCACATAATCATCGGTCACGCCAGTCAGCCGCTGCTCTTCCGGCGTCAACTGGCTGTGGGTCGTCGTGGCCGGATGGATGGCGAGGCTCTTGGCGTCGCCAATGTTGGCTAGATGCGAGAAGAGGCGCAGCCGCTCGATGAAGGTGCGGCCTGCCACCCGCCCGCCTTTCAAGCCAAAGCCGACGATCCCGCTCTGGCCGCGCGGCAGATACTTCTGGGCCAGCGCGTAGCTCGGATGGCTGGGCAGACCGGGATAGTTCACCCACGCCACCTTCGGATGCTCGCTGAGGTAGCGGGCCACCGCCAGCGCATTCTTGCTGTGCCGCTCCATGCGCAACGGCAGCGTTTCCAACCCCTGCAAGAAGAGGAAACTGTTGAAGGGGCTGAGCGCCGCGCCAATATCACGCAACCCTTGCACCCGCGCCTTGAGGATATAGGCCAGATTGCCAAAGGCCTGCGTGTACACTAAGCCGTGATAGCTCGGATCGGGGTTGGTAAATTCGGGGAAACGCCCGCTCGCCGCCCAATCAAATTTGCCGCTATCAATGATGATCCCGCCGATGGCGGTGCCGTGCCCGCCGATATACTTCGTCGCCGAGTGGATCACAATGTCAGCCCCGTGCTTAATCGGCTGCCACAAGTACGGCGTTACCGTCGTCGCATCAACGATCACCGGCACGCCGCGCTCGTGGGCAATCGCCGCGATCCGTTCGAGATCGAGCACATCAAGTCGCGGGTTGCCGACCAATTCGAGGAAGAAGGCTTTGGTGCGATCGTCAATCGCCGCCGCAAAGCCGTCGTAGTCACGCGCATCGACAAAGCGCGTCGTGATGCCGAGCTTCGGCAAGGTATGGCGGAAGAGGTTGTAGGTGCCGCCGTACAGATCCGACGAGGCGACGATGTTGTCGCCGCTGCCGGCCAGATTGAGTATCGCCAGCGTTTCAGCGGCTTGCCCCGACGCCAACGCCAACGCGCCCACCCCGCCTTCCAACGCAGCCATGCGCTGCTCGAACACATCGGTCGTCGGATTCATGATCCGGGTGTAGATGTTGCCAAACTCTTGCAGGTTAAAGAGGCGCGCCGCATGGTCGGTATCTTTGAATTGGTACGACGTAGTGGCATAGATCGGTACCGCCCGCGATCCGGTAGCCGGATCAGGGGTCTGGCCGGCATGCAGGGCGAGCGTCTCGAAACCGGTGAAGCGCGGAGCATCGGACATGAACAACCTCCTCAAGCATTCATCAAAGCGAGCCAAATTGCAGGCAACAAAAACGCCCTCAACGTGCGATGAGGGCGTGAAATCATTGCGGCAAGCCGCGCTGCCACGTCGCTCATCTTCCAGAACACTTCTGCCGGAATTAGCACCGTTCGCACGCGGCGACGCATGCGAGGGTTGCTGCGGTTTCAACGGGCCGGTCCCTCCACCGCTCTGGATGAGTGCGTGTATGTTGTTGAGGTACGTGTTGGTGTCGCCTACACCAGTACGTTGTTGCTAATATAAACTATGCAACGCAGCTTTGTCAAGTATCTAGGCGAGGAATTTTGCCCGTTTTCGGTCCTCGTCCCTACAGAACCGGTGATAGCTGCCCAATGCGCACTGCAACCAACTCGACCCGCACATTGCCTTGACAAAGACTGTGCTGCTGAGTACGATAGATATGGAACCCATAACTAAACGTGCATAAGACTATCTCGAGTATACTACCAGTGTGAAGCAAGCTCTCCCGGTTCTGCTGGGCAGAGCATGGCAAACGGAAGGCATACTCGTCTTTTTACAGAGGTTGCCCGGCTCAACATCTGTGAACCGGGCAGCAAGGAGTCAGTGTGAAGATCGCCGGCAATTACACCTTTGCGGCTAGCCGTGATGAGGTGTGGGCTGCGTTGAATGATCCGGAAGTCTTAGCCCGCACCATTCCCGGCTGTCAGCGTCTTGAGCAAGTTGGCGAAAACGAATACGAGAGCACGCTGAAGATTGGTCTCCAAGCCGTGCGTGGCGTGTATAGCGGACGGGTGAAGATCGACAATATTCAGGCGCCTGAGTCGTATGAGATTCACGTCGATGGCAAGGGGAGCAATGGTTTTCTGAAGGGTTCGGGCAGTATTACCCTGCGTGAAGAAAACGGCCAGACGATCCTCGATTACGGCGGTGAGGCACACGTCGGCGGCACCATTGCCAGTGTTGGCCAGCGCCTGCTCGATGGCGCCGCCAAAACGCTCATTGCGCAGAGCCTAAAGGCGCTCGCCGCCCAGATCGAAGCCCGGCGCGCCGGCAGTGTCGAACCCACGCCCGAACCGGTCGCCGCACCCGCGCCCGAACCGGTCGCCGCACCCACGCCCGAACCGGTCGCCACGCCGCCGCCTGCACCCGAACCAGTTGCTACGCCGCCGCCTGCACCCGAACCGGCTGAGACGCCTGCTTTCCGGCGTACAATCCACGTTCCTGCCGGTGAAGGGTTAAGCGAGGTTGATGTCGCCCTCGGCGTGGTCGAGGATTTTCTGAAGGAGCGTCCATGGGTGCCGTGGGTGATTATTGCCTTCTTGCTCGGCTACCTGCTCGGCCAGCGCCGGTCTAGCTAAATATCTGAGCGCCGGCTCTGATCACTATGCTCCGTGCAGAAAGCAGAGCTGGCGTTCCGCGGGAATAGATGAGGAGGGGATAAAGGAGCAATCTCCCACATTCACAACACGGGAAGTTTGGTAGGGTCTTAGTCCAGTACGATCATTTCGTCCCAATTGGTAGTTCGCTTCGCAATCAACGAGGAGGTTGGAGAGTGACAACGATTACGGTCACGGTTAATGGCGTTCGCTACACCAGCGAGGTTGAGCCGCGCTTGCTGCTGGTTCATTACCTGCGCGAGCATCTCAATCTCACCGGCACCCACATTGGTTGTGACACCAGCCAGTGCGGCGCTTGCGTCGTTCATATCAATGGCGTTAGTGTCAAGTCTTGTACCACGCTGGCCGTTCAGTGCGATGGCGCCGAGATTACGACGATCGAAGGCCTCGCCCATGACGGCCAGCTCCATCCGCTGCAAGAAGGCTTCTGGGAGAAGCACGGTCTCCAGTGCGGCTTCTGCACCCCCGGCATGATCATGGCCGCCGCTGATCTGCTCAAGCGTAATCCTAATCCCACCGACGAAGAGATCCGCCACGGTCTGGAAGGCAACCTCTGCCGCTGCACCGGTTACGAGAACATCGTCCGCGCGGTGCGCTACGCTGCCGAGAAGATGGCAGCCGCGCCAGCCGCTGATTAATCCGTCCAGCAGGTATTCACACCAAACCTAGTGAGGAGTCGAGGATGACTGCTATCGAGATGAAGGAGCGACTGGTTGGGCGGGCGCTGAAGCGCCGGGAAGATCCCAAGCTGATTACCGGCCACGGCAATTATCTCGATGATATCAAGCTGCCCGGTATGCTGCACATCGCGCTGGTGCGCAGCCCCTATGCCCACGCAAAGATCGTCTCGATTGACGCCAGCAAGGCGCTGGCAATGCCCGGTGTGGTCGCCGTCTTCACCGGCAAGGATATGCTCGATATCAATCCGATGCCGGCGGCGTGGCAGGCGGCTGGGGTGAAGAATTATCCGGTGCCGCCGCGCGCGCTGGCGGTCGATAAGGTGGCGCTGGTGGGCGACCCGGTGGCGATGGTGGTAGCCGAGGATCGCTATATTGCTCGCGATGCGGCTGATGCGGTTGAAGTTGAGTACGAACCGCTGCCGGCAGTGGTCGATGCCCGCAAGGCGGTCGAACCCGGCGCACCCCAGATTCACGAGGCGGCGCCGAACAATATCGTGTTTGAGTGGGAGTGCGGCAATAAGGCGGCAGCCGATGCTGCTATCGCTAGCGCCGAGGTGGTGGTGAAAGAGGAGATTATTAACCAACGCCTGATTCCCACCCCGATGGAGACCCGCGGCTCAATTGCGCGCTATGACGCTACAACCGGCGAATGGACGGTCTGGATGACCTCGCAGGCTCCCCACGTCCATCGCCTGCTGCTGACCGCCTTCGTCTTCGGCGTGCCCGAAACCAAGCTGCGCTGCATTGCGCCCAATGTCGGCGGCGGTTTCGGCCAGAAGATCTTCTGCTACAACGATATGGCCTTCACGATGTGGGCCGCGCGCAAGCTGGGCCGTCCGGTGAAGTTTGTCGAAGACCGCTCCGAGAATTACAAGTATTCAACGCACGGACGTGACCATATCACCGAGGCCGAACTGGCCGGCACCCGCGACGGTAAGATTACCGGTCTGCGCGTCAAGACGTGGGCCAATATCGGCGCCTATTTCTCGACGGTGGCCGCCGGTATTCCAACTACGCTCTACGGGCGCATTATCACCGGCGTCTACAAGATTCCGGCAGCGTATGTCCACGTTACCGGCGCGTATACCAACACGGCGATGGTCGATGCCTACCGCGGCGCCGGTCGCCCCGAAGCCAGCTATCTGATCGAGCGCATGGTCGATCGCTTCGCTGCCGAGATCGGGATGGATCCGGCGGAGGTGCGGCGCAAGAATTTCATCCAACCCGAAGACTTCCCCTACGATAACGGGTTGGGTCTGCTGCCCTACGATAGCGGCAACTACGAGCCGGCCTTGAATAAGGCGCTCGAAATCGCTGGCTACGCCGAGTTCCGCAAGCAGCAAGCCGAACTGCGCCAGCAGGGTCGCTACCTCGGCATCGGCATCTCGTCGTATGTTGAGATTTGCGGCATCGCGCCAAGTGCGTGGATGGGTGGTCAAGGTTGGGGCGCCGGCCTCTGGGAAAGCGCCAACGTCCGTGTCCATCTCACTGGCAAAGTGGTGGTGACAACCGGTTCGTTGCCGCACGGGCAAGGGCTAGAGACCACCTTTGCCCAGATCGTGGCCGACGAGCTGGGGGTGCCCTACGAGGATGTCGAAGTGCAGTGGGGCGACACCCAAGGCACGCCGTTCGGCTACGGCACCTACGGCTCGCGTTCGCTGGCCGTCGGCGGGGTGGCAATCAAGCGCAGCGTCGATAAGATCAAAGAGAAGGCGCGCAAGCTGGCCGCTCACCTGCTGGAAGCCAACGAGGCCGACATCGTGTTTGAGAATGGCCGCGCGTATGTCAAAGGTTCACCCGACAAGGGCAAGACGATTGGCGAGCTAGCCGCCGCTGCCGCGGTCGCGTATAACCTGCCCCCCGGTATGGAACCGTTCCTCGACGAGACCAGCTACTACGATCCGCCGAACTGCACCTTCCCCTTCGGCACCCACGTCTGTATTGTCGAGGTCGATCCCGAAACCGGCCATGTCAAGCTGTTGCGCTATATCGCGGTTGACGACTGCGGCAACCAGATCAACCCGCTGATCGTCGAAGGGCAAATTCACGGCGGCATCGCCCAAGGGCTGGCGCAGGCCCTGTATGAGGGCGCCGTTTACAACGAAGACGGCCAGTTGCTGACCGGCACCCTGATGGACTATGCGGTGCCGACGGCAGCGATGGTGCCGCACATCGAGACTGATCATACGGTTACGCCGTCGCCGGTGAATCCGCTCGGCGTAAAGGGAGCCGGCGAAGCGGGCACGATTGCCTCGGCGCAGTGCGTGATGAACGCGATTATTGATGCACTGGCGCCGTTCGGCGTCAAGCATCTGCAAATGCCGGCTACGCCAGAACGGATCTGGCGCGCTATCCACGGGAAGTAGCCAAGTCCAATGCAGGCGCGGGTAAAGTTTGGCCTGCGCCTGCCGTAACGCATAAGGGAGCAACTATGATTCCAGCCCCATTCGATTATTACGCGCCAACCAGCCTCGCCGAGGCGCTGACGCTGTTGCAGCAGCATGGCGATGATGCCAAGATTTTGGCCGGCGGCCACTCGCTGTTGCCGGCGATGAAGCTTCGCCTCGCCTCGCCGAGTGTATTGATCGATATCAACCGGGTTGCAGAACTGCGCGGGATTAAGGTCAACGGAACGGTCGAGATCGGCGCGATGACGACGTGGAGCGCGATCGAGCAGCACGCGGCGCTGGCCAAGGCTTGCCCGGCCATGGCCGATGCAGTTAGCCTAATTGGTGACATTCAGGTGCGCAACCGCGGCACAATCGGCGGTTCGCTCGCTCATGCCGATCCTGCCGCCGATATACCCGCAGTGGTGCTGGCCGTTGATGCCCAGATTCACGTCGAAGGCCCCAACGGCCCGCGCGCGATTGCCGCCGCCGATTTCTTCACCGATATGCTCAGCACCGCTCTCGAACCGGGTGAGATTATCACCTCGATCACGTTCAATAGCCACGGCCCCGGTGAAAGCTCGGCCTATGCCAAGTTTCCCCATCCAGCGAGCCGCTATGCTATCGTTGGCGCAGCCGCCTATGTCAAGATGGAAAACGGGCAGGTGACGGCATGCCGGGTGGCGATCACCGGCGCCGGCCCCAAAGCCGAACGCCAGCCTGCCGTCGAGCAGGCCCTGATCGGTACCGACGGCAGCGCCGATGCGGTGGCCGCCGCCGCCGCCCATGCCGGCGAAGGCATGGAGATGCTCGGCGACATCCACGCCAGCGAAGAGTACCGGCGGGCAATGTGCAAGGTCTATGCCAAGCGCGCGCTGCTCAAGGCGATCGAGCGGGCTCGGTAGGGCGACAACCGAAAGACACGCGGGTACAGAAAAGCAAGGGCGGGTTGCAAACCCGCCCTTTCGACTTATAACTTTTACCGGCGTGGTACAACCATCGTACCTGATGAAATGAAGGATGGAGCCAATGATGAGCGTCGCATTCAGCGGTATCGAGCGGCGTTGAGACGAACCCAACAAACGCTTGGCGCGCTTGACTCCACGCTGTGAACGGCCACGTTCAGATGTTGACTGCGATCCGGATCTGCGTGACATTGCTGAGCGTCATCTCGAAGTGGCTGCGCGATATTGCCTTGACATCTGCCAGCGGATCATAGCGCTTGAAGGAGCGCGTAAACCGCGTGATTACCGTGATGCGATTCTGAGGATGGGTGAGCTTGGTGTCCTTCCCCCCGATTTTGCTATCCAATTGGCGCCGATTGCCAGCTTTCGCAACATTTTAATCCACGAATATTTATTAATTGATTGGGATGAAGTGGATCAAAATCTCGATGATTTACAGCAATTCGTCGCCTATATTCGCGCATGGTTACAGCAACGCAATGCAGTTGCGTAAACAATCCCCCGCGCGCTGTGACGGTGCGCGGGGGTTCGACGCCTCAATGGCGGTCGTTATACCTTCTTAAAGTAGACAATCGCCTTGTTACCAGATTGCACCCCTTCAATCGTCAGCGCATAGAGGCCCAGCGGCACTTCAGGGCGCAACTGAAATGTTGCAAGGAATGTACCATCAGGCTGAGCCACATCGCTGCCGATAATTTGCACCCCTACTACCTCGCCGGTCGCCATCAAAGTAAAGTAGGCGCCAAGCCGTTCACCGGGGGTAAAGCCATACCCTAGCACAGTGACAACGACCGTGTCGTTCCCCCGAATACAAGCTGGATCAATGGCAGCGTTTACTGGTGGTGGAATGTCGGCGCATGGATCAGCCGGCGGTGGGGTAGGCTGCGGCGCCGGTTGCGGCGCAAACGCCTCGCGACCGAGCAAGCCCAACAGCACCACATCCGGCCCAAGATTGGTATGCAGCTCGAAACGCGCCCGCTCGAACCACTGCGTCAGCACGGTGTCACCTGACGAGTTGGTCTCGACCCGCGCTTCGGTCAACGGCAAGCCGAACAGCGCCAAGCTCTCAGCCTCGCTAAAGCCGCGCTTGCCGTCGAATTCCAAGCCGTGCGACTGCCAATAGCGCAAGAAGGCATCGCACACAAGATGCTGGGTCTGGGCAAAGTAACGGCAGCCGGCCCGCTGTGTCGTTGGCGCTTTCGGCTCCTCCTGCCACGGCGTGCCGCGCAGTTGCAACAGCTCATCACTCAGCCGGCCCAACAACACATCATAAGGACGCGCATTCTCTGGGTGCAGCTCGAAGCGGTTGCGCTCGAAGATTTGCACCAGCCGCACTGTGCCTTCCACCTCCTGCTCGAAGGCGGGAGTAATCGGGAAGCCAAACACCGGCAAGCCGCCATTCTGCTGCCAATATTCGGCAAACCGGCCCTCGATGCAATCCGGCACTTCATTGAAACAAATCTGGTTCTGCGCCTGCGCAGGTGCTGCTGGCATCAGCGCTGCCAACAACGTTGCCATCATCGCCATCGCGAACAGGCGCCCCCAACGCGACCTCATGCCTAGCCTCCAGTAGGGTTGCAGCTCAAGCGAAAACCAGTGACCGGCAGGCCGTATTATACCCTATTTAATTTAAAACAAAACACTGTTTTGATAAAGAAATTTATCTAATATTAGATAAATGAATTAATTCATATATTTGTATGCTTACAAAATTCAAGATTGTTATACAAGCTAGCTTGGCATGACCTCGCTGTCCCGTCTTCATCCCTGTCGCCGTAGCCCAACATGCTCGCCATGTGCGTTTCACAGCGTACTCATGCTTTCCATCCTGCCCCGAAACACGTCGCTACAGCGCCAGTGTAGATCGAGCTTACGGCCATCGCGTTCTCAACAACTATTCCTTAACTCACCGTTATCGTTTGTTTAGTCAAAAGTTGCTGTTTTTTGCTATGATGATCACAAGAAATCATTCACAAACAAGATGGCAAGGAGGCCAGCAATGCTACCGAAAACCCCTGTCAACGAGCGCGGCGAAGTCCAATTCCCTGATCCGCCCTTCGTTCAAGCTCTCTTCAGCAGCACCAAGTTTGCATGGTTGTTCCTGATCATCCGGCTCTTCCTCGGCTATTCGTGGCTGACATCGGGTTGGGGCAAATTGAACAATCCGGCGTGGATGGAGAGCGGCGCAGCGATTTTGGGGTTCTGGAAGAATGCGGTCGTGATCCCGGAAACCGGACGCCCGCCGATCGCTTATGACTGGTACCGCTCGTTCATCCAATTCTTGATCGACACCGAATCGCACACGTGGTTTGCTAAGCTAATCGTCTACGGCGAGATTCTGGTCGGCATCGGCCTGATTGTCGGCGGTCTGGTTGGATTCTCGGCCTTCTTTGGGGCGTTGATGAACTTCAACTTTATGCTGGCTGGCACGGCTAGCACCAACCCGGTGATGTTCACCCTCGCTATCATTCTGATGCTAGGATGGAAGGTAGCCGGTTACTACGGACTAGATTACTACCTGCTACCGCTGCTCGGCACGCCGTGGGGTCGCAACAAGCCGGCCCGACCGGCATCAGCGGCGGCGTGACAGAACGGTGACGCAGGAAGGGGCCTTGCACAGCAAGGCCCCTTTCCTCGTGCCATCACTTCGCCCGGCTTTGCATGCGCGCCAATTCCTCTTCGACCACTGCTTCATCCAGCTTCTTGAAGAGCGGTTGCGGCTGGCGCAAGGCCTGCCCCACCGGCAAGGCCGACGGTTCCCACCGCCCGACCCACTGGTCGTAGTCGCCGGTGAGCACGCGGTGGGTGCGGCCATCGGCCTCGGTGACATCTTGGAAGCGGAGCGGCCCAGCGATATAGCCGTCATAGCCCAAGTACTCGTGCAGGCGCTGGCTTGAGAAGGGCAAGAAGGGGGTAAAGATGATCTTGAGCGTATCAACACAACGCAACGCGACGTACCAGATCGTGGCCGCGCGCTCGCGATCGCTCTTGATCACCTTCCACGGCTCTTGCTCGCTCAGGTAGATATTGACTTGGGCCGCCAGCCGCATCGCTTCGCTCAATGCAGCCTTAAACCGCGCCCCTGCCAGCAATTCGCCCACCGTCGCGATCCCGCCGGTCACTTCAGCCAACACCTGCTCATCAGCCGCAGTCAGCGGGCCGGGTTGCGGCACGCTGCCAAAGTTCTTGTAGACGTTGCTGAGCGTGCGGTTGACCAGATTGCCCCACGTCGCCACCAATTCGTCGTTGTTGCGCCGCACGAACTCGGCCCACGTGAAGTCGGTATCTTGATTTTCCGGCCCGGCGATGGTCAGGAAGTAGCGCAGCGCATCGGCGTCGTAGCGGCTGAGAAAATCGTTGACGTAGATCACAATCCCGCGCGAACTCGAAAACTTCTTGCCCTCCATGGTCAGAAATTCGCTCGAGACGACGTTGTAGGGCAGTTGTAACGGAATGCCATCGTACTTTCCGCCCGGATTGGCGCCGTATTGGCCGCCCGCGCCATAACCAAGCAGCATCGCCGGCCAGATCACGGTGTGAAAGACGATGTTGTCTTTGCCCATAAAGTAGAAATGGCGCGAATCCGGGTTTTGCCACCATTCCCGCCACGCATCCGGCTCGCCGCGGTTGATTGCCCACTCGATGCTAGCCGAGAGATAGCCAATGACGGCATCGAACCAGACGTAAATCTTTTTGTCGTCGCGGTTGGCGTATTCAGGCAACGGGATTGGCACGCCCCATTCTAGATCGCGGGTGATCGCGCGCGGCTTGAGGTCTTTGAGGAAGTTGAGCGAGAAGTTGCGCACGTTGGGCCGCCAGTGACCTTGCTGGTCGATCCACGTGCGCAACTGCTCGGCAAAGGCCGGCAGGTCGAGGAAGAAATGCTCGGTCGGCTTGAACACCGGCGGCTGGCCATCAACCTTCGAGCGCGGGTTGATCAAGTCGGTCGGATCAAGCTGGCTGCCGCAATTATCGCACTGATCACCGCGCGCTTCATCGTAGCCGCAGATCGGGCAGGTACCCTCGATGTAGCGATCCGGCAACGTGCGACCGGTCGTCGCCGAGAACGCGCCCAACGTCTCTTGGCGAATGATGTAGCCGCGTTCGTAGAGGGTGCGGAAGATATCTTGCGTCACCGCATAATGGTTCGCCGTGGTGGTGCGGGTAAAGGTGTCGTAGCTAAGCCCTAGATTGTACAAGTCATCGCCGATAATCTTGTTGTAGCGATCAGCGATCGCTTGCGGCGTTGTCCCCTCTTTATCGGCCACCAGCGTGATCGGCGTGCCATGCTCATCAGTGCCCGAAATCATCAGCACGCGATTACCCCGCAACCGGTGATAACGGGCAAAAATATCAGCCGGCACGCCAAAACCGGCCACGTGACCGATATGGCGCGGCCCATTGGCGTATGGCCACGCCACTGCAACTAAAATATGCTCAGGCATAATCGCACCTCAAAATAAGCCTCAAACTGAACAGTTCTCTGGCGCAACAACCTGCGATCGAGCAGAACCACCCACACCCAAGTACCACAATTGAGATTCTAATGAGGAGAAATGGCGGTTAGCCCGCCATAAAACCACGGGCATTGAGGCGTAGACCGGGCCAGTGGATCGGTCGAAAAGCGCATCGAACCGGATTGCTTGCCAAACTGCGATTCATGTGAACTCCGCGCTTATCAAGCGTAGCAAGATGTAGTATAACACAGCCGATAGTTGCAGATAGCGACAGATTCGCATATCATAGGCATCTGAAGCCGTTGTGACTGAGGTTGCTCATGCAAACAACACTCAATCAGATATCGCCACCCTTAGCGATTGGTCTCATCGTTTTCGGTCTCATCATTATCCTGCTGGTAGTGGTGCTTATTCGCCGGCGGCGTGCTGCTAATCAGGCGCCACCGATTCCTGAGATTCCACCAGCAACCACCATCGACTATACTGCTGTACCGCTTGAAGAACCGCAGAGTTGGCAAGATCGGCTGCGCAATCTTTCGTTAGCGGCAAAGATTCTCTTCGTGCTCATTCCAATCTTACTTTGTTTGGGAATTGGCGTACTCGTACTGAGCCTCAACAATGATCGCACTGCTGAACCGCCACCGACACCTACCCCTTCGCCAGTGCCGATCACGCTCACGATCGAAGATGCCACTGTCGTGCGAGCCGAGCCGCCGACGATCAATGTGCGGGTGCGCAGCACCGGCCTTGCCGATGAGACCGAGCTACAAGTGGAATTGCGCGCCGACGGTCAACCACTGCGCTGGATTGATCCGGCTCAGACGATTCGCCTTCGGAGTAACCGCGGCGATCTGCGCGCAACGAAGCTGGCCGATGGTGACGCCACGCCAGCCGGCCCCCGTTATACTGTGGCCGTCAGCACCGCTGACGGCAGCGTCAGCGCTGAGGCCGAGCTGGCTATTCCCGAACGCTTTGCAGCGGCATTTTACGGTGAAGTCGCCGCAGCGCCAACGGTTACTCCGACCACCACGCCGGCCCCGGTTGGTCAAATCACCCCCACCCCGCCGCCAACACCTACCGCCACCCCAACGCCGGCGTTGCCTACCGGCCAGCCAGTGGCGGTCACGAACGGCGGCAATGTGCGCAAGCTGCCCTTCCCCGGCATCAATAACGTCATTGGGGGGATCAATGCCGGCGAACAAGTGCAGATCCTTGCCCGCACCCCCAACGCGCGCTGGTATTATGTACGCACCGTCCGCGACGAAATTGGCTGGGTGAGCGCCACCTTGATCGCAGTCACCGATCTGATCGCCGCCGAAACACCGGTGGCAAATGTGGTGAGCGTCTTTGTCAGCGGCCCGGTCTATCTTGCCGCTGATCCGGCCAGCGCCCAGATCGATCGGGTCGAACGGGACGAAGTGGTTGAGCTGCTGGAGCGCACCGCCGACGGAACGTGGTACCGGGTTCTGAACGTTCGCGACCAAGAGGGTTGGGTGCAAGCGAATCTGCTCGGTATTCCTGATGATGTCGCCCAGCAAGTGCCGGTTGCACAATGAGCACGCTTGATCTCCAACAACCACTAACTGAGCTGCCGCTGCTCTTTTTCGATGTCGAAACGACCGGCCTCGACATCCGTGACGGCCATCGCGTTTGCGAATTAGCAATGCTGCGCCGCGAGGGTGGCGTCGAAATCGGGAGGATCGAGACCTTACTCAACCCAGAGCGCGATCTCGATCCGCAAGCGGCGCAGATCAACGGTCTACGCGCTGAAGATTTGCGCATTGCGCCGCGGTTTGCCGATATTGCCAGTCGCGTGGTGCAGCTTAGCCGGGATGCGGTGCGCGTGGCGCATAACCTGCCGTTCGACGAGACCTTTCTCAATATGGAACTGGCGCGGGCCGGCTATCCGCCACTTGCCGGCCCGGCGCTTGACACGCTCGAGCTGGCGCGCCGGCTCGGCATTCGGCGCGGTTCGCTCAGCCTTGGCGCGTTGGCCAATGCCTTTGGCCTGCCCACGCCGACCCACCGGGCAATGGACGATGTGTTGACGCTTAACGCCCTCTTCGATCAGCTCGTCGCCAAGATGGCCGCCTATGGCGTCACCACCCTTGGTGATGCGCTCCGCTTTGCCCGCGGCCTCCTGCCCGGCCAGCCCGAACCGGAAGCGCCGCCGCCACTGGCCGCAGCGCTGGCTAGCGGCAGCACCTTGCGCATTATCTACACCTCAAACAGCAGCCCCCAACCGGCCGAACGGCGCATTCGACCGATTGAATTGGTGGTCGAGCCAAGTGGTCTCAGCATCCGCGCCTTCTGCTACTTGCGCAACGATATTCGCAATTTTTTGCTTGCCAAAATTAGCGCCTATTTGCCCGATTCTCCCGCCGAATCAGACCAAAGAAGGGGTTGACTCCAGCGCGCAAAAAGTGCTATAGTACCTCTAGTTACGTCTAATGGGGTGCCACGTCTGCGTCCCTCCATCGCAATGACAGCTTGGGGTTTGAGGGCATTCTCTCAACCCCATCTCTTTGCCAAAGCATAACGGAGAGCGCGACGTGTAAGGCCCGGCGTTTCAGACAGGTCGCTGAGGCCTTTCAGTTTTCCTGTGGCTAGTGAAGCCAGACAATTGCAGCAGCCCGCCGTCGCCACGACGGCCTAGTGATGGTGTCATACCGGCCTGACGCCATCAACCGAGCACTGGTTGAACGATGTTGAGCAAAGCTACACCGGAGTCAGAGGCGATGATCGAGCAACTGCTCGCCGCAGCACGGGTGCGCGGGTATATTACCCACGCCGACATTCTTGCCACCTTTCCCCACCCTGAGCACGACATTGCCGAGATTGATCAGCTCTATGCAATGCTGCAAGCCGAGGGGATCAAAGTCATCGAGTCAACAGATGAGCTTGAAGGGCCGACTGATTTTGAACCAGATGTCGAGCATGAATTCATTGCCGAATTGCCCGATCTCGGTGATATTGCCTTTGATGACCCAGTGCGAATGTATTTGCAAGAGATTGGGCAAGTGCCGCTCCTGACCGCCGAGCAAGAGGTTGAATTAGCCAAAGCGATGGAGGCCGGCGCTGCGGCTCGCCAACGGCTCGATCGCGAAGAGTATGCTTCTGCCCGCGAACGTTTTGAATTGGAGCGCGCCGTTCAGCAAGGGCAAGATGCCCGCCATCACTTGATTCAGGCCAATTTGCGACTGGTGGTGAGTATTGCCAAGAAATATACCTCGTATGGCTTGACAATGATGGATCTGGTGCAAGAGGGCAATATTGGTTTGATGCGGGCAGTTGAGAAGTTTGATTACAAGAAGGGCCACAAGTTCAGTACCTACGCGACGTGGTGGATCCGGCAGGCAATTACCCGCGCTATCGCCGATCAGAGCCGCACCATCCGCTTGCCAGTACATATGGGAGAGGCTATCAGCCAAGTCAAGCGGACTTCGCATCGCCTCCAGCAGACGATGCAGCGCGAGCCGACCCCGGAAGAGATTGCCGATGCCATGGGCATTTCGGCGGGTAAGGTGCGCCGCACGCTCGAAGCCAGCATGCACCCGCTCTCGCTTGAGATGCCGGTCGGCCAAGAGGGCGAAGGCCGCATGGGTGATTTTATCGAAGACGATCGCATCTCGACTCCGGCTGAAGCGGCGGCAGCCTCCTTGCTGCGCGAACAGCTTGAAGAGGTGCTGATGAAGCTGCCTGAACGCGAGCGCAAGATTATCCAATTGCGCTACGGTCTCAAGGATGGCCGCTACCGCACCCTCGAAGAGGTGGGGATCGAGTTTGGCATCACCCGTGAGCGCATTCGCCAAATCGAGGCGGTCGCGTTGCGCAAGCTCCGCCACCCGCACCTCGGCAAGAAATTGCGCGGCTATCTCGATTAAGCAGGTCTGCGTCTAGTATAGCCGCCCCCGTGAGCTTCACGGGGGCGGTTGATTTGTGTTTCGCTGTGCTGACGAAAGAACGTTACCGCTATGCATCGCCTTGATGAAGCGCAACGACCCTTTGATGTGGCAATGGTCGTCATCGCTGCGCTGACGTGGGGAACGATTGGGGTTGCGGTAGGCTGGCTCTACCGCGTCGCTGATACGAACTCGCTCTCGATTGGCTTCTTGCGGCTGCTGCTCTCAGCGCCGGTATTGCTCATCACTGCCCGCCTGCTCGCCGGCCCGCAAGCGTTTCGCATCCAACCACGCCATCACTGGACGCTAGCCCTGATCGGGGGCGCGTTTGCCGGGTATCAAGTTGCCTACTTTGCCGCGATTCCCTACCTCGGCGTGGCGGCGGCAGTCTTGATCAACATCTGTAGCGCGCCGATCTTTACCGCTTTGTTAGCGCGCGTCTTTCTCGGCGAGCGGCTGCGACCGAGCACGTGGCTGGCGGTTGGCGGCGCTGTGTTCGGCGCGGGGTTGCTGGTCGGCGGCGCGCCACAAGTACAGTCAACCGCTGATTTGTTGATCGGCGCGGCACTGGCGCTAACCGCCGGATTCTCGTACAGTCTGGTCGTGCTTGGCGCGCGCCTGATCGCCGCCAATTACCATCCGGTGGTGCCGGTGGCGTTATCGTTTGCGCTAGGCGCGCTTTTGCTCTTACCCGCCGCCCTCACCACCGGCTTGGTCATCGATTATCCGCCATTGGGCTGGTTGGTGTTGATCTATCTCAGCATTGTGCCGACGGCCTTGGCCTACGCGCTCTATGTGCGCGGGATGCGCAGCGTGCGCGCCACGACAGCCGCCACGATCACGCTGCTCGAACCGCTTGGCTCAGCACTGTTAGCCATTCTGTTGCTCGGCGAACGATTTACCGCCACCGGCATGGTTGGCGCTGCCCTGTTGATTGCCAGCATCGTGGTCATTGCCCGGCGGTAGGCGGGACGATACCAGTACCGTCCCGCTTAATCCGCCGAATGGCGCACGTCGTTGTTGACCGGATTGCTGGGTGTCATAAACGCCTTGAGGGTGTCAATCGGCAACGGGAAAATAATCGTGCTGTTCTTCTCGGTAGCGATTTCGGTCAAGGTTTGCAGATAGCGTAATTGCAACGTTACCGGCTCGCTGGCCAGCACCTTTGCGGCTTCGGCTAACGTGCGCGACGCTTGCAACTCACCATCGGCGTGGATGAGCTTGGCCCGCTTTTCGCGCTCGGCTTCGGCTTGGCGGGCCATTGCCCGTTGCATGTTCTGCGGCAGCTCGACATCTTTCACTTCTACGATCGTCACCTTGATCCCCCACGGCTCAGTCTGTTCATCGATAATCTGTTGCAGCTTTTGATTAATCTTCTCGCGCTGCGCTAACAGCTCATCGAGTTCGACTTGGCCCACCACGCTCCGCAACGTCGTCTGCGCGATCTGCATCGTGGCCCGGATGTAATCCATCACCTTGGTCACGGCCCAGTTGGGATTGATCACTTGGAAGTAGAGCACCGCGTTGACCTTGATCGTCACGTTATCGAGCGTGATCACCTCTTGCACCGGCACATCCATCGTAATCACGCGCATATCAACCCGCACCATGCGCTCAAAGACTGGGATCACGAAAAAGATGCCCGGCCCGCGCGGCCCCATCAACCGGCCTAACCGGAAGATCACACCCCGCTCGTATTCTGGCACAATCTTGATCGCTGAGAGCAAGATCATCAATGCGATAAACGCCAACACCGCCAAACAGGCCAAGAGGAAAAATGTGACACCACTCATGCCATAACCCCTTTCCGTAAGAAATCTCGGTAGCGGCGCACGTCCGCACCGTTGCGCACCGCTACGACGACGGCAACGACAATTCAGACGGTTCCAGCCGCCGGACGGTCAACCGTAACGCATAGATCCCAGTGACCCGCACAAACTCGCCCTCTTCAGCAGTGCCGTTTTCACACACTGCCCGCCAGAGCGCCCCTTCCACGAATACCATACCTTCCGGATCAAGGCGCTTACGCACCTCGGCTAACCGCCCAATCAATCCTTCTTGCCCGGTTGTCACTGGCCGGTTGCGCGAGCGTAACGCCAGCCATACCCCAGTTATCGCGAAGATCGCAATCAGCACTGCCACCAAAATGATCACCCACAACGCCACTGCGACTCCGGGCGCTTGCGTTGAATCGAACAGCGTTAATGCGCTGGCGATCATAACTCCCACCCCAATCACGGTCAGGGTTCCATGCGACGGAACGAAGAGATCGGCTGCGACCAGACCAAAGGCGATCAGGATCCCAATCACGCTCAACCATTGTACCGGCAGTGCGATCATCCCAACAATGGCGCCAACCAGCAACAACACGCCCAAACCGGCCAAAATACCAACCGTCGGGCTAAGAAACTCGGCGTAGAAAGCCAAGCCAGCCATTATGAGCAGGATAAAGACGATTGTTGGGTTGGCCAAGACTAACAACGCCGCTTCTATCAGATTGACCTCAACCACAAACGGGCGCGCGCCAAGGGTTGAGAGGACAATTTGCGAGCCATCGGCCAATGTCACAACCCGACCCTCGAGGCGTTGCAACAATTCGGTTTGATCACGCGCAACAACATCAATCAGCGGCGGATTCGGTTCAATCGCCTGCGCTGCGGTCGCGATAAAGCCGCTGCGCAGCGCCGTTTCAGCCCAATCGACATTACGGTTGCGCGCTGCGCCCCATGCTTCAAATTGTTGCAATTGTTCACCAAGAAGGAGATCCTGTGTCGCCTCGCCCAAACCCATGGTTGGCACAAATAACGGCGCAGCAATCCCAAACCGGCTATCTGGCGCCATCGCCGCCACATGCGCTGCCGGCAACAGCCACGAGCCCGCCGCACCTGCATCATGGCCAGCAGGACTGATATAGACGACCACCGGCACACTCGCCGCGGCAATATCATTCGCTAATACGCGCGCCTCTTGCAACACCGCGCCACGCGGGGTTAATTGAACAATCAACGCCTGTGCCTGAGCCGCTTCCGCTTCACGCAGCGCACGGCGAATATAGCCGGCAGCATAACTGCTCAACACGCCATCGTACTCAACCAGATAGACTGGCCGCACTGACTGGGCCGTAACCCCGGAAACTAGCCACAGCCACAGCATGCCAAACAGCAACGCCCGGCTTACCAGCGTTGTGATGTATACAAGGAACGGTGGCTTGCGATAACCCACTTGGAAGAGCAGATCGAAGATTCGCATAGTGTGTATGGACGCAATATAATGGCGACACTGCCATCATACCGCGTTTAGCAAGGTTGTCAACGAACAAACCCATCGCGGAACGAACCAACCAATCATTTGTTTATTCGTTCCCCCATTCGTTGTCCCCTCGCACAATAAACCGTTTGATCCGGCGTTCGAGCTCGGCCCGCGGCAACATCACCCGCCGGCCACACGTTTCGCAGCGCAGACCAATATCGGCGCCAAGACGCACAATGCGCCATGTATCGCCGCCACAGGCATGCGGCTTGCGTAACTGCACCACATCGTTTAGATAGAGCGGGATCGGCGGCATACTACTGTCCATCACTGCGCGCTTTAGCTGCCGCCCACCATGCCATCATTTCGTCGAGCGTGCAATCACGCAACGCCCGCCCACGTTCAGCAGCCATCTGCTCAACCAGTTGGAAGCGTTGCGTGTAGCGAGCATTAGCTTCGCGCAGCGCCGTTTCCGCATCGATATGCAACCAATGGGCCAGTGTGGCAATAGCAAACAACAAATCGCCGATTTCGGCCATCTGCGCGGTAGCATCGCTCGCAGCGCGCACTTCGGCCAACTCCTCTTCGACCTTGGCCCATACCTGTTCGATGGTAGCCCACGTAAAACCGGCTCGAATCGCTTTCCGTGCCAATGCTTGGGCGGCAGCCAAGGCCGGCAAAGCTGCCGGCACGCCATCGAGCGCGCTAGCCCGCGTTTTGCCTTTGGCCGCCAACTCTTGGGCCTTGAGCGCCTCCCAGTTGCGCAACACCTGCCCAGTATCGGCAACATCGGTTGTGCCAAAAACGTGGGGATGGCGGAAGACGAGCTTATCAGCTACATGCTGCACCACATCTTCAAGCGAAAAATGACCAGCTTGGCGCGCCATCTCACTATGCACAGCGACTTGCAACAAGACATCGCCTAACTCTTCGCGTAGCAAGACCATATCACCGGCATCGAGCGCCTCCAGCGCCTCGTAAACCTCTTCGAGCAAGGCGCTGCGCAAGGTCTGATGGGTCTGGCGCACATCCCACGGGCAACCGTCGGGGCCAAGCAGGCGCGTAATCACCCAACGCAGGCGATCAATCCCGCGCCGGTCATCCTCTAGCGCGAGAGCCGGCACAATCAGAGCAAGGGCTGAAGCTACCGGCAAGACCGTTGTCGCCAACTCAGCCAATGCCAACGGTACGATACGCTCATCTGGCGCCAGCACCAGCGTGAGCGAATGGTGGGGCGGATAACGTTCCAACAACAACGACGCCAGCGCCGGTAGATCAAACGCCGCCGCTTCACCCCAAATCAGCGCCGGCGTATGTAGAGCCAGCGGGTAGGGCAAGCGCGGCGGGTGATACGTGCCCAGACCCTGCTGTTCGACCCACGGCATGACCTTCGTTGCCGCCGGTGCAACCGGCGGTTGCAGCAGCCGCTCAACGGCCCACACCTGCATCGCCGCCGGGTCGATCAAGCCACGCGCCAGCGCCGCGTTCAGCAAGGCGGTCAACGTAGCACTCATGGCGTCTCAGGGAACGGGATCGGCAGCGCATTGGGGTCAAAACCGGCGGCAATCTGCAACTCACCGCTCTGCTCAGCTTGCCGGCGCAACTCCTCGTACCACGGCACAAAGGTCTCTTGGTAGAACTGGCCGGCATTCTGGCGCGTGCGCAGTTGTTCAAACGACTCGAACGGACGTTGCAGCTCGCGTTCGAGCACCTCGACGACATGAAAGCCGAAATCGGTTTGGACAATCTGCGGCGTATTCAGCGGTATCGTAAAAATAGCTTCTTCAAACTGCGGCACAAAATCACCGCGGGTCGCCCACCCTAAATCGCCGCCATTAGCCGCCGAACCATTATCGCGCGAGCGGGTCGCCGCCAGCGTGGCAAAATCGGCGCCAGCCTGCAACTCGGCCAAAATCGCCTGCGCCGTCGCTTCATCACTCACTAAAATATGGCGCGCGCGGGCCATATCAGCGCGGGTATTACGCGCAATCACTTCAAACACGATCTGCTCGCGCGCCAGCGTACTGCGCAACTCACTCATCTCTGCTGGCGCCGCATCGGCTGGCAAACGGCTGAAAACGGTCTCGTCGAGCGCTGCCGGATCAACGCCGATGCCCTGCCGGCGAGCATAATTCAGCAGCAACTCATTTTGGATCATCTGTTCAAAAATCTGCCGGCGCAGATCGTTCTCAACCACAATCTGCTCAATCTGCTCGCGGGTCTGGCCAGCCGCCAGCGCATTAGCCACCCCATCGCCAATTGCGCGCTTGATTTCAGTATTCACATCGGCCACGGTATAAACCTGCGAACCCAGCCGAAACGCGACCGGTGAACCGGCATCTTCCCACTGGCGGCCATTCGCTACGCTCTGGCACCCCGCCAGCAGCAAGAGAGCAAACAACCATATCAGACGACGCATTATCTTATTCTCCGCATATCAAACCGGTACGGGCACAGCGGCGCTCTGCCCATCGCTCTTATCTTCGCCATCTCAGTACGGGCACAGCGTCGCTGTGCCCCTGCGTTCCGCCCCTGCGTTCCGCCCTATCGCTCCCGCTCATTCCCCGATTCATTCAGCGACAAGATCGCCATAAACGCCTCTTGCGGAATCTCGACGCTGCCGACCATCTTCATGCGCTTCTTGCCTTCTTTTTGCTTTTCGAGCAGTTTGCGCTTGCGGGTCACGTCACCGCCGTAACACTTGGCCAACACATCTTTGCGCATCGCGCGGATGGTCTCGCGGGCAATGATTTTCGAGCCGATTGCTGCCTGAATCGGCACTTCAAACATTTGGCGCGGGATCAATTGGCGCAGCCGTTCCACCAGATCGCGCCCGCGCTGATAGGCAAAATCACGATGCACAATCAGCGACAGCGCATCAACCGGCTGGCCGTTGACCAAAATATCGAGCTTGACCAGATCGGCCTCTTGGTAGCCGGCCAGATGGTAATCAAGCGAAGCGTAGCCTTGCGTGCGGCTCTTGAGTTGATCGTAGAAATCGATCACAATCTCGGCCAACGGCATGCGGTACTTCAAGAGCACCCGCGTCGGGTCGAGATAATCCATGCTGAGAAAGACGCCGCGGCGGGTCGTCACCAGATCCATAATCGTGCCGATGTAGCGCACCGGCGTGATCACGCTAATCTCGACCACCGGCTCCTCGATCGCCTCGATCCGCGACAGATCGGGCATCTCAGACGGGTTGGCGACGGTGACAATCTCGCCATCGGAAAGCAAGACCTGATACTCCACCGAGGGCGCGGTAATCAGCAGATCGAGCTTGTACTCGCGTTCGAGGCGCTCGCGGACAATTTCCATGTGGAGCAGGCCGAGGAAACCACAACGAAAACCAAAGCCGAGCGCCGCCGAGCTTTCGGGTTGGAACGAGAGGGCGGCATCGTTGAGTTTAAGCCGTTCGAGCGCCTCGCGCAACTCAGGGTAGGCGTTTGAGTCGATCGGGTAGAGACCGGCAAACACCATCGGTTTGGCCGGACGATAACCGGGGAGCGGTTCGCTGGCTGGGTTCTCGGCCAGCGTGATCGTATCGCCAACTTGACAATCGGCCACGCTCTTGAGGCCGGTCGCGATATAGCCGACCTCGCCGGCGACCAGCTCGTTCAGCGGCGTCATCGCCGGGCGGAAGATGCCCAGTTCGAGGGTTTCGGCTTGGGCGCCGGTACCCATAAACCGCACTCGATCGCGGCTGGTAAAGACGCCATCAACCACCCGCACATAGGCGATCACACCCTTATACGGATCGTAGTGCGAGTCGAAGATAAGGGCGCGGGCCGGCAATTGGCGCTGGCCGCGCGGCGGCGGGATGCGCTTGACAATCGCTTCGAGAATCTCGGGCACGCCGATGCCCTCTTTAGCCGAGGCAAAGATGGCCTCTTCGGCAGGGATGCCGATCACCGACTCGATCTCTTGCGCGACCTCTTCGGGGTGGGCGCCGGGCAGATCGATCTTGTTGACGACCGGAATGATCACCAGATCATTCTCCAGCGCCAGATAGGTATTGGCAAGGGTTTGGGCCTCGATGCCTTGCGAGGCGTCAACGACCAACAACGCGCCTTCGCAGGCGGCCAGCGACCGGTTGACCTCGTAGCTAAAATCAACGTGGCCGGGAGTGTCAATCAAGTTCAGTTGATACAGCTCGCCATCGGCGGCACGGTATTCCATGCGCACCGGCTTCAACTTGATCGTAATCCCCTTTTCGCGCTCAAGATCAAGCGAGTCAAGCAACTGCTCGCGCTGCTCGCGTTCGGTAATCGTGCGCGTCAGTTCAAGCAGGCGGTCGCTCAACGTCGTCTTGCCATGATCGACGTGGGCAATAATGCTGAAGTTACGGATGTGGAGTTGATCTGACATGTATGCTTCAACCGGCGGCGAAACCGCATATAGTCCAGTACGTCTGCTAGGAAGTATACCATAGCCGCGCTCACGCCGGCATCATCAACGGCCCGCCCATCGCACCCACGGCCAAGCCCCCACCGTAACATCACGCCGGTCGAAGCTGATCACAGCAAGGCCATAACAGACCAACGCCGCCACCGTCAGAATAGCGAGGTCACTCAACGCCGGCCCGTCATTAAGCGTCTCAGGCGTGACGGGGCGATAGTGGAACGGCGAGAGCGGGCGCAGCCACTCGAGATCGGGTGACATCCCAACCAGATTGTAGCCAAGGAAACTCACGATGAGGAGCACGGTGGCGATCGCGAGCGCGATCCGGCGCGACGGCGTGACCGTGCCGAGCCACAAGCTCAAGGTTTGAAACAGCCACACCAGCGGCCAGTGCGCAATCGTGGCCCGAAAGAGATCGCCGGCATCGAGCGACGTAGTGAGCTGATCGCGAATGGCGAGAAAGACACCCACCGCAGCCAGACCAGCAACCGCCAACACTACCAACCCGATGACCGCCAATTCCAACACCTTCGCCGTCACCAATTGCCAGCGCGCTAGCGGCAGTGCCAATTGCAACTCAAGCGTGCCAGCATCTTCCTCACCGGCCAGCAAGCCGGTTCCGGTCACAATGGCCAAAACCGCTAGCAACACACTAAAGAAGTAAAAGATCGTCGAGCCGATATAGCCTTCAAACGTGGCCATCGTCAGATTGCCGAATGCGCGATAGAGTTCAATCGCCTGCAAATCGAGGTTGCGCATGTCAGCCGGCAGCGCCGGGTAAAATGCGAGGTAGACACTAAAAAAGATGACTAACCCCACTCCCCAGCCAATAATGAGACCGCGGCGGGCACGCAATTCATGCCAACACAGGCTGAGCATGGTTCCCCCCTTGGGCGCCATAGTAGGCCAAAAACACCTCTTCGAGCGTAAGCGGCATCGTCTCTAGTTCAATCGCCCCTAGATCACCAGCAATCCGCAACACGAGGGCTAAGTTCTCGCGCACCTCCAGCATGACCTCACTCTCGCCGTGGGCCAGCTCGGTCACACCGGGGAGGGCAAAGGCCGCCGGCGGGATCGGCTGGGCAAAACGCAAGCGCAAGCGATGCACCTGCTGGCGTTGCAACAACGCATCAACCCGCTCAACCGTCACCATCCTGCCGGCGCGAATAATGCCGACCCGGTCGCAGACCGCCTGCACTTCAGGCAAGATATGCGACGAAAAGAAGACGGTGCGCCCCTCGGCGCGAGCAGCGCGCACCAATTCGAGCACCGTCTGCTGGACGAGCGGATCGAGGCCGCCGGTCGGCTCGTCGAGAATGAGCAATTGGGGGCGAACCATGAAGGCGGCGATCAAACCCACTTTCTGTTTGTTGCCACGCGAATAGGTGCGCATTGGCCGGTCGAGATCGAGATCGAGTTGGTCACACAGCCGGGCAAGATAGGCGGCTTCGACAACGCGACCACGGGCGGCATCGAGCATGGCGAGATACTGGCGCGCGGTCAGATTTGCCGGCAAACTCAGCTCGCCGGGCAGATAACCGACTTGCCGGCGGATGTACGGCCCCTCGCGCCGGCAATCACGGCCAAAGATCAACGCCTGCCCGCGGGTGGGCCGGATGATATCCAACAACACCCGCAACGTCGTCGTCTTGCCGGCGCCATTGGGGCCAAGAAAACCGAACACCTCGCCGGGTTCAACGGTCAGATTGAGGTCTTCAACCCCACGCCGCTGGCCGTAGTAGACGGTCAGGTTACGCAATTCGATCACCGGGATCGCCATGCCAAGCTCCTTCTCTCTCCCGCGCCAACCCACTCATTGCGCACCGCGTGACCATCGTTCAACAAGCGTTTTGCCACCCGGAGATGATGACCGTTTCACACCCCCACCACACAATTGCGCCCCTGCTGCTTAGCTGCATAGAGAGCTTGATCAGCACGATCGATCAAGCGTTCAATCACTGTATCAGCCGGTTGCCGTCCGGCAACGCCAAGGCTAATTGTGGTGCTAATCTCACCCTTTTCGGTTTGGATGCGCAGATCAGCGATCGCCGCACGCAACCGCTCAGCCAGCATCAAACCCGCCATCGTATCGGTATTCGGCAAGAGCAGGATAAACTCTTCGCCGCCAAAGCGGCCAATGCAATCGGCAGCGCGGATCTGGCGCGCTGCTGTCTGAGCCACTGCGCGTAAGACCTGATCGCCGATCAGATGGCCATAGCGATCATTCACTTGCTTGAAGTGGTCAACATCGAACATACAAATCGCTAGAGGCTGATCGTAGCGAGTGGCGATCGCAAATTCATGCGTCGCCAATTCGTAGAAATGGCTCCGATTATATACCCCGGTGAGCCAATCGATTCGGGCCAATTCAGCTTCACGGGCCAAGGCCCGCTGCAGCTCGCGGTTGGCCATTTCGAGCGCCGTGCGCGCTTGGGCCAACGCCAGATGCGTGCGCACCCGCGCCAATACCTCGGCTGGTTGAAATGGCTTGGTCACATAATCAACCCCGCCGCATTCAAACGCGCGCACCTTATCCTCAGTATCATCAAGCGCACTGATGAAGATAACCGGAATCTGGCTTGTCTCAGGATCGGCTTTTAATTCTTGGCAGACCGTATACCCATCAATATCGGGCATCCGAATATCGAGCAGGATTAAGTCAGGCCGGATGGTACGTGCAGCCGCTAACGCCATTGCGCCTTGCGTGACCGGGCGCACATCATACGACTGGCCATTAAGCAACTGGGTTAACAACAGAAGGTTGGCCGGCGTATCATCAACGACCAAAATGGTTGGAGAGCGATTATCTGGCATTGCTCTGTAAGGATGTTCGTTAATTAAACAACATGGCTTACTATACTACACGGCTTGGGGCTTGAGAAGCCGCCAGTGTTTCGATCCAGCCAATCACCGCTTGATAATCAAACGTCTCAATCCACTGGCGCAATCGGCGCGCATCATCGGGACGATCAGACTCGATCTGAGCAGCCAAGTCTTGCAAGCGCCGAAAGTTTGCTTCCCGAGCCGCTTGCAGCAACGCTTGGCGCCACTCGGAATGGTATCCCTGTTCGTCAATGGCTGCAACTGGCATTGTGAAGGCCACTGGCTCAGCATATTCAAACTGCACCTGCAAATGTTGCTCAATCAACCGCACCACATCGCTCTCGCGAAATGGCTTGACGATGAAATCGTCGCAACCGGCTTCCAGCACCGTGGATGGCGCATCGCCGAACACATGGGCTGACATGGCCACAATAAACGGCCGGAGCAACCCCGGCGTATGGGCACAGGTATCGCGAATATGGCGCGCTACGGCGAGACCATCGACGCGCGGCATGCGTACATCAAGCCAGATCATATGCGGTTGCCAGACGCGCCACACATCTAATGCTGCTTGACCATCGGCCACCGATTGCACCACGAAACCTAGCCGGTGCAGCAGCGTGACCAACAGCAAGGCGCTAGCCGGTTGATCATCAGCTACCAACATCCGGTAAATAGGCTGGCCGGCCTGAAGCCGCACCGCCTGCAGCGCTGGCGTTTTTTCAGGCAATGCAACGAGCGCAGTATTCGGCGTCTGCAACGGCAGCGCCAAGGTAAAGCGTGCGCCGCGCCCAACCCCCTCACTGTAAACGGAGAGATCACCCCCGATCAAGCGCGCTAATTCATAGCTGATGCTCAAGCCCAATCCTGCGCCAGCGTCTGGTGATGCTTGTTGCCCCTGAAAAAATGGCCGGAAGAGATGCGGTTGGTCAAAGGGCGATATGCCAATACCTGTATCTTCGACCACAAACAGCAGCCGGGTAGCTTGGGCACACTCAACGCGCAACTGCACCTTGCCGTGATCAGTGAACTTTATAGCATTGCTCAACAAGTTGATCAAAATCTGGCGCACTTTCGCTTCATCGCTCACAATCACTGGCGGAATCGCAGGATCGCATGTTACTGTGAAATGCAATTGTTTCGCTTCGGCCCGCGGGCGAAACAAGGTCTGCAGATCGGCGATCAGTCGGCGGACATCAAGCGGCGCTGCGGTATAGGTGTAGCGTCCGGCTTCGATCTTGGCCAGATCGAGCACGTCATTGATCAGCTTTAGCAAATGCTCGCCACTGCGATTGATAATGTCGAGATATTCGCGTTGGACAGCGGTCAGATTACCATCACGGCTCAGCAATTGGGCAAATCCCAGCACGGCATGCAGAGGCGTGCGCAATTCGTGGCTGACATTGGCCAAAAATGCGCTCTTGGCCCGATTGGCCGCTTCCGCCTGCTGGCGGGCGAGACGCAGTTCGATTTCGGCTTGCTTGCGCGCCGTAATATCACGCGCTACCCCCAGTACCATTAACCGATGATCCTCATCGCGCACAAATGACGTAATAATCTCGGCATGCACGATATGGCCATCGCGATGCACCAAATCGATCTCCGCCGTCCATGGCGGCGCGGCAATGAGATCCTCACCCTCCCACTCGTGCAACATATAGTTCAACGCCGCTTGGGCATACCGGGCCGAATCGGGTGTCAAGAAGTCGGTAAATGCGAATGCTAACGCCTCGGTCGCCGAGTACCCGATCAGCTTGCTTATTGACGGACTGAAGAAAGTGAACCGGGCCGTTTGCGTATCGAGCAACCAGATCACGTCGGTGGTATTCTCGGCAATCAGGCGATAGCGCGCATCGCTGCGCCGCAAGGCTTCTTCCATCTGTTTGCGTTCGGTAATATCGTGAATGATGCTGATCGCATGCGGCACCCCCCGAATGAGCACAGTCTGCGAAGAAAGCAAGCATGTGCGTAGCTCGCCATCGCGCCGGCGGAATTTCATTTCAAGACCAATGCAATACCCATCACGTTTCATCAACTCAACCCAATACCGCCGATCTTCTGGCGAACGCCAAATCTTGAGCGTTAGCCCGTCTTTGCCCAAGACCTCTTCTGCCGAGTACCCGCTGATCGTCGTAAAACCACGATTAACCTTCACAAACACGCCATCAGTCAAACGCGAGAGTAACACCGCATCCGGCTGAGCCAGAAAGACTTGTTCCAATTGCTGCAACGCATCGCGTTGCTCGATAACTAGCTCGCGATTGACCAACAAAATCAGGCCAAACGTCCAGAGGGTAGTTGTCGCGATTGAGATGAGATAGGTAGCGGTTTGCCATGACGGCGAGACAACCAGCCAGTTAACTTCGGTAGCCAAAGCGATGCCGCGCAGGGCAAAAAACACGCCGTTGGCGAAGAACACGATCGCCAGAAACAACACAATCGAATGCACATCGGGGTGCGATTCGCGCAAAAACCGCAGTCCGATCAAGACGGAACAAGTCGCCACGACGACCGAAAAGAGAATGCGGCGCAACGGCGGCTCATCGCCGGTCGAAGCTAGCAGCAAATTAGCAATCAGGATAAGCAGCCATATCAGCAGCAAGCGGCGGAAATGGCCTCGATCGCCGAAAAACCGCTCCACACCGTGGTAGAGCAAGAGCATTCCGCCGCCAACCAGCGTGTTGCTCACCGCGTGCAACACGAGCGGCACGTTGGCAACATCGCGCACGGTGGTGATGAGCAAGCCAAATGCTAACACTCCCATGCCCGCTGCCCACCATGCCGGGCCAGCCCGCCCGCGATTGGCCAGTGCCAAGCCGATCAAGGCGGCGCATTGCAAGACATTGGCCAGGTTGAGGGCAATGGATAAGGTTAATAGATCGACCGTCATGCAATGCTCCGGTTTACTGCCCAGATTGATTAGAGATATTGTAGCGTGAATGAACCGCTTCTGCCGGAGTTGTGTTCAATGGAGCATCGAATTCCAGCCGATCGCTAACCCTGCTTGCAAAAGACCCCTCAATAATCGTGAGCGATTGAGAACATCAAAACCAAAGCGATTGCGTTACCCGTCTTATCACCTATACCAGCGGATTCGCTGCCGGCACAACGCCGGTCTACACCGATACCGCCGGCCCCGTCTTCGCGCCGGCCATGATGCTTGGCGCATCAGAGCCGCTTGATGCAACGACGGTGACGACCGGCACAGTGAAGCTCTTGCATGCCAACGGCGCCGAAGTGCCGATCAGCGTTTTGTATACGCCATCTAGCTACCAGATCACCATCAGACCGCGTCTCACCCTGAGCAATGGAACGTATCGCGTGACAGTCACTACCGGGGTGAAAGATGTAGCCAGCAATGCGCTGGCAGCGCCGTATACCACCAGCTTTACCATCGGGGCACAACCGCGTTGTGCCCCCCATTAACGCGCCGGTCAATAGGTAAACAGCGTCACTGCACAGATGATGAGGCTACTCCCTACTCCCTACTCCCCCTCACCCCCTCCCGCCGGCCAAGCGCGCCGCCGCCGGCGAGCGCCGGAGCGTCGCCATCGCCCAAATCCCAATCGCCGGCCCAATTGCCAACCCGGCAAACGCCCACCGCCAACCTACCAGCGCCACCAGTGGCGGCACCAGCCAGATGGTGATCAGGGTGAGCAGAAAGCCCAAACTGGTTTGCAAGGTCAAAGCGGTGCCGGTGCGACCGGGGGGCGAGAGTTCGCTCACCGCTGCCGAGAATTGGGCCGAATCAGCGACGACGGTCAAGCCCCAGAGCAGGGCAATGGCGGTAACCAGCCATGGGTTACTGCCAAACACCAAGCCGATCACCAGCGCGCATCCGCCACTGATGGCCATCGCCGCAATCGTTATCGTGGTGCGCCCCAGCCGGTCGGCGAGCGCGCCGGCCAGCACGCTACCGAGACCGCCCATGGCAATCGCGGCAAAGGCTGCAAAGCCAGCCCAATGTGCCGCCACGCCACTTGCCTCGAAGCTGGCCAACAGAAAGAGCGGCAACCATGCCCACACCGCGTACAATTCCCACATGTGGCCGAGATAACCGAGATTAGCTAGCAACACTGGCCGTTCGCGCGCCACGTCAACCACCTGCGCCCAGCTAAAGCGCGGCGCCGCCGCTCGCAGCGGCCCTTCCCGCACCGCCGCCGCCACCATCACACCGCCCAATGCTGCTAATCCGGCGGCTAACAGCAGCGTGCGCCGCCAATCGCCAATCCCGCCTAACACATTGAGCAAGTGCGGCGATGCTGAACCGATCGTCAGCGCACCAACCAACACCCCAATCGCTAACCCCCGCCCGCGCTGCGTCCACGTCGCCATGATCTTCATGCCGACCGGATACACCCCCGCTAGCGCCATCCCGGTCAGAAACCGCAACGGCAACGCCAACTCCGGCCCCTCGGCAAACAGCGCAATCAACGCTGTGCAGAGGGCCGCGAGCGTCGCCGCTCCGGCAAAGAACCAATGGGTGGGCCAGCGGTCGGCTAACCCCAGCGCCGCTGAAGCAAATGCGCCCACGGCAAAGCCCAATTGCACCGACATCGTCAACCACGCCCGCACCGTATCGTCTAACCCCCATTCGGCGGTCAATGCCGGCACCACCGCAGAAGCGGAAAACCATGTGCCTTTCGCCAGCAACACTGCTAGCGCCAGCCAGAGGATGACCAGCCACGGACGAGCCGGTTGGGCGGGGATGGTTGTCATGCGTTTACTCCGTCAACCAAACGACAATGCACGGTTGCCAAAGAATGACCCTATTTTACTGCACGCAACTATTGCGCGTGCTATACTAACATCCGTCAATACCCAAAGCGATCTATCAATCGATCCACCCACTACCCACGACGCCGCTCTGCGGTTGGTTATACCGCGAGCGAGCGCGACCATTCGTTCACAGGGAGGAACGACCATGACTCAGCGCGATACGGAATTATCCGCTACCGCCCCGTTAACCATACGCGCCCGAATCGAGGCGCTCCGCCAGCAGCGCCACCGGCTCGAACAGGGCGGCGGCCCCGACCGGATCGCTCGCCAGCATCAGGCTGGCAAACTCACTGCCCGCGAACGAGTTAACCTGCTGATTGACCCCGACACATTTCAGGAACTTTACCTCTTTGCCCGCCATCGCTGCACCGCTTTCGGGATGGCCGATAAAGAGATGCCCGGCGAGGGGGTTGTTACCGGGTGCGGCAGCGTTGATGGCCGGCAAGTGTTTGTGGCGGCGCAAGATTTTACTGTCGCCGGCGGCTCGGTCGGCGAGATGCACGCCGATAAGATTTGCCAAACGATGGATCTCGCCCTCAAGTGCGGTTCGCCATTCATCACCATCAACGATAGCGGCGGCGCGCGCATTCAAGAGGGCATTGATGCGCTGAGCGGCTATGGGCGCATCTTCTATCGCAACGTTTTGTTGTCGGGCGTGGTGCCGCAAATCGCGATTATCGCCGGCCCCTGCGCTGGCGGCGCTGCCTATTCACCAGCCCTGATGGATTTTATCATTATGGTGCGCGGCAGCGAGATGTTCATCACCGGCCCGGAAGTGCTCAAACAAGTGACCGGCGAGCATGTGACCGGGGAAGAGTTAGGCGGGCCGGAAGCGCAGGTGCGCAGCGGCGTCGCTCACTTTATCGCCGAAAATGATCAAGAGGCGATCGCTATCTGCAAGCGGTTGCTCAGCTTCTTGCCGCCGAATAATCTTGAAGATCCGCCGGAACGCGGCGATGGCGAATTGCGCTTTTTCTCCGATCCCGTGCTCGATACCATTATTCCCGATGATCCGCGTGAACCGTACGATGTTATTCCGATCATCAAGCGGCTGGTTGATGACGGTGATTTTCTCGAAATTCAGCGCGGCTTCGCCGATAACGCTGTGATCGGCTTCGCCCGCATTGACGGCAACACCGTGGGGATTGTCGCCAACCAGCCGATGGTTATGGCGGGCGTGCTCGATATTGACGCCTCTGATAAGATCGCGCGCTTTGTCCGTTTCTGCAACGCTTTCAACATTCCCCTCATCACCCTCGTTGACGTGCCCGGCTTCTTGCCCGGCGTCGCTCAAGAGCGCGGCGGCATTATTCGCCACGGCGCGAAGATGCTGTTCGCGTATTCCGCCGCCACAACCCCCAAGATTACGGTGATTCTGCGCAAAGCCTACGGCGGCGCGTATCTGGCGATGTGCGGCAAAGACCTTGGCGCTGATCGCGTGGCAGCATGGCCGAGCAGCGAGATCGCGGTGATGGGGCCGGAAGGCGCGGTCAATATTATCTTCCGCGAGCAGATTAAGCAAGCTGAAGATCCGGCTGCCGCCCGCGCCGAGTTTTTGCGCCTCTATCGGGCTGAATTCGCGTCACCCTACGTTGGCGCGTCCCGCAACCTGATCGATAGCATCATTGCGCCGAGCGAAACCCGGCGCTACCTCAGCCTCGCGCTGGCCTCGCTGCGTACTAAGCGCGAGTTCCGCCCGCAGAAGAAGCACGGATTGGTGCCAATGTAAGGAGTAGCGATGTAGGGAGGCTGCATGATTGATCCGACTGCCGATCCACTCATTGTCGGTCTGCAAATTACGATCACAGGGGTGAGTATTGTCTTTATCGTGCTAGCGATCGTCGCTATGGCGCTCGGCGCGCTCAGCGCCAGCCAGCGCCTGTTCCAGCCTAAAACGGTTGCGCTGCCAACACCGGCGCCGGCCACCGCAACCCCGCAACCGGCGACCGCCGATCACCTTGACCCCCAACTGGTTGCCGTGTTAACGGCAGCCGCTGTCGCAACGTTGCACAAACCGGTGCGGGTGCTGCGTGTGCGCTACTATCGCCAACCTCCCGCAATGTGGACGCGATTAGGCCGGGTGAGCGTGATGGCTTCCCGCCAACTGCGCCGGTAACCCGTCACCACATAACGGCCCGCCGTCTCCGTAACCTGTAGGGGCGCTGCGGCGCAGCATTCCCAGCATCATCAATAAACCGGAGTTGCTATGAAACGCCTGCGTATTACTGTCAATGGTGTCAGTTACGAAGTCGAGGTCGAGGTCTTAGCCGACGATGACGACCCTATGCTCAACGCGCCAACCAGTATCAATGCCTTACCGCCGCCGCGAGCATCCACGCCGCCGAGTTCAGCGCCGGCCCCTGCTTCAGCCGCCCCGTCCCCGAACGCTCACCCAACCGGGCCGGGAGTGCTGGTGTCGCCTATCGCCGGCATTGTGGCTGAAATCAAGGTCAACGTCGGCGATCACGTTAAAGAGAATGATCCGCTGGTCGTGATCGAAGCGATGAAGATGAACTCGAATGTCAGTTCCCCGGTAGCTGGCACGATTCGCGCGATTAACGTTAAGGTCGGCGATTCGGTGCGGCAAGGCCAACCATTACTGGAGTTTGCCTGATGGAATGGTTGATCGGCTTCTTTGAAGCAAGCGGGTTGGCCCATTTATCATGGGGCAATCTGCTCATGATCGCTATTGGCTGTGTGTTCGTGTACCTTGCGATTGCCCGCGGTTTCGAGCCGTTGCTGTTAGTGCCGATTGGGTTTGGCATTATCCTCGGCAATATGCCGTTCGAGCCGGGCATGGGGCAAGGCGTCTATGATCAGGGCAGTGTGCTTAGTTATATCTACTTCGGTGTGGTTGCCGGCGTTTTTCCGCCCTTGATCTTTCTCGGCATCGGCGCAATGACCGATTTCTCAGCTTTGATCGCCCAACCACGCCTGATCTTGCTTGGCGCCGCCGCCCAAATCGGCATCTTCTTCACGCTGTTGATGACCATTTTGATCGGCGCGCAGTTGCCGTTTCTCGATCTTGCTAGCGATGACGACCCGCTCCGTCTCTTACGCGCGGCAGCCGCGATCGGTATCATCGGCGGCGCTGACGGGCCAACCGCTATTTTTATCTCGTCGCGATTAGCGCCAGATCTGCTGGGTGCGGTAGCTGTGTCGGCGTACTCGTATATGGCGCTGGTACCGGTGATACAGCCGCCGATTATGCGCTTGCTGACTACCCGCGAAGAACGTATGATCCGGATGCCGCCGCCCGCCGAGATTAATCGCACCCAGCGCATCATGTTCCCGATTATCGGTCTGATTGTCTGCGTACTGATCGTACCCGACACGCTGCCGCTGCTCGGTATGCTCTTCTTCGGCAACCTGCTCAAAGAGAGCGGCGTCACCGAGCGGCTAGCTAAAACCGCGCGCAGCGCCTTGATCGACAGTGTGACGATTATGCTCGGTTTAACCGTTGGCGCCAGCACCCAAGCCAGCAACTTTCTCACCCCGCGCTCAATCGCCATCTTCGCGCTTGGCGCCTGCGCCTTCGCCATTTCCACCGCTGGCGGGGTATTGTTCGCCAAGTTCTACAATCTCTTCACGAAAAATAAGATTAATCCGCTGATCGGGGCAGCCGGTGTGTCAGCAGTACCGATGGCAGCTCGCGTAGCGCATGGGGTTGCGCAAGAGGAAGACAAGCAGAACTTCTTGATTTGGCAGGCGATGTGCCCGAACGTGGCCGGCGTGATTGGTTCTGCCGTCGCTGCTGGCGTGTTGTTAGTCATTCTACGCTGACCGGGAAGAGGATGCGGCGCGCCATCTGCGGCCATTCCGGCATCACCCGTAACGCGGTGCAGAGCATCACTAGATCGATGCTCCCATCTTGAATGACTGCATCAGCCAGCAGCGGATCGCTGAGTTGGCCGGAACCGATCACCACCGCCTCGCTGGCGATCCGGCGAATGCCCGCAATTAATGGAATCGTCCACCCCGGAAACCGGGCCACATCAGGGGTGTAACGAGTGACCGTCACATCGAGCATGTGCGCGCCGGCAGCCACTGCCCGCCGCGCAATCAGGCGCGCGTCTTGATGGCTCAACCCGCCGGGGATCAGTTCAGCCGCCGGCATGCGCAGCCCAATCCATAGCCGCCGGCCAAAGCGCTGGCGTATGTGCTCGATAATGGTGAGTACCGGTTGGATCCGATCGCCAGCAGCGCCGCCATTGCTCAACGTATGGAGCGGCGAGACGAGTTGCGCCAGCCCGCCATCGTCGGCAATCGAGAGGAAGACCCCATCAGCGCCGGCAGCTAATGCGCGCCATGTCGCTTGGAGGTACAGATCAACCAAACTTGCTGCCGGCACGCCAACCGCCGGCACTTCCAGTAAAAAGACGATCCGGCAGCCAAAGGCGTGCGCCGCCGCCGAGAGCCGGCGCAAACCGGGCAAAAAGCCATCGTGCCAAATGCCGAGGTGCGCTGCCGCTTCACCCGGTTCGCAGATAAAGAGCGGCTCAGTGACGATGAGACCAACCCCGGCCCGCGCCCGCCGTTCGTAATAACTCACGAGCGCAGCATGGCAGAACCCATCGCGTCCGGCTAGCCCACTCGGCGCTGGCGCCATCACAATCCGATTTGCCAGTCGCTGGCCAGCCACTTGTAGCGGTGTAAAAAGATCTGCCATACCACGCTCGCATTGCAACCTTACTTACCGTAGTATAGCCAGAGAGTTCACTCTTCCGCAAGACGCTGCGCAAAGCGGAATCTTGACGGCGTTTGCTATAATGACGGTATCATTCGCCCATGCACCATGTCGCTGCCTAGTTCTTGAGACCAGTATGTCGCCCATTGATAATTTGCCATCCGCTCGTCTACGCTTTGCGCTCTTGCTGCTGGGCAGCGGAATCTTATTGTTCGGTACGTGGCTCTACTGGAATACGACGGCGGCGGCTCGCCCTATCAGCCAGTTCAACCGGTTGCCGATCGCGCGCACCGTCTACTTCCCGGCCACCGGCCATCACCTCTCTAATCGGGTTGGTTTTCTTGATTTCTGGCGCGCCAACGGCCAACTGCACATCTTTGGCATGCCAATCAGCGAAGAATTGGTGATCGATGGCCGGATTGTGCAATATTTCGAGCGCGCTCGCTTTGAGTATCATCCCGAATATGCCGGCACACCGCTGCAAGTCCAACTTGGTCTGATCGGGCAAGAATGGCTTGAACGCCAACCAATCGCCCTGCCGCTGGAACCTGCTGGCGTGGCTGGCGCTTTCTTCCCGGAAACCGGTTACACCCTGAGCGGCGAGTTTCTTGAGTTTTGGGAACGGTGGGGCGGGTTGCCGATCTTTGGCTTCCCGATCAGCACCGAACACACCAGCGATGGCAGTGTCATCCAATATTTTGAACGCGCTCGCTTACGCTACCAGCCCGATGCCCTCTCGCCCTTTCTCCGCCGGCAACAGGCTATGTATGGCTTCGATCTCGATGCGCTGCACGAAGTGGTGATCGACGACATAGGCCGCCAATTGGCCAACCTGCTCGGCATCAATACCGCACCCGTTGCACGCCTGCCCGGAGCGGTTGATTGGAGTCCGGCGCTATGGGAGCGCCGGATCGAAGTCGATCTGGCCCGCCAGCAACTCTTGGCCTACGAAGACCAGTTGCTCGTGTTCACGGCGCCGGTCGCAACCGGACGTGACGGTTTTAACACGCCGCGCGGCGCTTTCGCAATCTACTACCGCTTACCCGAACAGACGATGACCGGTTGCCTCGGCGGCGAGTGCTGGTATGTCCCGAACGTTCCATGGGTGCAATACGTGGTCGGCGGCGTCGCCTTGCACGGTACCTATTGGCACAATGCCCACGGCAGCGGAGCGCGCATGTCGCATGGGTGCATTAATTTGCGGATTGATGACGCTCAATGGTTGTATGAATGGGCCGATCTTGGCGTACCGGTACAGATTTATTGATCCGGTACCACCCAGCTTACCTGCTTCGGCAGCGCAACGCCCATCGCTGCGCCCGCCGCGTCCTCGCGGGCGCACCCTCATCGCAATGAGGCAAAGCATACCGCAAGTCAACGGTCGCGAACTGTTCCGTGTTATAATTGCGCCATAAATACTGTCAGGAACAGGCACATCCACTATGCTATACGTACCCGATGGCGTTCCTCCACTGATCAAGAGTACGCTGGCCCGCGTCGAACGCACCCTGCCGCAACCCGGCGAGATACAGGTCAGGCAAGGCGGGCGCGTCGAGCCGGATGATGTTATTGCGCGCGGGGTAGTGGCTAGTGCGCCGCACATTATCAATCTCGCGCGCGCCCTCAACCTGCCGCCGGCGCAGGCAACGCGAGCGGTTGTCGCGCCGATCGGCCAACCGATCAATGCCGGCGCCGTGCTGGCCCGGCGCGGTGGCCTATTTGGCCGCCGCGTGCTAAGCCCGGTCAATGGCACGTTACGCGCCGTTGATCCGGCCACTGGCTATGCGTTTATTGTGCCTGAGCCGCGCCAGATAACGCTCACCGCCGGCATCCGCGGCATTGTGATGGAGATTATTGACAACCGGCGGATTGTGATTGAAACGCCTGCGGCGCAACTGTACGGCGCCGGCGGATTTGGCAGCGATTGCAACGGCGTTACCCGCTTGCTCACGCTCGATCCGAGCGAACCGATTACTGAGCAGATGATCGACGCCCAGAGCATGTTCGCCATCATTATCGGCGGCAGCGGGATTAGCGCGGCTGCTCTCAGAAAAGCGGTTGAACATCAGGTGCGCGGGATTGTCATCGGCAGCATCGCCGAACGCGAACTGCGCGCGTTCTTTCAGTGGGCCAAACGTGTCCCATGGCCAATCGGCGTCCGCAATTGGCAATGGTCAGGCAACATTGCCGCACCACTGACCATCGTGCTGACGGAAGGCATCGGTAATGCGCCGATGGCAGCGCCGCTATTTGAATTGCTCGCCAACAACGACCGCCGCGAAGTCTTTATCGAGAGCAACACCAGCCTGCGCCAACCCCATCGCCGCCCGCGAGTGATCATCCCGCTATCACGCAGTAGTACAGCATCGCTTGAACCGCCGCGCCCGCCGCTGCGCATCGGCGCGCTCGTGCGCCTGCTCGATCATGACCATCTCGGCCAAACCGGCTCTGTACGCAGCTTGCCGGCCTTGCCCCAACGTTTGCCTTCGGGAGTGCGCACTGCGGCAGCCGAAGTGTTGCTGAACAGCGGTGAAGCCGTTTGGCTGCCGCGCAGTTGTGTTGAAGTGATAGCCTGACTACGTTCATACCCGAAATTTCTACTTCAAGTCGTAGCTATTTCGGGTATACTTATGGGCAGTAGTAGATGGTTACACATTGAGCGATACCGCGAGAGAATTCAATGACCTATCGTATTGTCGTGGTCGCCCGCACTAATCCTGTCTTGCGAAGCTTACCCGCAGCGATGGCTGGCGATGCAACGGTGCAAATCTTCGACTCAGCTAATGACGCGCTCTGGGCTATTAGCACTGAGCCGCCCGATCTAGTATTGAGCGAACTCGAACTCGACGAGATGAGCGGCCTCGATCTCGCCGAGATTGTGCCGAATTTTGATCCGCATACCCGGGTCGTATTATGGGGCGCTGGCCTGAGCAATGCTGATCGTGAGCGGGCTAAGGCAGCCGGCGTGAGCACAGTGCTGAGCGGCGAGGTGAGTCTGGATGCGGTGCGTGCAGCCGTGAGCAGCGCGCTCGATATGCCACGCACTGCGCCGGCGCCGCCCCCACCGCCGCCAGCAACAACGCGCGCCGTCGCTGAGACACCCCGCAGTGAGCCGCCAGCAGCCAAGGAAAAGCCGCCAGCGCCGCCAGCGAAGGAAGAGCCGCCAGCGCCGCCAGCGAAGGAAGAGCCGCCAGCCGGCGCTTCATCTCAGCGCTCGTTTACCCCAGCGCGGGTAGTGTTGCCATCACGGGCCGAGCGTGAAGCGGCTGAGCGCGCAGCGCGCGAAGCGGCGGAACGTGAAGCGGCGGAACGCGAAGCGCGTGAGGCGGCTGCTCGTGAAGCGCCGCCGCATAAAGGCGGCTTGGCCGCCCGTTCGCGCGCGGCAGCCGAGCGACGAGCCAGCACACCGGCTTCCCCGGCGGTAACCCCCGCCGCGGCTGAGCCGCCGCTAACTTGGCGCAGCGATGGCCGGAACCTGATCGTCACCGAGCAAAATATTGCGGCTATCCGCAGCATCATGAGCCAATTAGGCCAAGATCTCGGCACTCAAAGCATTATGCTAACTGACCGAGCCGGGATGATTCTCGTCGAGACCGGCGACAAAGGCAACCTACCGCTGATGATTGTCTTGCCGCTGCTCTCAACCGGGTTCTCGACGACCGGCGAAGTGGCGCGCCAATTGCGTGAAGAAGATGCAACCAGCGTCTACATCCACGAAGGCGTCAACATCGACCTCTACTGCTTCGATGTGGCGCAGCGGTTTTTGCTGGTCTTGGTCTTCAACAAGCGGGTTGCTAGCTCGAAGATCGGCGCGGTGTGGGTCAATGCCAAACGCGCCATTCGCGAATTGCGTGATGTGTTGGCGCGGTCGTCGTAGGGGCGGTAGGGGCATAGCGATGCTATGCCCCTACCGCCCCTCCAACGACGACCGCGCCGCGCCCCTGCTCCCTTCCCCGTCGTTTGCCCGTACCGCATAGCTATGGTATACTCGCGACGGCTTCGCAAAACCGTAACAATCTCTATCACCAAGCAGGTTGTTTGCGAAATTTTGCGAGGTGCGTTATACTGTTTGTGAAAGACGGAACAAAAAAGTGGTCGTTCGCGCTCCGGGCGGCAGCGCGCGCACAATAGGGCGCTGAGCAATGCCCGACGTTGTCGAGCAGGAGGTAGGCGTTGTCAACGCGGACTCGAGTCATTCTGATTATTGTAGGGGCACTTCTCATCTCGATTGCTAGCCGCTTTTTCCTGTACACAGGCCCGCCACACGTCGAAGTCGCCGCCGAAGTCATCTTTGACGGCATCCCCGGTTTTCCCATCACCAACTCGTTTGTCGTCAGCATCATTATTGACATCTTTGTGATTGCACTGGCATTTGCTGCCACCCGCAATTTGCAAATGGTGCCGCGCGGGTTGCAGAATGTGATGGAGTTTATCCTCGAAACGCTGTACAATCTCTTCCGCAACATCAACCCGAAATATGTCGCGACTGCGTTCCCGCTGGTGGCAACGATCTTCCTCTTCGTGCTGTTTGGCAACTGGTTCGGCTTGTTGCCGGGGGTCGGCTCGATTGGCGTCTGCCACGAGAAGAAAGAGAAGCATGGTGTCGTGGTAGACGAGCGGTTGGCAATCGCTGGCCCGGCTAGCGTGCTGGCAGCCGAGAGCGAAGAAATCTATGACACCTGCGCTGCACAAGGCAAGAAGCTGGTGCCACTCTTCCGCGCGCCGGCGGCTGACCTCAACTTCACCTTTGCCATTGCGATCATCTCGTTCGTCTTCATTGAGTATTGGGGTTTCCGCGCCCTCGGGCCGGGCTATTTGAAGAAGTTCTTCAACTTGAACGGCATTATGTCGTTCGTCGGTATCATCGAGTTTATCTCTGAGCTGGTGAAGCCCTTCGCGCTGGCCTTCCGTCTTTTCGGCAATATCTTCGCCGGCGAAGTGCTGCTGGTGGTGATGGCCTTCCTCGTGCCGCTGTTGCTGCCACTTCCCTTCTACGGCTTCGAGGTGTTCGTCGGGTTCATCCAAGCGTTGATTTTCGCGCTGCTGACCTACGCCTTCCTCAACATTGCCGTGACCGGCCACGACGAGGAGCATGCGCATTGATTCGGGTTCGCGCGGAGTCTTCCGCGATGGTTTTGGGTTTAAGGTATCGTCGCAGAGTCTGCTTTAAGGAGGCATCTCAATCATGGAGGGTCTGAATCTCGTCGCAACCGCGCTCGCTGTTGGTTTGGGCGCTATTGGGCCGGGTGTCGGCATTGGCATCATCGTGTCGGGTGCGGTGCAGGCGATTGGCCGCAATCCTGAAATCGAGAACCGGGTCGTCACTTACATGTTTATCGGTATCGCCTTTACCGAAGCGCTTGCCATCTTCGGTCTGGTGATTGCGTTCTTGATCGGTTTCGGCGTGTTGCAGTAGAGCATTGCGCGTTTACGGGAGGTTTGCAGGGTGGAAGCATTAGGTATTAATCCGACCCTATTGATCGCGCAACTGATCAACTTTCTGTTGCTGATCTTCATTCTGCGCGCGCTGCTGTACCGGCCGGTAATGAACCTGCTGAATGAGCGCACCAAGCGGATCGAAGAGAGCGTCCGCGACGCTGAGAAGGTGCGCGAGCAGTTGGCGAACGCCAAGCGTGATTACGAGGCGGAAATCGCCAAGGCGCGGCAAGAGGCGGCCAAGATCGTGGCGCAGGCGCAAGAGCGGGCCAAGCAGCAGGAAGCTGAGATCATTGCGCAGGCGCGCCGCGAAGCCGAGCGCCTGAAGGAAGAGGCGCGGGCGCAGGCCGAGCAAGAGCGCGCGCGGATGATGAGCGAAGCCAAGACTCAGATCGCCGATCTGGTCACATTGACGGCGAGCCGCGTGCTCGGCGCCGAATTGCAGGCCCGCGGCCACGATGCGTTGATTGCCGAGTCACTGAAGGCGCTTGATCGCCGCAACTAACGTCGCAGACTGGCGCCGCTAGTCTGCCAGAGGAAACAGAGCGTATGGCAACGACCATTGATGCACGGGAACTGGCCAGCCCGCTCGTGGAAGCGCTGCTCACCACCGCCGCTGAGCAGATTCGGGCCGCGGCGCCGCGGATCGCCGGCCTTGCGCCGAGCGATGCTGCGGCGGCCCTACCGGCCGATCTGCTGCCCCAAGTGCGCAATTTCTTGCTCGCAATGGCCAAAGAGGGGCTGACCGGCGAATTGGGCGCTGTGGCAACCGCCTTGCAGAGCTATCTTGAAACCGGCAGCCGCGCAATTGACGCGAGTGTGACCAGCGCGATCGAGCTGAGCAGTGAGCAGAAAGAGCGCATTGCGAGCGAGTTGCGCCAGCGCTACGGCGATGTCCACGTGACGTATTATGTTGATCCGACGCTGATTGGCGGGTTGATTATCCGGGTTGGCGATCAGGTGCTTGATAATAGCCTGCGCGCCCGCCTCAGCGCCATTCAGCGCGCATTGCAGGCAAGTTAAAGTAGCACTCAGCTCGCTGGCCCGGTGTCGCCGGCCGCCAGCGCGACGGAGTAGAGCATGACGACGATTACTGAAGAATTGATCGCCCGGCTGAAGCAGGGGATCACCAGCGGCGTCGACCTTCAGCCGCGTCAGGTCAATGTCGGAACGGTGATTGCCGTCGGTGACGGCGTCGCGCGGCTGTCCGGCCTTGATCAGGTCGTCGCCTCTGAGATTGTCGAGTTCCCGCCCAAGGCCGGCCGGAATGAATCGATTTATGGCATTGCCCTTAACCTCGAACAAGATAGCGTCGCCGCGATTATTCTCGGCGATGATGAGACGATCGAGGAAGGGGATATGGTAACCTCGACCGGGCGCGTGATTTCCGTCCCGGTCGGGCAGGGTCTGCTGGGCCGTGTGGTGAACCCGCTCGGCCAGCCGATCGACGGCAAAGGGCCGATCCTGTATGACAAGACGCGCCCGATTGAGCGCATCGCCCCCGGCGTGATCACCCGCAAGTCGGTGGATACGCCGGTGCAAACCGGTATTATCGCGATTGACGCGCTCATCCCGATTGGGCGCGGCCAGCGCGAGTTGATCATCGGCGACCGCCAGACCGGTAAGACGGCCGTCGCAATTGATACCATCCTCAACCAGAAGGGCCAAGGGATGGTGTGTATCTATGTTGCGATCGGCCAGCGCCGCGCGCAGGTGGCGCAGGTGGTCGGCACCCTCGAGAAGTTCGGCGCGATGGAGTATACCATCGTCGTGTCAGCGACCGCCTCGGAAAGCGCCGCGCTCCAGTATATCGCGCCCTACGCCGGCTGCGCGATGGGTGAAGAGATTATGGAAAATGGCGTGATGCTCAATGGGCAATTGGTGCGCGACGCCCTGATCGTCTATGACGACCTGAGCAAGCACGCCGTCGCTTACCGGCAGGTGTCGCTCTTGCTGCGCCGCCCGCCGGGCCGCGAAGCCTACCCCGGTGACGTGTTCTACCTGCACTCGCGCTTGCTCGAGCGCGCGGCCCGCCTCAGCGAGGAATACGGCGGCGGTTCGCTGACCGCGCTGCCGGTGATCGAGACGCAGGCAAACGACGTGTCGGCTTACATCCCGACCAACGTGATTTCAATTACCGACGGCCAGATCTATCTGGAGTCTGACCTGTTTAATGCCGGCCAGCGCCCGGCGCTCAACGTCGGTATTTCGGTGTCGCGCGTGGGTGGCGCGGCGCAGACGCGGGCGATGCGCGCAGTGGCCGGCAAGCTGAAGGGCGAGTTGGCCCAGTTCCGCGATCTGGCCGCCTTTGCCCAGTTTGCTAGCGACCTCGATGCGACCACCAAGGCGCAGATCGAGCGTGGCCAGCGCCTGCAAGAGCTGCTGAAACAGCCGCAGTATCAGCCGTTGGCAGTCGAGGATCAGGTTGCCGTGCTCTACGCGGCCACCAACAACTACCTCGACGATGTGCCGGTGCCAATGATCACCAAGTGGCGCGACGATTTTCTGGCCTTCCTGCGCACCGCTCATCCAGAGGTGCGGAAGCTGATCTACGACAATCGCCTTGATCGCAAGTTCCCCACGCCGGAAGTGAAAGAGGCGCTGGAGTCGGCGATTAAGGAGTTTAAGGCAACCAGCAATTATAGCTAGCAGGCTCCACTGGCGGGCGGGCGCAGGCCCGCTCGCCGGTCGCATGACTGCAAAGGGTTCGATATGCCGAGTAGTCGCGAGATTAAGCGCCGCATCCGGTCAGTGAAGAACGTCGCCCAAATTACGCGGGCGATGGAGATGGTATCGGCCTCGAAGATGCGGCGCGCCCAACGGAATGTGTTAGCTACCCGCCCGTATGCCGACCGCATGCGGGAGGTGATGGCCAATTTGACGGCGCGGGTGGTAGGAGCAGCGCGCCGCGGCACTCTGCTCGAAAAACGCGAAACGGTCAAGAGTGTGGCATTGTTGGTGGTGACACCCGATCGCGGTCTCTGCGGCAGCCTTGTCGCCAACGTCTTGCGCCGCGCCGGGCGCTTTATCACCGAGCAGCGCGCCATGGGCCGCACGGTCGACATTTACACCTTTGGCCGCAAAGGACGCGATTTCTTCCTGCGCACGGGCTTTGCGCCCGCTGGCGAAGCCACGCGCCTCGGCGATGCGCCTAAGCTTGAGGCGATCCTTGGTGTGGCGATCAGCGCAATTAGCGGGTTCCAAGCGGGCAAGTACGACGAACTCTACATCATTTACAGCGAGTTCATCAATACGCTGGTGCAGCGACCGGCGATTAAGCAGTTGTTGCCGGTAGAAAGCCCCGATATCTCAACGACCACCAACGTCGATTATACGTACGAGCCGGGTGAAGAAGAGGTATTGAATAGCATTCTGCCGCGGTACGTTGAGACCCAGATCTATCAGGCGGTGCTTGAGAGCATCGCCAGCGAGCATAGCGCGCGGATGGTGGCGATGCGCAATGCGACCAATAACGCGAAGGATCTGGTGCGCGACCTGACGCTTTCATTCAACAAGGCGCGGCAAGCCGCTATTACGAAAGAGGTCAGCGAGATCGCTTCGGGCGCCGCTGCCCTCGCCAGTTAATGCTGAGAGGAGGAGCCGATGCCGGCAAAGGGGGTTATCCAAGAGATTATCGGCGTGGTCATCCGGGCCAAGTTCCCGGAAGATCAGGTGCCGGAGATCTATAACGCGATTGAGATTCCGCTGGAAAACGGCGGCCGCCTCGTCTGCGAGGTGCAGCAGCAGCTCGGCAATGGCGTGGTGAAGGCGGTCGCAATGGGTTCGACCGACGGCCTGCGCCGTGGGCTTGAGGTCATCGATACCGGTCGCCCGATTGCGGTGCCGGTTGGCCCAGCGACGTTGGGTCGCGTGTTTAACGTGTTGGGTGATCCGATCGATGGCTTGGCGCCGATTGGACCCGAAGTGGAGCGCCGCCCGATCCACCGCGATCCGCCTAGCTTTGAGGAGCAGAATACCCAAGCCCAGATTTTCGAGACTGGGATTAAGGTGATTGACCTGATCGCCCCGTTTACCCGCGGTGGCAAGACGGCCATCTTCGGCGGCGCCGGTGTGGGCAAGACGGTGGTGATTCAGGAGCTGATTGCCAATATCGCCAAAGAGCAGTCGGGCTTCTCGGTCTTCGCCGGGGTGGGTGAGCGCTCGCGTGAGGGGAATGACCTGATTCACGAAATGCGCGAGGCCCGCATCGACGAGAACACCACCGTGTTCGACAAGACGGTGATGGTCTTCGGCCAGATGAACGAGCCGCCGGGAGCGCGTCTGCGCGTCGGCTTGACCGCGCTGACAATGGCGGAATACTTCCGCGATGAGGGACGTGACATTCTGCTCTTCATCGACAACATCTTCCGCTTCGTGCAGGCCGGTTCCGAGGTGTCGTCATTGCTTGGCCGTATGCCGTCGCAGGTGGGATACCAGCCGACGCTCGGCACTGAGATGGGTGAACTGCAAGAGCGGATTACCTCGACCAAGCGCGGTTCGATTACCTCGATGCAAGCGGTGTACGTGCCGGCAGACGACTACACTGACCCGGCGCCGGCGACGGTGTTTAGCCACCTCGACGCGACGATCTCGCTCGAACGCAGCATCGCCGAGCGCGCGATCTTCCCGGCGGTTGATCCGCTGGCATCAACCTCGCGCATTCTCGATCCGAACATCGTCGGCGAGGAGCATTACCGGGTGGCGCAAGAGGTGAAGCGCGTGTTGCAGCGCTACAAAGACCTCAAGGACATTATTGCCATTCTCGGTATGGAAGAGCTGAGCGACGAGGACAAGCTGACCGTGCAGCGCGCGCGCAAGATTGAGCTGTTCTTCTCGCAGCCGTTCACGGTGGCGCAACAGTTCACCGGCCGGCCCGGCAAGTATGTGCCGGTGAAGAAGACGGTCGAGAGCTTTGCCCGTCTGCTCAACGGCGAAGGCGATCACATTCCTGAGTCGTTCTTCTATATGCAGGGCGATTTCGACGACGTGCTGGCCGCATACGAGGCGAGCCAGAAGTAAGACTGGGCCGGCGGCGACGGCTGACCCGTGCTGCCGGCGTTGGTCTATGGTAGGCAGAAGGAGCAGTCCATGCCCATCCATTTAGAGATTGTCACCGCTGAGCGGGTGATCTTGTCGGATGACGTTGACATGATCAGCGCACCGACCAAAGACGGCCGGGTTGGCATTCTGCCGCGCCACGCTCCGCTGATGACGATCCTCGAACCGGGTGAGCTCGATATCATCAAGAATGGCGAGCGCACGCCGTTTGCCGTGTCGGGCGGGTTTATGGAGGTGTTGCCGCACCGGGTGACCATTCTCGCCGATACGGTTGAACGGGCCGATGAGATCGACGAAGCGCGGGCCGAGCAGGCGCGGGCTGAAGCCGAAGCACGCCGGCGCGAAGCGCAGAGCGAGCGCGATATGGCGCTAGCCGAAGCTAAACTGCGCAAAGAGATGGTGCGCTTGCGCGTGGCCCAACTCAACAAGATCAAACGGCGCCAATCGTAATCACTTAACGGTGCATGGCGCGGAACACAAAGACGGTAAACGCCAAGGGACACAGCAGTGCTGTGTCCCTATTGTCAATTGCCAGTATCCCTCATCATTTGTTATAATACGCCGCGATTAAGCTGAGTCGGCTTTTTTGCCAATAGGATCTGGCAATACTGCGCTCAGCAGCGATGAATGCGGGTGTAGAGCGCCCGCGCAATGGCATGCGGAACTCTGACGCATCACGACTACGTTGAAATGGCAGCACACGCTGCAGTTTCCGACATTCATCAATAGGAACATCTATGGCCCGCAAAATCGGGATCGATCTTGGCACAGCCAATGTGTTAGTGTATGTCAAAGGCAAAGGCATCGTCCTTTCCGAACCGTCGGCGGTGGCGCTGAGCACCCGCGACGGGCGCGTGCGCGCCGTCGGCGCCGAAGCGATGGCAATGTTAGGCCGCGAACCAGAGAGCATCGAGGTGGTGCGCCCGATGCGCAACGGCGTGATCGCCGATTATGTGGTGACGGAAGAGATGCTCCGCCACTTTATTGGGCGCGCGGCTGGGCGATTTCGCTTCTCGCGACCTGAAGTGATGATCTGTATTCCCGCCGGCGTCACCAGCGTCGAGATGCGGGCCGTGCGCTACGCGGCTCTTGAGGCGGGAGCCGGCAAGGCCTACCTGATTCGCGAGCCGTTAGCTGCCGCGATTGGAGCCAATATCCCGATTGCGCAACCATCGGGCAATCTCGTCATCGATATCGGCGGCGGCACGACCGAAGTGGCCGTCATCTCGCTTAACGACATTGTGGTGAGCACCTCGGTGCGGGTCGGCGGCAACCGATTCGACGAAGCGATTGCCTCGTACATCAAGCGGAAATACAACGTGCTCATCGGCGAACGCACCGCCGAAGCGGTGAAGATCGAGATCGGCTCGGCGTTGCCGCTCGATAAGCCGCTGGTAACGCAGGTGCGCGGGCGTGATCAAGTGACCGGTTTGCCGCGCACGATCCAAGTTGACAGCAACGAGATTACTGAGGCGATCCAAGAGCCGCTGGAGGCGATTGTCAATGCGGTGCGCGCGGTGCTGGTCGAAACACCGCCAGAACTCAGCTCAGACATTATCGACAAGGGGATGGTGATGACCGGCGGCGGTTCAATGTTGCGCCGGATCAATGATCTGTTGACAGAGGTGACCGGGGTGCCTTGCTATGTGGCCGATCAGCCGGCGTCGTGTGTGGCGATCGGCACCGGTTTGGCGTTGGAAAACCTTGATGTGCTGTACGACAGTCTGAGCGGTTTGGATCTGACGTGATGATGCATGGCGTGCGGCTTTTGCAGCCGCACGCCGTACCGCGACTACGGGTGTAATAGTTCTTGTACAATGTCGATAGAACGGTTATGCCCGTACAACATGTTATGGCGCATTTGGGCTAATTCAATCAAATGCCCCTGCTCGTGCGCAACGACCCAATTCCCCTGATGCAAGAGCGGTACCGGCCCGTAAATCTCGTGATGGCCGATCCGCTGCCACGCTGCTTGGGTTAGGCCACGCAGCAACCCTAACGTCTGCTGGCGACTGGTAGTATATTGCTCGAGCAACTCGTCAATTGGCATCGTACGGTATTTCACCGCGTTCCGCAGCGTCGGCGGATGTGCTGTCGACAACTTGGGTTGGTTTGTCTCTAAGATCATCCATGCCCGCTCGCGGAAGACAATATCCATGTCGGTGAGATGGCCGATCAAATCCTTGAAAGCTGGGAAACCATTGACCGGCGTGGCCAACTGTTCTTCGCTGAGACCGGACACCAGCGCTTGCACGGTTTTCAAACCTTGCTCAAGCCGGCGCACGATAGCGTGCGGCCCCAGCGTGCCCATGCCATCGACAATTCGGAATTCGAGAAAGCCCTCGCGCACGGTGCCGCATTCCGGGCAGAATGCCGGCGGATCGCCTTCCATCAGCCGGCCGCACGTGCTGCACACAAAGAGGTCACCCAGCTCGGTATAGGTGAGATCACGGCCAGCGGCCAACGCATGGGCGGCCCGTTCGAGGAGTTCGCGTTGAAAGGCGCTGGTGCCAGTCACTGGCCCGGTCGCCACTGCTTCCGGTTCAAGGCCGCCCAGCGCACGATTGATATTGGTCAGCGTCTGCACCACTTCACCCAATCGACGCATCGCCTGTTCGGCGCGCACCCGTTTGACCGCCGCCGATGCTTCGAGCAGACGGGCAATGTTGAAGAAGCGCTCACGCCGCGCCTGTTTGGCCCACACCGCATAGGCCGTCTGACCAACGCTCATGCTTACCAACAGGCGGCGATCATCTGCGTCGTTGGTTGTCATACGTTCTACTCCGATCATCTCAAGATACAGGTACTGTCACGAGGCAGTATGCCCGCTTACGCATGGTGCGAACGATGCTGCACCAGCTCAACCAACACCCCTTGGCCGCCTGCCTTCGGATGGACAAAGGCCACAAGCGTATCGTGGATGCCGGGACGCGGCTCGCGGTCGATCAATGGAATGCCCCGCGCTTGGAGCGTGGCCAACGCAGCATTGATATCATCGACGCGATAGGCAATATGGTGCATCCCCGGTCCCTTCTCGCGCAAGAAGCGGGCAAAACTGGCTTGATCACTGGTCGGCGCAATCAACTCGATCAACACATCGCCAAACCGGGCCACTCCAATCGCAGCGTGGCGCTCGGGCAGCTCGATCCGCTCCCATTCCGTTATATCGAAGGCTGTGCGGTAAAAATCGATCGCCGCATCGAGATCAGCTACTACGAGGCCAATGTGATCGACCGCAGTAAACATGGCATACTCCTTCACTTCCACCGGTACACCGATGGACATAGCATATCATAGCACAAGCATAGCACAAGATAATTGACAGCCACTCGGGGTTGACTACAATGAACAACAATGACACACGAAACAGATGATCCGACAACGAGTATGCTGATCGTGGTCGCGGCTGCTTCCCGCATCTTGCAGGAAGAGCAGCCGCTGGTGCAGCGTATTCACCGTCTCTTTGGCTTATTGCGCCTCGCCACCCGTTACCGTGACGGACGATTGACGTGTTGGCTGCAATCGGCCCGGCCGGGGGCAACCCGCCAGCAAATCTACTCGCTAGAGTCATGGGCCTACCCTTGGGATGACAATTTGACGCGGGCAGTGGCGCTCGGCGGCAAGACGGTTATCAAAACGATTGCGCTGGGCAACGGCCGCCAAACTGAGAGTTTACCGGTTATTTCGGCAGGATATCTGGGGGCGCCCATTTTTTGGGGTGGGCGGCTCTGGGGCATTTTTGAACTACGGAGCGACGATCAGCGCCGGCTAGACGGCCGGATCAGCGAAGTGATCGAGTCGCTCAAGCCACAACTGGCAGCGGCCATTGCGCAAGAAGGCGCACGGTTGCCACGCCTGCCCACGCCACGCTTTGCCGGCGAGACGCCGCTTGGCCTCACCCTCGCTCCCTCGCTGCGCCAGAAGATCATCGCCCTCAACGAACAGCTTGACCGCACGCTCGACTTGCACGAGTTGTTGGGAATCATCTTACGGCGAGCATTAGAAGGCAGCGGCGCGGAAGCCGGCGCAATCGCGCTGGTCGATTCTGAGCGACACGAACTTGTGCTGCATCTCTACGAAGGGTATGAAGCCGAACGCACTGGAGCAGCACTGCCGGTGATGCCGCGCCAGCGCTGGAGCTGGGATATTGGGCTGGCCGGGCAGGCGGTGAAGACGCAGCGCCCGCTCTTGGTGCGCGACGCCGGACGCGAGCCGGGTTTGCCGCACGGTATACCGTTTCTAGCCGAGCTGGCAGCACCCATCATTGCGGATGATCAGGTGTTGGCGGTCTTGATCCTGCACAGCCGGCGGGCCAATACCTTCAACGAAGAGGTGCTCGCGTTCATTGATGCGCTCCGTGAGCGAGCGGGGAGACCACTGGCCCGCGCTGCGGCGTATCAAGTCGCGTATGAAACGTCATACCATCTCGGTCAAGTGTTTAGCAGCTTGCCCATCGGATTAGCGCTGATTGACTTGAATGGTCGCGTCATTCGCGCTAACCCAACGTGGTATCAGGTCTGGCGCTTGCCAGAACCATCGCAACGGCCTTTATTTTACGTCGGGATTGATTTGGTTGATCATTTACTGGCACGGCTGGAAGATCCGTTTCGCTTGAGCGAGTTTTGCGATCTTGGGCAGCGCGCACCCGATCAAGTTTTTGAGACGAGTCTGCAACTCCGCCAACCCTACCAAGTATTGCACGTACTTTCAGTACCGACCCGCGACAGCCAGCAGCAATTGACGGGCCGGTTGTGGGTGGTGAGTGATCGCACGCGCGAACGTGAGTCGGACCGGCTGAAGGATGAATTTATCGGGATTGTGTCGCATGAATTGCGCACCCCGCTGACATCGATCCTTGGCTACACCGAAATTTTATTAAACCGGCAAGATCTCGATGAAGCCAGTCAGCGCGAGTTTTTGACCACTGTCTCGAATGAAGCTGAGCGGCTGCACAAGTTGGTAAAGGATCTGCTCGATGTTTCGCGGCTTGAAGCTGGGGTGGTGAAGCTGAACCGGTGGGCAGTGCGGCTGGGCAACATTATCGAGGAGTTGACCCTTCAGCTTCACACCCAACTCGTGCAGCACAAGCTCCTGATTGATATGCGCCCCCCGTTGCCGCCGGTATCGGCCGACCGCGACAAGGTGAAGCAAATTATCTTCAACCTGCTGAGCAATGCCATCAAGTATAGCCCGGAAGGCACCGAAATTCAATTGACAGTGCGTTACGCAGAAGCAAGTGATTTGCCGGCTAACCATCCACCCGGACAATGGATGTTGATTGTGGTGCGCGATCAAGGGATTGGGATTGCACCAGAGGATCAGGCAAAGCTGTTCGCGCGGTTTCAGCGGGTCGATAACAGCAATACGCGCCAGAAGAGCGGTGTCGGGCTAGGATTGTACATTACGCGCCTGCTGGTCGAGTTGCATGGAGGCCGGATTTGGGTACAGAGCGCAGTAGGGAAGGGGAGCAGCTTCTCGTTTACCTTGCCCATCTGGTCGGCGCCACGCGGCGAGCTTGCCGGCGATGAGTAGGGAGATAGGGAGTAGGGAGATAGGGAATGGCGAGGGGCAGGGCAGGCTTGGCCCTCACCCCCCGGCCCCCTCTCCCACCGTTGGGTGGGAGAGGGGGAGCTGCGTTCTATTAGGGAACGGTGGCGCGGGAGCAGGACAAAGCAGCACCCCGCTCCTGTGGGGGTGCCCCCACCCCCGGCCCCTCCCCCGCTGGGGGAGGGTGGATGGGAGTTTACCGCAGAGGGCGCAGGGGATCATCGCCAGCCCAAAAACCTCTGCGGTCTTCGCGATCTTGGCGACTTTGCGTTTAAGGTCTCTGCGCCTTTGCCCCCGTTGCGCCTTCAGGTTGGCCCTCACCCCCCGGCCCCCTCTCCCACCGTTGGGTGGGAGAGGGGGAGCTGCGGCGTTGCCGGCACAGACACTCCCTCAACCGAACACAATGATCGCCCCTCTCCCGCTAGCGCGGGAGAGGGGCGGGGGTGAGGGCAAACCGGGGCATTTCAACACCATCAACCGCATCTGTACACCGTGGGGGGAAGGGAGATAGGGAGTGGGGAGGTAAGATGTGATTATAGCGCACCGAAACCACAGCGGTTCAGTTGTGCCCCCACCCCCGGCCCCTCCCCCGCTGGGGGAGGGGAGATAGAAAAGGGATTTCCTGTCTGGAGGAGGATTGGGGTGAGTGACAATCTTCACCCACCCTCACAGCCGGCGTTACTCCCCGACATACCCTTGCAACCACTCAACCAGCAACCGCACGCCAATACCGGTAGCGCCACGCGATTGATATGCGCGCGCTGGCTTTTCCACCCATGCCGTGCCGGCAATATCGAGGTGCGCCCACGGATAATCGCCGACAAAGGCAGCGAGGAAGCCGGCAGCGGTAATTGCCCCGCCATAGCGGCCACCGGTATTCTTTAGATCGGCAATCTCGCTCTTCATCGCGTCGCGGTACTCATCCCACAGCGGCAACTGCCAGACCCGCTCGGCAGTGGTTTCGCCGGCAGCGATAAGACGGTTGGCTAGCTCTTGGTTGTTCCCCATCAAACCAACCGCGTGCGGGCCGAGCGCAACCATGATGGCGCCTGTCAGGGTGGCCAGATCAACAATTGCGGCAGGCTGGTAGCGCTGCGCGTAATAGAGACCATCAGCGAGCACGATCCGGCCCTCGGCGTCGGTATTGAGCACCTCGACCGTCTTGCCGCTCAGAGTGCGGATAATATCGCCGGGCCGATACGCGGCGCCGCTGGGCATATTTTCGGCGGCGCAGACAATCCCGACCACGTGAAGCGGCACCTGCAATTCAGCCACAGCTTGCATCGCGCCAAATACCGCAGCAGCGCCGCTCATATCCATCTTCATCTCATCCATCTTCTCGGCAGGTTTGATGCTGATCCCGCCGGTGTCGAAGGTAATCCCCTTCCCGACCAGACAGATAGTGGGGCCATTGCCGGCAACGCCGTGCTCCATCACGATAAAGCGCGGCTCGTTGGCTGAACCTTGGCCGACGGCGAGAATGCCGCCAAAACCTTGTTCGATAAGCTGCGGCTTATCAAGCACCATCACCTTAAGGCCAAGGCGTTCGCCCATCTCAAGCGCGGTCTGGCCGAGGAAGGCCGGCGTAACCTCGTTGCCGGGGCCGTTGGCGAGATCGCGGGCAAACGCGGTGGCGCGGGCAATGATCTGACCACGCCGGACGCCAGCGACGGCAACTTCGGCATCAGCGCCGGCCTGCAAAATAGCAGTCAATGACGGCAGCTCTTCGCGATCGCTCTTGTAGCGGAGATAGCGGTACGAGCCGAGCACACTGCCTTCGGCAAACGCTTGGCCGAACACAGCCGGCGCCAACGGCAGATTGCCATTGTAACCGAGGTGGTAGGTCGTAACCTTCAGCTCTTGCGCCCGCTGCGCAGCCAGCGCCGCTGCTTGGCGAACGGTATCGGCGGTCATCGCCGAGCGCTTGCCCATACCGAGGAGCAGCAGGCGGCGGGCCGGCAGCGTACCGCGCGGATAGAGCAGCGTCTGCTGCTTCCAGCGCCCGGTTGCATCACCCGCCTCGCATAGTTCAGCGACCGGCGCAGGGAGCGGCTCGTCTTCAGCGTACAGCAAAACGGCAAGATCGGCTGCGGCGTCGAATAGGCTGCCGCTCTGAACTTCACATTGCATAGTACCCTCGAAAAGGTGACAAGTCATTAGTTTCAGAATAGTATTGTACGGTGGAGCGGGCCGAGCGTCAAATGACGAAGGAAACCGGGAAGAGGGCCGTGATACGTAACCCAAAGCCTATGGTAGAATAGGCGAACACATACAGGCAGTGCAGAGGGGCAACCATGACACCCATCATTCAACTCGGTCTCGGCGGCGTAGGTCGTGCGCTAGCCCGCCAAATTCTCGCGGTAGCGCCTGCCATTCGCCGCCGGTACGGGATTGATCTACGATATGTGGCTGTGGTAGACAGTCGCGGCGCAATGGCTGGCGATCCGGCCTTGAGTGAAGAGCAGGTGCGCCACATTCTCGCCGCGAAAGAGGCCGGCAACGGGATTGATAGCCTTGCCGGCGCCATCGTTGACCGGCACTGGATCGAGCTGCTCCCCGCCGCGATGGCGGTTGTCGTGGATGTGACGGCGGCTAGTGGCCATGCCGCGCCGTTGGCGGCAGCCATCTCGGCTGGACATCGGGTGGTGTTGGCGAACAAACGGCCATTGTGCGAAGGATATGATCTCTTTGCCGCCTTGACCGAGCGAGGCGCAACCCGCTATGAAGCAACCGTTGGCGCTGGATTGCCAGTGATCAGCACGTTGCAAAGCCTGCTCGATAGCGGCGATGAAGTGGTATGTATTGAGGCGGCGCTGAGCGGTACGCTCGGCTTTCTCATGAGCGAGCTGGAAGCGGGGAGCAGCTTTGCCGATGCGGTGCGCACGGCGTACCGCTTGGGCTATACCGAGCCGGATCCGCGCGATGACCTGAGCGGCGCTGATGTAGCGCGCAAAGCGTTGATTCTGGCCCGCACCTGCGGAAAGCACCTACCGGCTGAGGCCGTGATCGCTGAACCGCTCTTCCCGCCCCATCTGGCTGAGGTGAGTGTCGCCGAGTTCCTCCAACGCCTCAGCGAGGCGGAAGAGGAGGTGATGAATCGCTTGGCTGCGGCGCGTGCCAACGGCAACGTCTTGCGGTACATCACGCGCATTACGCCAGAGAGCGTCGAAGTCGGGTTGCGCGAAATCGCCGCCAACCATCCGCTAGCTAGCTTGCGCGGCCCAGATAATCTGATCAGCTTTACCACCCGCCGCTATCACGACCGGCCATTGGTCGTGCGCGGGCCGGGGGCCGGCGTCGAAGTCACCGCAGCCGGCGTGTTGAGTGACATTATTGCTACCGCGCGAGAATTATGAATTCGCTTGCCGAATCTGCCACCAGCCCAGCACCGATCGCCCGCGATCTGCCGTTGATCGACCTGCACCGCCATCTCGATGGCAATGTCCGGCTGACGACGATCCTTGATCTCGCTCGCGCCTATGGCATTCGCCTGCCGGCAGACACGGTCGAAGGATTGCGTCCGTATGCGCAAATCCAAGGCGTCGCCGCCTCGGTGATGGATTTTATCGCCCGCTTTGAGTTGCTCAAGCTGATCTGCGTTGACGAAGACGCCGTTGCCCGCATCGCGGAAGAGAATGTCGAAGACGCCGCCCGCGAGGGGATTGACTACATTGAACTGCGTTGCTCGCCAGCATTTATGGGTGAGCGGTACGGCCTCGATCCGACCCGCGTCTTGGCAGCGGTCTGTCGCGGGGTGCAAGCCGGAATGAAACGGTATCCTGTCCAAGCGCAGATTATTGGCATTATGTCGCGCCACATGGGTGAAGAGAGCTGCTGGCGCGAACTCGAAGCGGCCATTGCGCTGATGGGTGAAGGCGTGGTCGGAGTCGATCTGGCCGGCGACGAAGCCAACTTTCCCGGCACGCGCTTTGTCAAGCATTTTGCCCGTGCCCGCGCCGCCGGTCTGCGGATCACGGTGCATGCCGGCGAAGCAGCCGGAGCATGGAGTGTGCGGCAAGCGATTGAAGAGCTAGGCGCGGAACGGATCGGGCACGGCGTGCGCGCGATCGAGGATCCGGCAGTGATGCAGCTACTGGCCGAGCGCGCAATCCCGCTTGAGGTATGCCCGACCAGTAACGTGCAAACCCAGACCGTCAGCGGGTACGATACGCACCCGTTACCGCAATTGTTGCGCGCCGGTCTGCACGTCACCCTCAACAGCGACGATCCCGGTATCAGCGCCATCGATTTGCCACACGAATATCGGGTAGCCCGTGACCGGCTCGGCCTGAGCGCCGCCGAATTGCGCACCTTGCAGGCTAACGCGCTCACAGCGGCGTTTATTGATGATGCGACACGGTCTGCGCTGTTGGCTAAAGCGCACAGCCGCGGATGAATGCCCGCCACCGGCGTAGGGCCAAGCTGTCATTGCGAGGGCGCGCAGCGCCCGAAGCAATCTCCCACTTTAGCGGAATGGATGCCTGAGTGGGCAACATCCGTGCTCGGAGGAGATTGCTTCGCCGCGCCAAGCGCGGCTCGCAATGACAGGTGGGGAGCGGGTGGTG
>JAUQOZ010000305.1 GCA_030550625.1 Chloroflexota bacterium | reverse complement strand
TGCGAGCCGCACTGCGCGCGGCGAAGCAATCCCCCACTTCAGCGGGAGGGATGCCTGCAAACCATTGGTCTGCCTGAAAGTGGGAGATTGCTTCGGGGGCTACGCCCCCTCGCAATGACAGAAGGGGCTACGCCCCCTCGCAAGGACAGGCTGATAGGTGGCTCGCTACCGATCTCGTAGCATCGTTGCCGGCAATGGCGCATTTGTTGATCGCTTGCCGCTGCGTCATCCATAGTGTATGCTCATAAGCATAAACCAGAGGAGATTTGCTATGGACACCGCAAAAATCTTGCGCAACGGCCACCGCCAATCCATTCGGTTGCCAAAAGCATACTGGTTTAGCGGCAAGCGCGTCTATCTCAAGCGGATGGGCAAAGCGGTGGTGTTGTTGCCGGAAGACGATTCATGGCAACCGCTGATTGAGAGCTTGGCAATGTTCTCAGCCGATTTCTTGGCTGAGCGCAACCAACCACCGGCACAACGGCGCGAGGGGTAGTAGCGAAGCGCAGGGGATGCCGATCAGCGCGCTCGATATGCTGATCGCGGCGCAAGCCATCAGTGAACGGCTTATCCTTGTCACCAACAATGTGCGCGAATTCAGCCGCGTGCCGGGCTTGCCGGTCGAAGACTAGACGCAATGACAACATGCACCGTGATCGGCCCACCACTGAGGTGCTCCTGTAGATCGGTAGTACGCTGCTGATATCCCGCTCTCCTCCCAAAAACACTCGCGGCAGGCCCCATCGCCTGCCGCGAGTGTTTCGGTTAAGCCGTTACTGGCTAACGGACAATTATCGCGCTGGCTTCGCGACCACCCGGCGCGAAAGAGTACTGCAACAGAATGCCAGAGTCGGTCACATCAGCCGGGGCGTCGAAGCGGTAGACGGTGGTGTTGAGTGTACCGTTGGCCGGTACCACCCCGCTGCCCGTGTCGATGTCGAAGCGCGGTGCGCCGAGCACCGTGCTCATACCCTCGATCTTGCTTAGCTCAAGGCCAGTGAAGTAGTTGTCGTAGGTGTAAGCAGCGACGTTGATCTGCTGGCCGATCTCAGTGACGCCGATTTGGCTGCCGCACAACGTGACCACGGTGTTGGCGCTGTTGGTGGCGTGGCCGGTGAGGAAGAAGGCGCTATAGGGGCCACTCAGCGGGCCAACAAAGAAGGCATTGCGGCCATCGCTGGCAAAGGTGCCCACTTCCGCGGTGTAGCCAACGTAATCAGGTGTGCCGTCGCGGTTGGTGTCGAAGAGCAGGTCAATTTCCACCGGATAGTTCGAGTGGGTGATGGTCTGGTGGGTCGTGATCGCAAACTGGATCACTGGCGTATTATTCGGGCAGAAACCGGGGATGTCGAAAGCGCGCACGCCAACGTAGCGCAGATCCATCGGCGGCATCTGCACGCCAGCACCCGGCGAGGCGGTCACGCTGTCGTTGCTTCCGATCAGCGTGAACGGATCGACCGTCACCGGGTTGGCACCGGTGTTGGTCAGTTGGGCTGTGGCCGGCCTGCTGGTGGTGGCCCGCACCGAGGCCGGAGCGCGGACGTTGCCGGAAGCGCGCGGCAGCACATGCCACGGCATGGTCAAGTCGTTGGCCGTGCCGGGGGCATCAAGCACCAGATAGCCATCGTACTCGACGGCGGTCAGCGCCGTGCCGTTACCGCCATTGCTGCCCGAATTCAGCGTCCACACCGGCAGTTTGGTCGGGTCGATCCGCAGCGTGAGGGTGAAGGTGCGCCGGCTGCGCGGCGGCACGGTAATTGTGCTCACCGAGGTGCTCGGCGTCACCGCACCGCTAGCCGCGTCGTTGGCGAAGCGGAAGGTCGGCGTGATAGTGTAGGTCAGTGGTGTGTTGCCGTAGTTGCGCACCACGATTGTGCGGCGGAGCGTAGTCGGGTTGCGAGTGGCCTCGACCAAGCCAAACGAGATAGTAGCCGTGCCGTTGCTGAGTTCCCATGCGCTGGCTTGCGCCGCGATCGCGCGGTTGATGCGCACCTCGCCGCCGCCGATGCGGGTGATCGGCGCTAGCGCCGGGCCGACGAAGACCGGCGGGCCATTGAAGATGTTGGTCTCAGCGGTATTGATCAGCCGCGCCTTCAACTCCCACGGCGAGAGGCTCCAGTCTGAGGCGTTATAGAGCAGCGCCGCTGCGCCAGCCACCATCGGGGCCGCGCCCGACGTGCCGCCGAACGGCGCCACGCCGGTGCCGCTGCCGGCCACGGCCGAAATCGATGCGCCGGGAGCGCCGATTTCCGGCTTGATGATCTGGCCGTACATGATCTGGTTACCGTAGGTCATCTGGCCCATCGTCGGCCCGCGCGACGATGTACCAACGACACTGCCGACGCTGCTGATCGGGCTGGCAAAGTCAATGGTGATCGGGTTGCCTACCCGTGCCTTTAGCAAACTACCGGCGGCCTGCGTAATCGACAGCACCGGCACGGTGGGGTTGCCGCCGCCGAAGCCGAAGGTAGGCGGCACTGCGCCGGCAGCGTTGTTGGCCACGATCACCGCAACTGCGCCGGCGGCAGCGCCGTTCGAGCCTTTGACGCTGATCGCGCAGGTGCCGCGATCAACCAGCAAAATCTGGCCGGTCAATGAGCCGGGCGGGTAGGGCGTACAACCGAGGTTATTGCCCGGCGCCGGGAAGTAGACCAAGGTACCGCTGACTGCCGTGTTCGGGATCGGCGCCCACGGCTGAGCGATGCCGTACACTGTTGTGCTGAGCACAGTCATCGGATACGACGCATCACTCGGTACTGCCGTTTGCGCCACCGAGAGGGCTGTGCGTGCGCCAGCCGGCGTGCCGGTGATATAGGGCCGGTCGGCGCTGTTGCCGGCTGAAGCCACCACCAAAATGCCCAGCGGCTGCAAATTGTCAACCGCAATCGCCGAGTCGTCGTCATAGTTCTGGCCATACGACGCACCCAACGACATATTCACGATATGCATGCGGTCATCGGTGACGCCATCGCCGTTCGGGTCAGCCACCCAGTCGAGCCCTTGCAGAATGGCCACACCGCTACACGACGATGACACCGCCGAGCAGACTTTCACCGCAAACAGATCGACTTCTGGCGCCACACCCTGCTCGCCGCCGATGATGTCGGCGACATGGGTGCCGTGACCGCCGGCGCAGGTGCCGCTGCTTAGACCAAGCACGCCACAGTCGATCGGGTCGGGATCGGGCATGAGCGGGCCATTCGGCCACACCTCGCCGACAAAGTCGTAGCCGCCCTTCACCCGATCAGTTGGGAAGAGACCATCCAGCGTCTTGTTGCGCGGATCGGCGGGGCTAGTGCCATACGCCGCTTGATACGCCTCGAGTGTGCCGGGACCGCCAAAAGCGGCGTGGGTGTAATCAATGCCGCTATCGAGCACGGCCACCCGCACATCTTTGCCGCGGTAGCCGGCAGCCTGTACCGCCGGATTCGCGCCAATGTAGGGCACCGTCTCCATCGGTGGTTGGGTGTCGCGCTCGTAATTCACGACCGGATTGATCCTCACCACTTCGACATCGCGGGCCAAGGCCGGCAGCGCCGCGCCATCGACCTCAACCACCACTGCGTTGAGCGCCACCCGCAGCCGGGCCAGCTCGGTCAGCGTCGGGTCAATTGCGCGCAAACGGGCCAGCACGCGCTCGTGTTGCTGGTTAATGCGATTGAGTTGGGCGGCCTGCGCAGCGCCCTGCGGCACGCGTGCGGTGGGATTTTCACTGAGACGAATGACAACCTCTTGGCGTCCGGTGGCGCCGATCAGGCTAGGTGAGAGCGGAGTGGGTGCCCGATCAATGGTAAGCGGTTCTTCTAGCCGGAGTGCATCAAGATTAGGGATTGGACGGGGCGGCTGCGCCGCTGATGGCGCAACCAGCGCAATCGTCAACGCTACGCTGATGGCGATTGCAAAGAGATGGCGTCTGGTTATGAGTCTCATAAGCTCCTCAGCTCGCAAACAGGACAACATCGCGACCGAAAAGGGGTTTGTGCGGCCATTTCGTCATTGAAATCGCTACAAACGCATCCCTCCTTTCTCAACCGCTGCACTGACAAGTGACACGAGCGCCGATCGTTAGATATGCAACAAGGCGCTGACAACAATCCTTTCGCCAGCGTGCTGGGTCTATAGCCGCAGTGGCGAAAGGTTGTCGCTCAGCGTCTGGGCGATTAATCTCGTGTAACCGTACAGTGTGCGAAAAGGCAACCGGCTTAATATGGGTGGGGCGCAGGCGGAGCTGAGGCAGAAATGGCGCACACCAACCAGCAAGAGCGTACAATTGCTTTCGGCCAAACTCAGCAACGACGACGCTGGCTTGATGGGCTGAGGTAGATTAGGTCATTGGCAAAGAAAAGATTAAGCCCATTAAACGTATCTGTCAAGCGAAATTGCGCAGCAAACTGTTTACAAATCGTTCATTTATCGGCAGACTAAATGACAGCTTGTTCATCTCGGTCATCGTACCGGCCAGCAATGATGTGGTCGGCGAACGCCAAACCACTGGTTGCAAGTCGGTTGCCATACGCCGGTTATGGTACAAGCTTTGTGTTATACTGCTACCAGCATGATTTCGTTGCGGAGGTTCCCCGTGTCTGGTATCAATACCTTGTCAGTCGTCATCTATGCGAACGATGGCGCCCGGCTCGAACAGGCGGTATCAGCCGTCACTGTGGCGGCAGCGCGCTACAGCACTGATCACGAGATTATTATCGCCGCCGGGCCGGCTGCGGCAGCGGCTGCTGCGCGGGTTGCCGCGGCCCGCCCGCTCGTGCATGCTACCTACCACGCGCAGCCGCGCCGCCCGTCGTACCTGCTCCGCGATGCGTGCAGCTTGATCAGCGGTGATCTGGTGCTCGCGATCGACGCTGCGGCGCCGCCGTCAGCTTTGGCGATTGAACGGCTATTAGCTGCGTACAATGGGCAGGATGTGTTGGTAGGCAGGCGCATACCGGCGCCGGCCCATCCGCTCCACCACGCGCATACAGCGTTGTTGCGCCGGGTGTTGGCTAGTGATCAGGATGATCCCCTATTACCGCTGGCCCTCTTCCGCGCCGATTTGGTCGATCTCTTGCCGGGTGATGGCGAGCCGGCGCCGCCGCTGGCTCACCTTTACGCTGTGGCGCGCCGCCGGAACTATGTGACTGGCCAGATTGCGCTGCCGGCCCAGAGCATTCCTGTCCGCCCGTCAGGCGTGGTTGAGGTGGCGGCGCTGGTGGCCCAAGGCCCGGCTCGTGGCGCCCGGCCTGCCCTTGGCGCGCTCGCTGTGGTGGCCAGTCTCTGGCTGTTGTTGCGCCGGCGACGGTAAGTGGGTTGCGGGCCGGCGCAACGTTTGCATAGAAGCCTTCGTCGTATCGCTGATCGCTGTCAGTGATAACATCATTAAGGAGGAAGACGATGAGCCAGCCCGACCAGAAGCCCGATCAGACCCCTGATTTGGGCGCCGAGTTGCGCGAATTGGGCCAACAGATCGAGGCGGCGCTCCGTACCGCGCTGGAAAGTGAACGCGCTCGCCAGTTGCAGCAAGAATTGCTCAATGGTCTGCGTTCGATCGGTGAGCAGGTGCAGGCGGCAGTTAAGACGATCGCCGATGATCCCCGTGTGCAAGAGTTGGCCGAGCGTGGCCAGCAGACGCTGCACCAGTTCCAGCAGTCGCAAGCGGCGCACGATCTCCAACAAACCTTGGCACAGGGGATCGCCCAACTCAACGAGCAGTTGGCTGAGTTTATTAAACGGATGCAATCTGCTAGCGGCCGTGAACCGGCGACCGGTGAGACGACCCGCCTCGATTCAAACAAAGATGATTTCTAAGCCGATCGTGGTGGGTTGGCGCTAGCGATTATCGCTCCACTCCCACCTACGCTGCAACGGTGGTGAGAGTCTAGGCGGGAAAATGCAGGTTGTGGCTTTGGTTATCTCTGCACCTCGCCAATAATGTTCAAGGTCGGACAAAACCCACGAGCGCAGATAGATGTTGATGGCTGTGCAATGCGCTGGTGTTCCCTCACCCCCAGCCCCTCTCCCACTGGCGCGGGAGAGGGAAGCGCAGAGCCTAGCTTGGTGGCATTGCACAGCGATCAACGGTTGTTCTCAGTCAAATGGTCTCTCCGACCCTCAACCGATAATGCGGGCGAGAGGAGATCTGCACCAAGGGTTGGGGGTGCGGCAGTAGCGGCTGTGCTGGCGTAAGCGTGCTGTCAATCCTTGCCTCCTCGCCGGGAGCGGAGCCGGTGGTCAAAGGCCACCGATGCCGGCGCTTCCCGTTGGTGTCCGATTGTGCTTCTGTTGTTTCGCGCCGGCTGTGCTTGCGGCGGTAAATCATCTTTACGAATCATCACTCAATGCCATGTGTGGTCGTTATACGTTAGCCGTTTCACCTGCTCAACTCGCTGCCCGGTTTGGGGTGGCGCCGCTCGAACTCCAGCCGCGCTACAACATTGCGCCTACCCAGCCGGCGCCAGTCGTGCGCCTGAGCAATGGCGCGCGCGAATTGGCATTGCTGCGCTGGGGGTTGATCCCGTCGTGGGCGAACGATGCCGTTATCGGCGCGCGCCTGATCAATGCCCGCAGCGAGACGGTGCTCGAAAAGCCGGCTTTTCGCACTGCGTTTCGCCGCCGGCGTTGCCTCATTCCCGCTTCCGGCTTTTACGAGTGGCAGCAGCAGACTTCCGGCAAGCAGCCGTTCTATTTCACGCCGGTTAATGGCGATCTGATGGCCTTTGCCGGTCTATGGGAGCAGTGGCGCGCGCCTGATGGCGCGGTCGTCGAAAGCTATACCATTCTGACAACTGCTGCCAACGAGATCGTTGCCCCGATCCACGACCGGATGCCGGTGATCCTGCCGCCTGATCTCGACGCGCTGTGGCTTGATCCGGCGGCTGATGCGGCTCGTCTCCACGATCTTTGCCTGACCCCGCCGCCAGTCGCGTTGCGCGTTTATCCGGTGAGCAAGGCGGTCAATCAGGTGCGTAACGATGGCGAGGGGTTGATTCAACCCGTCACCCAGTAGGTTCACGAGCAGACAGAACGTATGGGCGTTGATGGCGTTGCAATGCGCCGGTTCACCCTCACCCCCAGCCCCGCTCCCACTGGCGCGGGAGCGGGGCGCTGCTCCGTTCCGTGGCAGCAATGGCTTTGCCGCCAACCCGGCGGCTCCCCCTCGCCCGCCGTGAGGTGGGAGAGGGGGTTGGGGGGTGAGGGCTAACTTTAAGGCGCAAAGGGGGCCAAGGCGCAGAGGTTGTAACGCAAAGGTGCAGAGCACGCAAAAGACGCAAAGGGATAGGGAGGTGGTGATGAGTGTGAGCGAGCGTTCTGCATCCCCCGCGCCCTTCGCAGTCAGCATGAAGCGGCCCTACCCCCGCTGGGTTCAAGCGCAGACAGAACGTATGTGTATAGATGTGGTTGATAGCTATGCGCTGCACCGGTTCACCCTCACCCCCACTATCGCGGAAGCGGTAAGCGCAGCGCCGAGCGTTGCGCCATCGTACAACGGTGGTGATCAACCAAAGGTTCTGTCCACCTCTCAAACCTCGAAGGTTGGTCGGGTCACATTCTCGCTATGGGATTGGAGGCCATCTCCATCCATCATCCCCCGCGCACCCGTTCGATGCGGGCGCCGAGCGCGGCGAGCCGCTCGTCGATCCGTTCGTAGCCGCGGTCAATTTGGCCGATGTTGTAAATGACGCTACGCCCTTTGGCGCATAACGCCGCCGTGACCAGCGCCATGCCGGCGCGAATGTCGGGACTCGGCAGGCCATCGGGTTCGCCATAGAGTTGTGATGGCCCGACGACCACTGCCCGGTGCGGGTCGCAGAGGACAATTCGCGCTCCCATGCCGATCAGCCGGTCAACGAAGAACAGCCGGCTCTCAAACATCTTCTCGTGGATGAGCACGGTGCCGCGGGCTTGGGTCGCGACCACGATCGCGGTGCTGATCAGATCAGGATTAAAACCGGGCCATGGCGCCGAGTCGATCTTGGGGATGGCGCCGTGCAGGTCGTGGCGTACTACGAGTTCTTGGTCTGGCGGCACGATGATATCATCACCCTCTTCGCGCCACGTTACTCCGAGCCGCCCAAACATAATCTTGGTCATGCGGTGCTCGCGCGGGCGCGCGCCGACAATCCGCAGTTCGCTGCGCGTGACTGCCGCCAAGCCAATCAATGAACCAACTTCCATAAAATCGGGGCCGATGGTGTAGTCAGCGCCATGCAGCCGGCTCACACCCTCGATTTCGAGCAAGTTGGTGCCGATGCCGCTGATCCGCGCCCCCATGCGGTTGAGCAGATGGCATAAGTCTTGCACGTGCGGTTCAGATGCGGCGTTGCCAATGGTCGTATGGCCTTCAGCAGTCACTGCCGCGATAATCGCCTGCTCAGTGCCGGTGACGCTCATTTCGTCGAGGAAAATATCAGCGCCGCGCAAGCCGTCAGTGGTAAGAATGTAGTTGGCCGGGGTGACTTCAATTTGCGCTCCCAAGGCTTGCAACGCCAGCAGATGAGTATCGAGCCGCCGCCGGCCAATCGCGTCGCCGCCGGGCCGCGGCAGGGTGACATACCCGCGCCGGGCGAGCAGCGGGCCGGCCAAGAGCGGCGAGGTGCGGATGCGGCGTGCCAACGCAGTGTCTGGTTCCACTGGCGCTAAGCGCGCTGCGTGCAGACGAACCACATTCGGCTCTGGCCGCTCAATCTGCACGCCAAGCTGCGACAGCAGCGCCAGTTTGGTGCGTACATCGCCAATATCGGGAATATTGCGCAGCGTGACCGGTTCATCGGTCAAAAGACTGGCCGCGAGTAAGGGCAGAGCTGCATTCTTGTTGCCGGCGGGCCGGATCGAACCCGATAACCGGTGACCGCCTTCGATGACGAAGTGATCCATAGTGTTCTTTCCTAGTGAGTTGAGGTCGTCAGCTCCATTAGCTGATCACTCATAATAAAACGGCCCAGCGGGCCGTTTCTACAGGCATTCCTCGGTGGCAGCCGGGGTTCCGCAGGGTATCTTGCGCTATGGGCGAGTGCGCCGGAATTTCGCTTGCACACCTTGCCAAAACCGTTGCCAACGGCTCATCTGCACAGCGCCGCTGGCGCGCGCGCTTGCGATCAGCTCGGCGGCTCGCGCGCGGCCCAACTCCAACGCTTCGCGTCCCAACTCTTTTAGGCGCGCTTGATCAACAATTTCGCCTTCGGCAAACCAACGCCATGCCGCCATACCGGTGGTGTACGTGCCGGCATAGGCGATCGCCACCTTGGGCGCCACCCCCCAGATCGGGATCAGCCCTACCAGTGCGCGGGCCAGTTGCCGCCAGATAAACGCGCCGCCAATGACCGGCAACACTTCGCGCAAGCGTTCGCGGATGTCAGGCGGCGCGCCGTAAGCTAGGCTGAGGCGATACACCAGAATCGCTTGATTTTTGGTCAGCACCAGAATATCGGCGGCGGCAAAGGGGACATTGAAGATCGGGATTTGCGATGGCAGGGCGGTGGCTAACACATACGTCGCATTGGTAAACGAGACGCTGTTGATCAGTTGGCGAGCCACCGCAGCGCGCAGACCGGGCAACCGGCGCGCCGCCGCTAGATGCAACTCGCCGGGCAGCCGGTCAAGTACCGCTTCGGCCAATTGGGCGTCAACTTCAGGCGCATCAGGATCGGGCACGACCAATAGGCGGGCATGGGCCACCCGCGGGTGGAGCGGGCCGGCATCGGCAGGCAAGGCCGTCCCCCACACCACCACCACGGTGGGCAAGGCCAGCGCCGCCAACCGATCGATCGTCGCTAATTCACGCGCCGAGAGGCGCGTGTTCCGGTCAAGGCCAAGCACGATCAGATCGATGCCGCGCAGTTCGTCGGGAATTATCGTCGTCAGGCTAGCGAGCTGAATCGGTGACGGCCCGGTCGCGCCATACCGCTGCGGGCCGCTTTCGAGCCGGGCAGCGATCGTTTGGCAGACCCGCGGCGATCCTACGCACACGATTGCCAGCGGATGTTCGGCTTCGGCGCGGATGGCGGCGACATCAATTTCGCGTAAGGTATTGAAGGCAACACTAAGATCGTTCCATTTTGCCATATCCGCTCCTCGATCGGCGCTCGCGGCGTCATTATAGCATGAGCGGCAGCGCATTCTGTTCAACCGGCAACAGTATGTTATAATACCGGGCAGTTATGCGTGACGCGCCACCAGCGCCTGTAAGAGGAGGGACGGGATGGAACTGAATCACCGCCGGCTCAACCGGGTTGATCTCATAGAGGTCGTCGGGCGCGTTGACGCTGCCACTGCGCCGCAACTCAAGCAGTTGATTGAGTCGATCTTTGCCGACGGACGCTATCGCATTGTGTTGGATCTCAGCCGGCTCGAGTATATTAGCAGCCCCGGTTTGCGGGTGTTGATCGAAGCGCGCAAGAAGGCGCGTGAGTGGAAGCTGACCGATCTTGAGGGTGGCGATGTGCGGATCGCCAATCTGCCGCCCCGGATCAAAGAGGTGTTCGATCTCACCGGCTTTAGCTCATTGTTCGAGATCTATGGCGATACCGTCGAAGCCGTCGGATCATTTTAACACTACCACCACGCCGGGCGCGCCAGCGTCCGGCTCTACGATCGCCATGGATAGCATCACCCTTACCGCCGATCTCGATGCGCTTGCCAAGATTAGTGCGTTTATCACTGCCGCTGCCGAACGGTGCGGTCTCGATGAGCGGGCGACGTGGCAGGTGCAACTGGCCGTTGATGAAGCCGTGACCAATGTCATCCAACATGCCTACGACCCTGACCAACCCGGCGATTTAACCTTAAGCTGGCAGTGCCGCGATCACCGGTTTATCATTACCGTACGTGATCATGGCCGCCAGTTCGATCCAGCAGCAGTGCCGGAGCCCGATATTACCTCGCCGCTAGAAGAACGGCAGGTCGGTGGTTTGGGGATCTATCTCATCACCCGCCTGATGGATGAAGTCCGGTTTGAGTTTTCGCCTCAAGGCGGCAATCTGTTGACGATGGTCAAATATCTGCCGCACGATCAGCCTGATCCGCCTGATGAAGTAGTGGTCATTCCCATTGCTGATCGGATCGATGCGCAGACGGCGCCCCGGCTGGCCAAGCAAGCGAGTGAACAGATCGCGAAGGGTGCTCGCCAGATTGTGCTTGATCTGAGCAATGTCCCGTTCTTGTCGAGCAGTGGCTTGCGCGCGCTTCTCCTCATCCGCAAAGAGTTGATGACTCTCGGCGGCGAGTTGAGGCTGGCGGCGCTGCAACCGCAGGTGCATGAGGTCTTTGCGATCACCGGCTTTACGCAGGTGTTTAATATCCATCCTTCGGTGGCGGAAGCTCGGGCAGCGTTTTCGCAGAGGCGTTGAGTGGCGCGTGAACACCTGCTGACATGGTATGGTCTGCTCGTCGGCGGGGTTGCGTTGGGCTGGTTGCTTATGCTGCCGGTCGCGCCGGTCGCGCCAGCGCTGGTTGCGCTGTTTGCCGTCATCGCCTTTGCGGCTGATCTGCTCGCCTTTCGCATTCCCCCCGCTGATGTCCATAGTCTTGCCCCGCTGGTGATTGTCAGCGCTGGTCTGGCGTTGGGGCCAGTGGCCGGTGCGTGGCTGGCTGCCATCGAGGGTGTCCTTTCCGGCGTGGTGATCCTCTTGCTGAGCAATCGCCCGCGCACGTTGTTTTGGTTGCTGGGCCGGCCCGTCTTGCGCGGCGGTCTGCGCGCGCTTGGCTTGCTGGCGGGCGCTTGGTTCGCCGCGCTGTTCAGCGGCCAACCGTTCACCAATCTGCCCGCCGAGACATTATTTGGCTGGACATTAATCACGTTTCCGGTGGTGACGCAGGCTGGGCGGGTGTTGCGCGAGCTGTTGCAGGGCGGGCGCAGCGGCTTGGCGACGTGGTGGCGTTCGGCGTGGCGCGCTATTCTCGGCGCTGAATTGGCGCCATTGCCGCTGGCATGGCTTGGCGCGGCGATTGCTCACGATCTCGGTTTGCTGCATCTGGCGCTGGCCGGTTTGGCGTTGATCGCGTCGGCGGCTATTTTACGCCGCTCATCGCTTAACCTCCAACGCCAGCGCCGTTCGGTGCGCGAGTTGGCCCGGCTGAACGAGGTGAGCCGGGCGATTATCCGCAGCGAACTCGATGTTGATGCCCTCTGCGAGTTGATCTACCGCGAGGCGAGCCGGATTGTCGATACCTCGTCGTTTCACCTCGGCCTGTTCAACGGCAATCACTATACCTTGATGGTGCGGGTGCAGGATCGGGTGCGCTTGCCGCGCTTGACGGTCGATCTGTCGGAAAATAGCGGTCTGATCGGTTGGATCCGCGAGACTGGCCGAGCGATTCTGGTCGAGGATTTTACCCGCGAGATGGATCGACTGCCGGCCCGGCCCCGTTATCAGAGCGAGCGTCCGCCTCGATCGGGGATTTACGTGCCGTTGATCGCCGGCGAAACGGTGATCGGTTCGATTTCGGTGCAGAGTTATGAGCCAGCCGCGTTTGACGCCAACGATTTGCGTTTGATCTCCCTGATCGCCGATCAGGCGGCGGTGGCGATTGCCCGCGCCCGCGCTTTCCACGAAGCGCGCCAGCGCGCCAACCAGTTGCAGGCGATTCGCGAGGTGAGCCAGCAGATTACCGCGATCCTCAATCTTGATCTGTTGTTGCCCTCGATTGTGCGGCTCATTCGCGAGCGGTTTGGCTACCATCCCGTCCATATCTTTACCGTTTCGCCCGATGATGGCCGGATCTACTTCCGCGCTTCGACCGCCGATGGCGCTGATCTTGAACGGTTGCGCGCGCTCTCGCTGCGGGTGGGGCAGGGGCTGGTCGGCGAGGCGGTGCAGCGCGGCGAACCGCTGTTGGCTGGCGATGTGCTCAGCGATCGGCGCGTAATCCGCGATACGCTGCAAACCCGTTCGGAGCTGGCGGTGCCGTTGCGCGTCGGCGCAACCGTGATCGGCGTGCTCGATGTGCAGAGTGATAAGCCGGATGACTTCGATGAAGACGATCTGTTCGTGATGCGCACGCTGGCTGATCAGATCGCGATTGCGATTGAGAGTGCCAATGCCTATACCGCCCAACAGGAAGAAGCGTGGACGCTCAATGCGTTGTTGCAGATCGCCGAAAATATTGGCCGGGCTACGACGCTGTCCGATCTGTTGGCGACGGTGGTGCGGTTGCCGCCGTTGTTGCTGGGTTGCCCGCGCTGCTACGTTGCGCTGTGGGATCGCGAACAGGGTGATTTTGTGGTGCGCGCTGTCTATGGGTTGCCGGTGGCTGCCCGCGCGGCGCTCATTGACGCACCGGCGCGGTCGCCCTTTTTGTGGCGTTTACGCGAACGTGCTGCCGAAGCTGATCAACCGCGGCTGGAAATGCTCTGGCAAGCGCACGATAACCCTGATCAGTGGCCGGGCTTACTTGCCGTCGCGCAGAGCGGGTCGTTGGTCGGGTTGCCGATTAGCGCGCGCAATGCGTTACTAGGGGTGTTGGTGCTCGATTACAATGACCCGTTTATCTCGCTGAGCGCCCGCCAACAAAATTTATGCACCGGCGCAGCGGCCCAAATTGCCGGCGCGTTGGAAAGCTTGCTGCTGGCCGCCGAAGCCGCCGAAGCGGCCCGGCTCGAACAAGAGCTGCGTGTGGCCCGCGAGATTCAGCAGTCGTTGTTGCCTACCCGGTTGCCGGTAGCGCAGGGGTGGCAGATCGATGCGGCATGGCAATCGGCCCGCTTGGTCGGCGGCGATTTCTACGATTTCTGGCCGCTGCCCGCCGGCGCCGATCCGCCGCGCGAATTGGGCTTTGTGATCGCCGATGTCAGCGATAAAGGCGTTCCGGCGGCGATGTTTATGACCATGGCCCGTTCGTTGGTGCGCGCCGCCGCCCTCGATGGATCGCCGCCGGCCCGTGCCATGGAACGGGCTAATCGTTGGCTTTACCGCGATTCCGAGTCGGGGATGTTTGTCACCCTCTTCTATGCCCGGCTTGATCTCGCCAGTGGTCGTCTGTGCTACACCTGCGCCGGCCATAATCCGCCGCTGGTCTATCGATCGGCGACCGGCGCGATCGAAGAGCTGCGCACTCCCGGCATTGCGCTGGGTGTGCTGGCTGAAGTAACCTTGCACGAAGCTGAAACCGCGCTCGCGCCGGGTGATGTGTTGGTCTGCTATACCGATGGCGTGACCGAAACGGTAAACGAGGTGCTGGCGCCGTTTGATGTGGAAGGGTTGCGTGCCGTCATCAAGACCTACGCCGCTGCACCGGCAGGCGCGATCGTGCAAGCGATTTTGGCCGCGATTGCCCGCCATAGCCACGGCCAGCCGCCGTTCGATGACATCACCCTCATTGTCATCAAACGCGCCCCGTAGGGGCAGCGCGCTGCTCTGCCCCTATGGGACGGCCTAAAAATCGCTCAATCCGCCGAAAGATTGCCTCGCGGTATGGCCCCTCCAACAGCAATTGATGGCCGGTTGCCGGCCAGTAGACGAGTTCGCAGTGCGCGCTGCCGATCCGGGCCGCAATCGTCGCTGCGCTCGCCGGGTCGGCGGTCGTGTCGCTCTGGCCGTGCATCAGCAACACCGGTGTTCGCACTCGCGGTAACGCTTGCCCGGCAGCGGCCAGCGCCAAGCGCAGCTCATCAGCAGCAGCGACCGATACCTTCACCGATTGGCGCAACATCTGTTGGATGGCCGGATCATCGAGATCGAGACCGGGCTGGCGCCGCCAGATCGATGCTCGCAGATCAGGGCTCGTAAAATCGGCTTGGGCCAGTAAGTAGAACCATGGCGTCACGTAGCGGGCAACGCCTAAGACATTAACCCGCCAATCACCCCCCAACCGGTAAGGAGTCGCCAACATCACCAGCCGGTGCGCCGGTCGCTCGGCGGCAAGCAGGGCGGCGAGCGCGCCACCGAGCGAAAATCCGATCACCGAGACGGTAGCATAGCTGGTTGACAGGCGATCAAACGCATGTTTGGCCGCGACCAGCCAGTCAGACCAGCGCACCGGCATCAGGTCTTCGGGTTGGCCGGTATGGCCGGGCAGACGCATACCCAACACCGTGTAACCGGCGCCGGCGAGATGCTCGGCCAGATCGCGCATCTCGCCGGGATCGCCGGCGAAGCCGTGGATGAGGAGGCAGGCGTGCTCGCCGCGCCGCAACAGGTATGGTTCAATCATGCGCTACGTAGACCAGTTTGCGGAAGGTGTTGATATTGCGTTCACCGATGCCGGCGATCGCCGTAAGTTCATCAACGCTCTTGAATGGGCCGTTCGCTTCGCGGTAGGCAATGATCCGGTCGGCCAGCACCGGCCCAATGCCGGGCAGCGCGATCAACGCCTCGCGGTCGGCGCGATTAATATCGATCGGTTCGATACCGGTTGTCTCGGCAGTTGCCAGCGCAGCGGCGACCGACTCTTCCTCGTGGCTCGGCGCTGGCTCGGCAGCGACGGCAGGCGTCTCGGCAGGCGTTGGCTCGGTGGTTTCAGCCACGGTAACGGTTGTTGCGGCCTCACCGGCAGGCGCGGCGGCGACCGGCGTTTCGGGTGTTGCCGGCTCTGGCGTAACCACCGCCGGAGTCGTCGCGTCTTGGGGCATAGCAAGCGTGGCGTTCGTTGCCGCGACTGGCGCCGATGGAGTTGCCTCGGCAGGCGGGGGGACGACCGGCTCACTTGCACCATTGCGCGCAGCAGCCACGCTTTCTGCACCGGCGGGACTGCGTCGCTCTGGCGGCGCTCCCCGGTGGACGCGGGTGGCAATCGGGCGTGGCGCACTAGGCGTATCGCCGCTCGCAGGTGCGCTGGCCGGCGGGGTTTTGGGCGGTTCGCCACGATGCACACGGGTAGCAACTGGGCGCGGCCCTGCGCTAGGCGCTGGAGACACGGCTGGCGGGGGCGTTACCGGCGCAGGCGGCGGGCTCGCTGGCGGGGTGAGCGATAACGCGGGTGCCGTCTCGCTGCTGCTCTGCATCCGGCGCCAAATGAGGTACCCGATCCCGATAAGGAGAACGACCAACAGCAACTTACGCCACATAGCAGTGTGCTCCCCGGTTTGTATGCGCGAATCCGATCATTCTGTGTCGCAATGCTTGCGTGTGCGCTAGTGAAGTGCTCGTTATGACAGGGCGCAAAGAGCTTTCTTTCCCACCTCTAACGTTGTGTCTATAATGCTGTACTCGTCTGTACGAGCGACCGCAGCAGAGCTAGATTCATCCGATCTTCCGCCATATCTTCGCCCTTGGGCGTCTCAATGATCATCGGCAGATCGGCGAAGCGCGGATCATTCACCAGCATCCGAAAGGCTTCGACGCCGATGCAGCCTTGGCCGATATGCGCATGGCGATCGACCCGGCTGCCTACATCCTTCTGCGAGTCGTTAAGATGAAAACACTTGACCCGTTCCAGCCCAACCAGCCGGTCAAGCTCAGCAAAGGTGGCTTGATAGCTCGCTTCGTCGCGAATGTCGTACCCAGCGGCGAAGATGTGGCAAGTGTCAACGCACACCCCTAACCGGTCGTGGTGGGGAATCAGCTCGAACAGGCGAGCCAAATGCTCGAAGCGATAGCCGAGCGCCGTGCCCTGCCCGGCGGTCGTCTCAAGCAAGATCATCGTTGGGCCGCCGATCCCTTCCGCCAACAGACGATTAATCGCATCGGCGACGCGGGCCAAGCCGGCCTCTTCGCCAATTCCGGTATGCGCGCCGGGGTGGGTGACGAGGTACGGAATGTTGAGCTGCGCGCAGCGTTCCAACTCGTCAGCAAAAGCGGCGATCGACTTTTCGCGCAGTTCGTCGGCAGGGGCGGCGAGGTTGATGAGGTAGGAGTCATGGACGACCACCGGGTGAATGCCGGTGCGCTCCTGTTCAGCCCGAAATGCTGCCGCTTCTTCCGCCGGGATGGGTTTGGCTGTCCATTGCCGTTCGTTTTTAGCGAAGATTTGCATCGCTTCCAGCCCAACCGATTCCCCGCGAGCAAATGACTTCGAGACGCCGCCCGAAATAGACATGTGTGCGCCGAATCGCGGCATGTGTATCATCCTCATACGTTTCCGCCGGCGAGTACCGGATACTGCAATTATATCACGGCTTGCCGGCAGTGCTTTTGCATCCCGTAGAAACCATTGCGGACGCTGGTTTCGGCTGTCTATCTGGGGTGCCGCAACGCCTGCGGAGGGCGCAGGGGCTTGACCCTCTGCGGTGTATAAGTTAGCGTCGCGCGCTCTGCCGGCAGCGATCCGAGCAGTAACGCACCTCTTCCCAGCAGCGCGCCCACTTTTTGCGCCATTCAAACGGTCGCCCGCACGCGGCGCAGATTTTGGTTGGCAGTTGGCCTTTGCGTTTGGGAGTGTTGGCAGTCGCGTTGGTGAGTTTGGTGCGCGCCATAGCGAATCCTTTGCCGATCTGCAACGGTTTCATGTATAGAGCAGGCGCGGGCCGTCCGGCGCTGCGCATAGTGTGCCTCTGTTCATCGTCGTACAGATTTATCGCGGTGTCAACCTTATGCTTGAACACCTCCTCAACTGGCTTTTTCCCGATCGCTGCGCTGGTTGCCAGCGACTGACCGGCGACCTCTTCTGCGCAGCATGCCGGGCGCGGCTGCGGCCCTATCCGCCCTTCTCGCCGCCAGCCGGCCTTGACGCGGCATGGGTGGCGTTTCGCTATGAGGGCAGCTTGGTTGCGGCGATCCACCAGCTCAAGTATGGCCGCCGCCGCCGGGTTGCCCACGCCCTCGGCGATCTGCTGGCCGCCGCCGCCGGCCCGCTCGCCGCCGATGCCCTGATTGCGGTGCCGCTGCACGCTGACCGGCTGCGCGAACGCGGCTTTAATCAGGCTGCCGAGCTGGCTGCGCGCTTGCAACGGCCCGGCAACCCGCCACTGATCGACGGCTTAGTTCGGGTGCGCGCAACCAACCGGCAAGCGCGGCTCGCCGCCCACGACCGCACGGCCAATGTCACCGGCGCGTTTGTCTGGGTTGGCCACTCACCGCCGCCGCCCCGTCTCATCCTGATCGACGACGTGTTGACGACCGGCGCCACCCTCGCCGCCGGCGCTGCCGCCTTGCGCGCCGCCGGCGCGCAATCGGTGACGGCGCTCGCCCTCGCTCGCTCGGTGATTGCCAAAACCAGTGTACAATAGAGGCGTCCGCGCATGATCTGCTGTCGTTTGCAAGCTGGCCTCGCCGGGCCGGCTCGATCAGGTGTACAATAGGTGTAGTCGTGCATCTAGTTGCGGCCATCCACCATTCGTCTGTCAGGAGGGACAATGATGTCTGACATCGAGCAGCTTTCTGCCGCCCACCAACAATGGGAACAGCACTGTCTCTGGCCGGCCCTCAAGCGCGCCCCTGAACGCACTGGCCCGTTCATGACCACTAGCAGCGCGCCAATCGAACGGCTCTACACCCCGCTCGATCTGGCCCGCGATGGTATGACGCCCACCGAACATTTTCTGCGCAACGTCAGCTACCCCGGCCAGTATCCCTTCACCCGCGGCATTCACCCCACCGGCTACCGCGGCAAATTGTGGACGATGCGCATGTTTGCCGGGTTCGGCAGTGCCGAAGAGACCAATGCCCGCTTTAAGTTTTTGCTCGAACAGGGCCAGACCGGATTGTCGATCGCATTTGATATGCCCACCCTGTATGGGCGCGATACCGATCACCCGCTGGTCGAGGGCGAATTCGGCAAGTGCGGCGTGGCGGTCTCGTCGCTGGCCGATATGGAAATTCTGCTCGATGGCTTGCCGCTCGATCAGGTCAGCACTTCGATGACGATCAATTCGCCGGCGGCGATGATTTGGGCGATGTATCTGGTGGTGGCCGAGAAGCGCGGCATTCCGTGGACGCAGTTGCGCGGCACGATCCAGAACGACATTCTCAAAGAGTATATTGCCCAGAACGAGTATATCTTCCCGCCTGAGCCGAGCATGCGCTTGGTGGTTGATACCATTGAGTTCGCTGCGCGCCACGTGCCGCAGTGGAACCCGATCAGCGTCAGCGGCTATCACATTCGCGAGGCTGGCAGCACCGCCGTGCAAGAGCTGGCCTTTACGCTGGCCGATGGCTTTGCCTATGTCGAAGCGGCGCTGGAGCGCGGCCTTGATATTGACGAATTCGCGCCGCGGATCAGCTTCTTCTTTAACGCCCACAACGACTTCTTCGAGGAGATTGCCAAATACCGGGCGGCGCGCCGGATTTGGGCGCGGGCCATGCGCGAGCGTTACGGCGCCAAGAACGAGCGTTCGTGGTGGCTGCGCTTCCACACTCAAACCGCCGGTTGCTCGCTCACCGCGCAACAACCCGAAATCAACATCGTGCGCACGGCGATTCAGGCGCTGGCGGCGGTGCTCGGCGGCACCCAGAGCTTGCATACCAATTCGATGGACGAGGCGCTGGCGTTGCCGTCAGAAAAGGCGGTCACGATTGCGCTGCGCACGCAGCAGATTATCGCCTACGAGAGCGGCGTCGCCAATACCGTCGATCCACTCGGCGGCAGCTATTTTGTCGAGGCGCTGACCGATCGGATGGAGCGCGAGGCGCAGGCGATCTTCGATGCGATCAATGCCCAAGGCGGGGTGATTGCCGCCATCCGCAACGGCTACTTCCACCGCGAGATTGCCGATGCTGCCTATCGTTACCAGCAAGAGATCGACCGCGGCGAGCGGATTATCGTTGGCGTCAACGCCTTCCAAGCCGACGAGCCGCTCGAAATCCCGATCTTGCAGATGGATCCCGAAGGCGAAAAGCGGCATCTCGAACGGCTGAACCGCGTCCGTCGCGAGCGTGATCAAGAGTTGGTCGCTCGCCGGCTAGCCGAACTCCGCGCCGCTGCGCAGGGTAACGAGAACATGATGCCGGCCATCCTCAATTGCGTGCGCGCTTACTGCACGCTGGGCGAGATGTGCGATGTGCTGCGCGAGGTGTTCGGCGTCTATCAGCAAGATACCGTGATCGTATAAGCCAGTGTGTGGAGTGCGGCAGTCATACTGCCGCACTCTATGTTTCTCCACTCCCTCATGAATCCCACACAAACGGGAACAACATCAATGACGCGATAAACGTCACCACCACATAGGCCAGCAAAAAGCGGATCGGCCCAACCACCACATCAATCGCGACATTCTCAAGCGTTTGCGCGGTGCCTTGAATCGCGACGATCAGCGGCGCTACCAGCAATGGAAACGCTAGCACGGCGAAAAGCGCGCCTTTGAAACTGGCGCGAGCAATAATGGCGGCAATAATCGTGGTGGCTGAAGTGAGGGCCAACCCGCCAGCGGCCAGCATCGCGCTAAACGCGAGCGGGCTGCCGACCTTCACGCGCAACAAGACGATGAAGAGCAGCGTAGTGACGGCGCTCAACGCCATCACCAGCGTCAGGTTGAAACAAAACTTACCCAGAAACACCGCCGTGGGTGAAGCCGACAAGCGCAAGGCAGCCATCGTCCGCGCCTCTTCTTCGTAGACAAAGCTGCGCGAGAGGCCGTTGAGCGCAGCGAACAGCAGCGCAATCCACAGCAGCGCCGACTGAATCAGTAGCGCCTCTTCGGTGCGCCGCATGCCAAGGAAGCCAACGCCAAGGCTGACCGCCGTGGCGGCGCTGAC
>JAUQOZ010000224.1 GCA_030550625.1 Chloroflexota bacterium | reverse complement strand
TGTTGGTCAGCGGCGTGATCCCGGTCTCGTGGGCATGGGGTGGCACCCAGAAAACGCTCAACCCGACGGTGCAGATTGGCGGGGTGGCGGCAATTGCTATTCTAGCCCTATCGGCCTACGCCATCCGGCGGCGCGCCGGGCTTGACGGCGCGGGCCGTCCGGGGAGAGGGCTGGTGATCGTGGCGTGGCTGATAACCGCTTACCTGTTCCTGAATACCCTAGCCAATCTCGCTTCGCCAAGCCTCGGCGAAAAACTGTTGTTTGGGCCGGTGGCGTTGGTTGCGGCGCTGTCGTGCTTGGTGGTGGCGTGGTCAAAGCCGGTTGAGCAGTAGCTTGTATCGCGGAGGACGCCGATGATGCCGTTCCTATCCAATTCCCTTTGCGCCCCTTCGCGTCCTCTGCGCCTTTGCCCGCTTTGCGCCCTAGCGTTACCCCCCGGCCCTGCTGCCAACTCACGAAGCGTAAGGCATGGCAAGAGCGGAACGCCGTAGCGTCCCTCTCCCGCGCCAGTGGGAGAGGGGCTGGGGGTGAGGGTCACAAACTATGTCACGACCAACGATTCTCTATTTCCTCCTTGCTTATGGTTTGAGCTGGTGCGCATTTACGCCACTGGCCTTGCAAGGGCAAGGGATCATCAGCGGCGTGCCGGCGTGGTTGCACCTGCTCGGTGCGTATGGCCCGCTGGTGGCGGCGTTCGTCGTCACGCTGCTGACGGCTGGCCCTGCCGGGGTGCGCGAGTTGGCGGGCCGGATGGTGCGCTGGCGGATCGGCTGGGGTTGGTGGCTGGCGGCGTTCAGTCCGGTGGCCGTCTTTGGGGTGGTGGTGATCGCGCTCCGCCTGATCAACGGCACGTGGCAGGCCGCGGCGGGCTTTGGCTACGTGGCCGAACTGCCGCACCTCGGTTGGCTGGCAGGGTGGGCCGTCTGGGTTCTCACCTTCGGGATCGGCGAAGAGACTGGCTGGCGCGGGTTTGCCCTGCCGCGCTTGCAGGCCCGCTACAGCGCCCGCGATGCTGCTCTAATCGTGGGGTTGCTATGGGCCGGTTGGCATGCGCCAGCCTTCTTTTACAACTACGAACTCTCGCTGATCGCCGTTGTCACCTTTGTGGTCGGGATCGTCGCCGGCGCAATGGTGCTCGCGTGGCTCTACAACAGCACTGGAGGCAGCATCTTGGCAACGGCGCTCTGGCACGGCACATATAATGCCGTCGTGGCTGGCGGCGAAGCGGTGGTGGCGGCGGTCACGACCGCTACCGTGATCCTTGCGTTCGTCGTGATTGTGCGCCGCTACGGGCCAGCGCACCTCGCGGCGCGACCGAAGCAGGTGGTGGGGGAAGGGTGAAACGTTGCCGCTCAAGACGCTTAGGCAGCCGCTCGCAGGATTTGCTCAACCTCGTCGGGACGCGACCAGCGCGCAATGATCGAGAGTTCTTGCACTTGGCGAAAGTTTTCTTCTTCCCACACATCGGTGCGATCATCAAACAAGGAAACAAACTGAAGATGCGGATGCACGATCTTCAAATGATTTAGATCGTAGCAGCCGGCTACGACGCGATCGGTAATCCGGCGCGCAACGGCGCGTGATCCGGTGGCGAGCAAAAACACGAGACTCGTTCGGTCGGCAACCCGTGTTTGATAATCAATTGTCCAGATTTGGCCGGATCGTCCGGTAAACTGCACCGATCGATCAAACGGAATGTGGCGCTCAGTCAGCCAGTCAGAAACTTCTTTGGCAATGGTCTCCACCGGTCGCGAACGCAACGTAAACCAGAGATCGGCTACCCGCAGTGCAGCTTGAGCAACCCGAAAAACTGCTTCGGCGGTGTGAGCTTGATCGGTCTTTTGAATCAACTGCCCGCGAAATAATTCAACACCGAGGGTAAGGCAGATATCTTCGATGAAACGTCGTTGCTTCGGTGAAAGTTGCCCGCTAAACGACTGCATGCGCAGCCATCCAATTGCTTCGCCGAAATCAGTGACTTCGACGTGCGTTTCACGCTCGATCACAAATACATCAATAATCCCGCCGTCAGGATACATAAATGGCGTGCGCACGCGGATGCCTTCTTTCGGGGCCGGACTGCACACAAACAATGGCGGATGCATCGTTTGCAACTGCGCACACAGCTCGATCGTGTTCATAGCGGCAGCTCCTCTTGCATGATCGGCGGGTGCATGATGCCAATGTGACGGATGTTGGCTTCAGCGCAAAATTGCTGCCAGACCGTGATTGGCTCATCCCATGCTGCCGTGATATCGGCGGGAACATACGCTTCTTTATCTCGAAAGGCCTCGCTCCAACGATGTTTATGCTTTTCACCCACGCGCTGGCACGTGGGATTGTGGTGATCTGCGTCGAGATCCAAGGCGTAAATACGGCCAACAGTGCGGTGAATGAGCGCGTATGTCAGTGTGCCGGCGAAGCGATTGTAACGCCCGACCACGAAGATTGGCCAGCCAGCGTCTGAGCGTCATTCGACGCGAAATTCACGGGCAGGCGAGTGATCAGGATCTTCTGTCCAAGCAATATCTTTTTCGATTCGTTTGGTTAAATCGGCAAGAATTGCTTGAAAATCGGCTTGATCAAGCATGCTGCTCACTCCTGCCTAGGTTTTCTCGCCCTCGTTGTACATGTCAGTATAATAGAATATCTAGCTGTTGGATACCCCAAAGGAGCATCCCTATGATCAACGCCGATCGCCCGATCAGCCGGTTTCCGGTCGTTGACCGGATCGCCGATCTGCCGCCCGACATCCGCGCGCGGATCGAACAGGTGGCCGAAAAGAGCGGTTTCATCCCGAATGTCTTTCTCTTGCTGGCCCACCGCCCTGACGAGTTTCGCGCCTTTTTCGCCTACCATGATGCGTTGATGGACAAACCTTCAAATCTGAGCAAAGCCGAAAAAGAGATGATCGTCGTCGCGACGTCGGCTGCCAACGATTGCCTCTATTGCGTGATTGCCCATGGCGCGATTCTGCGCATCCGCAGCAAAAACCCGCGGCTGGCCGAGCAGGTCGCTACCAACTACCGGCGGGCCGAAATCACCCCGCGCCAGCGTGCTATTCTCGACTATGCGCTGAAAGTCGCGGTCGACTCGGCGCGGATCAGCGAAGACGACTGGCAACCGCTCTATGCGCACGGCCTGACCCAAGACGACATCTGGGAGATCGGCGCGATCGCGGCCTTCTTTGCTATGAGCAACCGGCTGGCCAATATGAGCGCCCTGCGCCCGAACGATGAGTTCTACGCGATGGGGCGGTGATGCGTTGCTCACCACCGAGGGCGCGGGGCAGCATCTCCCGCGTCCTTGGTATCGCTGCGGTGCCGGGGTGGGTTTTTTACCGCCGAGGGCGCGGAGGACGCAGGGGGGAAGGGCCGCACTACTCAAGCCTCCACAGCTATCTCCGGTGTGAGTGGCGAACATCTCCCGCGTCCTTTGCGCCTCTGCGGTAAAGCGTTTACCTCCGAGGGCACGGAGGAAAACGGGAGGTTGCGCCGCAGATTCCTCACTCTTGGCGGTAACACGTTGGCTCGGATCTCTTTCCCTCTCCCACGGTAGACAGCCGCGATCAAGCGTGTTATATTCAAGACAAACCGCCGCCCATATCCAACATATTGGCATGC
>JAUQOZ010000082.1 GCA_030550625.1 Chloroflexota bacterium | reverse complement strand
CCAACAATGTAGAGTTTGATCCTGGCTCAGGACGAACGCTGGCGGCGTGCCTAATGCATGCAAGTCGAACGCAGCGGCCTTGTGCCGGCTGCGTGGCGAACGGCTGAGGAACACGTGGGTCACCACCCCCGGAGTGGGGGATACCCCGTCGAAAGACGGGACAATCCCGCATACGCTCTACGGAGGAAAGCCGCAAGGCGCTCCGGGACGGGCCTGCGGCCCATCAGGTAGTTGGTGTGGTAACGGCGCACCAAGCCAATGACGGGTTCCCGGTCTGAGAGGACGACCGGGCAGACTGGGACTGCGACACGGCCCAGACTCCTACGGGAGGCAGCAGCAAGGAATTTTCCCCAATGGGCGCAAGCCTGAGGGAGCAACGCCGCGTGGAGGACGACGGCCTTCGGGTTGTAAACTCCTTTCGGGCGGGACGATGATGACGGTACCGCCAGAAGCAGCCCCGGCTAACTCTGTGCCAGCAGCCGCGGTAAGACAGAGGGGGCAAGCGTTGTCCGGAGTTACTGGGCGTAAAGGGCGCGGAGGCGGTCTGCTGCGTCGGCGCTGAAAGCGCCCCGCTTAACGGGGCGAGGCGCGCCGATACGAGCAGGCTGGAGGCGAGCAGAGGGCGGCGGAATTCCGGGTGGAGCGGTGAAATGCGTAGAGATCCGGAGGAACGCCAGTGGAGAAGTCGGCCGCCTGGGCTCGACCTGACGCTGCGGCGCGACAGCGTGGGGAGCAAACCGGATTAGATACCCGGGTAGTCCACGCCGTAAACGATGCCGGCTCGGCGTTTGGCGCGCGCGAGCGCGCTGGGCGCCTTAGCTCACGCGGTAAGCCGGCCGCCTGGGGACTACGAGCGCAAGCTTAAAACTCAAAGGAATTGACGGGGGCCCGCACAAGCAGCGGAGCGTGTGGTTTAATTCGACGCAACACGAAGAACCTTACCCGGGCTTGACATGACGCTGCAGGCGTGGGAAACCACGCGGCCTACGAGGGTGCGTCACAGGTGCTGCATGGCTGTCGTCAGCTCGTGTCGTGAGATGTTGGGTTCAGTCCCGCAACGAGCGCAACCCGCGTCGGTAGTTACCTGTGTCTACCGAGACTGCCGCCGTGACCGGCGGAGGAAGGCGCGGATGACGTCAAGTCAGCATGGCCCTTACGTCCGGGGCGACACACACGCTACAATGGCCACGACAATGCGTTGCCAAGCCGCAAGGCGGAGCTAATCGCCAAACGTGGTCTCAGTGCAGATCGGGGGCTGCAACTCGCCCCCGTGAAGGCGGAGTTGCTAGTAACCGCGTATCAGCCATGGCGCGGTGAATACGTTCCCGGGCCTTGTACACACCGCCCGTCACGTCATGGGAGTGGCTAATGCTTGAAGTCCGTGGGCTAACCCGCAAGGGAGGCAGCGGCCGAGGGCAGGAGCCGCGACTGGGACGAAGTCGTAACAAGGTAGCCGTACCGGAAGGTGCGGCTGGATCACCTCCTTTCTAGGGAGCAATCCCATTACTGCTCAATCATACTACGGCGCGGCGCATCACCACGCGTGCCTGTTCAGGTGCCAACTCATTCACCCCCTAGCCAACCGGCTGGGGGGTGTTGTGTTTGGTGGGGCGTTGTTCCGTGTTTCCCGGTCATGGTTCACGGATGCAAGCCACGGCCATCCAATCTCCGGCTGTAGCGCAGGCAAATGCTGAAGGGCTGCCTCCCGTGCTCGCGAGGGCTGGCATCGCCGGGCGCTGCACGGCTCGCACTGCTAGCGGGGGAGCAGAGGGCGTGGCTTCTTGTCATTGCGAGAGCGCGGAGCGCCCGAAGCAATCTCCTGCTCGAGCGCAGACCAATGGCCTTTAGGCATCCCCCGTGCTCGCGGGGGATGGCATCGCCGGGCGGCACGCGGCGCGCACTGCTAGCGGGGGCAGGCATAATGACTTCGCCGCCGTTTGAAGCAGATACTCCACACTGGCGCGTGAGACGCTATCCCGCTGGCGTGTGGCAAGACAACAGCCACTAGCCACTATGAGATTTCTCCCAGAGAGCTAGTTTCAAGATGTGCCATCACATCCCTGCTTAACCAACGGCCCGCGCTTGCAATGGCCAATAGCGCCGCCCGAGATAAGCCCGCGCGAGCCGGGCGGCATGCGCCACCGCTCGCGCCGTAGCAGGGCTCAGCACTAAACTGAGTGAAGTGTCGTAGGCGGGGATAGTGATCAAGACTGCGCGCGGTGCATGACCATAGAGGATGCGGGCAAGGGTTAATAACGTTGCCGGATCACTCTGGTGACTCGAGGTGAGGACAGGGGCTGGTTCGATGAGCCGCACTTCGACGTTCGTGCGATCAACCGCGGCATCGAGGAAAATGACCCGGCGTGAGCGAGCAATGATCGCCGCCAATTCCGGTGTAAGTTGCGTTTGCGTGATCACTTGTAAGCCGGTAACACGCCATTGCCGCATCAGCTCGGCTGCGGCTTGCCCAGCGTAATCATCGCCACGCACCGGGCTGCCGTACCCGATGATCAGCCCCTGCGGCGCTACTGCCGGGCATCGACGCTGGCAGATGTGCCCCATAGCCAACCCTTTCCGCGAGATGCTTGGTAAGAGTAGTAACAATTATAACGCAAAAAACTTGATATGACGATAGGGTATCGTTGTAAAATTTCCACTGTTTGAACTTTGTCGTCTGTGAATAATATCTTTGTGGTTGCTCCTCTTCTCTCCGCATCTATATCGTTGCGATATTCAGTGTGCTCTTGTCCATCGCTGACTTTTGGTTCGCGCATACGCAGCGATGCCGTTGCTACAGGGAGGAAGCGGCTACAGACGAATTGAGACTTGACACCGGGTTGTCCACCTCTGTCTGCAGCAACGATATGATGATTGGCGCGGCTCGCCATAGCGAGCCGCGTTCCTTTACCGGCTCCTTAACGGCTCACCCGATCAAGCAACTCTCCTTGCGCGTCGTACAATTCGACTTCCATCGCCATCTGCCCCACGGCGTGGGTCGAACAACTCAGACACGGATCGTAGGCGCGCACTCCGGCTTCGATCCGGTTGAGAATGCCTTGATCAAATTGGCCATTGCGGATGTAGCTTTGGGCAATCTGGCCGACCGTGCGGTTGATGGCCAAATTGTTCTGGCCGGTAGCGATAATCAAGTTCACATCCGTGATCAAACCCTTGTCATCAACCTTGTAGTGGTGGAAGAGCGTACCGCGTGGCGCTTCGCTTACGCCGACCGCCTCACGGCGGTTGACCCCGGCGTCGGCGCGCAGCTCGTTTGAGAGCAGGTCGTCATCTTCGATCAGCATCTCCATGCGTTCGAGTGCAGCGATGATCTCGATCAGCCGGGCATGATGGTAGTAGAAGCTGCCCTCGATCACCGGCCCTGCTTGCTCGCGCAGTTCGCGCAGCTCGGTATCGGCCCGCGTCGCTCCCATGGTGGTGCAGACGTTAATGCGTGCTAGCGGCCCAACCCGGTACATGCCACCCGGATAGCCGAGCGCCCGAATATAGGGGAACTTCAGGTAGCTCCACGGTTCGACCGCTTCGCCGATGACATCGCGATAATCGATCGGATCGAGTTCGTCAATCAGGATTTTGCCGGTATGATCGATTACGCGCAACTTGCCGCCGTAGTGCATCCAGCGCCCTCCCGGCCCAACCATTCCCAGATACAGGCTAGGAAAGACGCCAAAGGTCGCGATTTCGCGCTGGTAGCGTTCGGTCAACTGTTTCAGTCTCCCGATCGCATCGAGCGCAATGGTCAACATCTCTGGTAGTTTGGCCCGGATCTGATCGCGCCCGCTCTGGCTCAGGCCATTGCGTACCCCTCCCGGCACGGCCCATGCTGGGTGAATCTTGCGCCCTCCTAGCAATTCGATCACTTCTTGCCCAAACTGGCGCAGCCGGATGCCGTTGCGGGCAAGGTTGGGATCGGCAGCGATCAACCCGAAGACGTTGCGCTGAGCTGGATCGCTATCAAAGCCGAGCATCAAATCGGGGCCGCTGAGATGGAAGAAGCTCAGCGCGTGCGATTGGATAATTTGGCCGAGATTCATTAACCGGCGCAACTTTTCGGCTGCTGGCGGAATCTGGACTGCTAGTAAACCGTCGCCGGCGCGGGCCGAGGCCAGCAAGTGGCTAACCGGGCAGATGCCGCAAATGCGCGCCGTAATGCCGGGCATCTCCCAGAATGGACGCCCGATGCAGAAGCGCTCAAAGCCGCGAAACTCGGTGACGTGAAATCGAGTCTCGGCGACATCGCCCGCTTCGTCGAGGTGAATGCTAATCTTGGCATGGCCCTCGATGCGCGTGACAGGATCGATGACGATACGTTGGCCCATCGCGCACTCCTTATATGATCGTGAACGCAGCGACGCAACCTGATGGCGCTGGCAGCGTCTCTGCCGCTATACATCTACCCAAAGCGAATATCAGCCGCCGGTTCGCGCCCTTCGATCAACGCTTCCAGCAAGGCCCGAATCCGTGGCGCCGAAGGCGGGCACCCCGGCAAGTAGTAGTCAACCGGAATGACCTGATGCACCGGTACTACTTTATCGAGCAGCACCGGCACGATTCCCGGATCGTGAGGAATGACGCCACCCGGATCGCCGTGCTCGATGTAGACCTGTTGCAAGACGTTCTGGGCCGAGCCGAGCGGATTGCGCAGCGCGGTGACGTTACCGGTGACGGCGCAATCGCCGAACGAGACGACGATCTTGCTGTGGCGGCGCGCCGTATGGGCCAATTCGAGATGCTCATCGTTGGCGATCGCGCCTTCGATCAAGGTCAGATCAACATTGGGCGGGAAGCGTTTGGCGTCGGCGATCGGACTGTAGACCAAATCGGCGCGCGCGGCCAGCTCGATCAACCATTCGTCGAGATCGAGCAACGACATGTGGCATCCCGAACAGCCGCCTAACCAGATGGTAGCAATACGTAGCCGGCTCATGGCTCTCTCCTTGCGCGCCTACCAGCGCTGTTTGCGCGCTTCGACAATCAAGGCAATGCGCTCGCTGGCATGGGGCCGTTCGCCGACCGTGACTCCGCGCGGGAAGATCGCGCCGGTCGGGCAGGCGAGTTGGCACTTGCCGCAACTGGTGCAGGTGGTCGAGGCGCCCCACGGCTGGTTCAGGTCGGTAATGACATGCGCATTGACCCCACGCCCAGCCACATCCCACGTATGCACGCCTTCGATCTCGTCACAGGCGCGCACGCAGCGAGTGCAGAGCACGCAGCGGTTGTGGTCGATGCCGAACCGTGGATGCGAAATATCCACCGGGCAGTTGGGTGAGAGATATTCATAGCGCACATGATCCATCCCGACCATGCCGGCCAACCGTTGCAGTTCACAGTGACCACTGGCCACACACACGGCGCAGACGTGGTTACGCTCAGCAAAGAGCAGTTCAATGATCTGCCGCCGGTAGGACTGTAGGCGCGGTGTGTTGGTATGGACGACCATCCCCTCGCTGACCATCGTCATACAGGCTGGCTGTAACCGGCGCTGGCCTTCAATTTCCACCAAACAGAGCCGGCATGCCCCCACGTCAGACAGGCCGTCGAGGTGGCAGAGTGTCGGAACCGTGATCCCGGCCTCGCGGATGGCTGCCAGCAGCGTCTCGCCGGGGCGGGCCGAAACGAGATGTCCATCAATGGTAAGCGTTTTAGCTGCCATGGTCGCCCTCCGCGCCGATCAACTCTTCGTATTCATGGCGGAAATAGTGCAAGGTGCTGAGCACCGGATTGGGGGCTGACTGGCCCAACCCGCACAGGCTCGTCTCGCGCATCAGTTCGCACAACTCTTCAATCCTGCTGAGATCGCTAGGATGCGCTTGCCGGTTGCGTAGTTTGGTCAACATATTGAAGAGCTGTACCGTTCCCACCCGGCATGGAATGCACTTGCCGCATGACTCGTCTTTGCAGAACTCCATATAAAAGCGGGCGACATCAACCATGTTGGTGTGTTCATCCATGACCACCATGCCGCCCGACCCCATAATCGAGCCGACCGCGGCGAGCGACTCGTAATCAACCGGTGTGTCAAACAGGCTAGCCGGGATGCAACCGCCCGATGGGCCACCGGTTTGCACGGCCTTTACCGGGGTGCCATCCGGGGTGCCACCACCCATCTCTTCCACGATCTCGCGCAGGGTGATGCCCATCGGCACTTCGATCAGGCCAGTGTTACGAATCTTACCGGTAAGGGCAAAAATCTTGGTGCCCTTGCTCTTTTCCGTGCCAATACGGCTATACCATTCCGGGCCGTTTTCGATGATCGCAGTAACATTAGCGAACGTTTCGACGTTGTTGATCAACGTGGGCATCCCCCACAAGCCGCTCTCGGCGGGGTAGGGCGGGCGGGGACGGGGTTGGCCGCGCCGGCCTTCAATCGAGGCGATCAGCGCCGTCTCTTCACCACAGACAAACGCGCCGGCGCCAACACGAATATCAACCCGGAAGTTAAAGCCGCTCTCGAAGATTTGCGTGCCAAGCAATCCATGCCGGCGAGCTTGCGCGATGGCCTTCTGCAGCCGCTCGATTGCCAGCGGATACTCGCCGCGCACATAGATGAACCCCTGTTCGGCGCCAACAGCGTAAGCTGCAATCGCCATCCCTTCCAGTACCAGATGCGGATCGCTTTCAAGAATACTGCGATCCATAAATGCGCCCGGATCGCCTTCATCAGCGTTGCAGATCACAAATTTGCGTTCACCGGGGCTTTTCGCCACTGTAGCCCACTTGAGGCCGGTCGGATACCCGGCGCCGCCGCGCCCGCGCAGGCCGCTGCGGGTAATGGCCTGTATTACTTCAGTGGGGGTCATCTCATGGATTACGTGGTACAGTGAGCGATAGCCGCCCACTGCAATATAATCTTCGATTCGGTCAGGGTTGATCAGACCGCAGTGACGGCGGACAATCAACAACTGGCGAGTAAAGAAGGGATGGTTTTGGTCGCAGCGGGCAACATGGCATGCGTGACCATCGAGTGCCGCAATAATCTCGGCAGCATCGTCTGGTTTAACGTGCTCAAAGGTCTCGCCCGAAGGTTCAATGCGCACAATTGGCCCGCGTCCGCACAAACCAAGACAGCCAACGGCGCCGACATCGATCTCGGTTTGTCGGCCCATTTCAGCGAGGAGGCTTTCTAGTCGTCGCTTGAGCTCTAAGGCGCCAGACGCTTGGCAACCGGTGGCAGAGCAGTGAAGAATGCGCAAGCGTGGACGCTGAGCGAGTTCGCGTTCAGCGATGGCTTCAAGTTCATGGAGATCCATAATCACCTCTCGCGGCCAAGCAGCGATTGAATCCGCACTGCCAAATCAGAACGGTCAGCATGGCCAATCACCTCGCCATCGAGCACGGCTGCCGGTGCAAGGCCGCACGCGCCGAGACAGCGAGCGGTGAGTAATGAGAAACGGCCATCGGCACTGGTGTGGCCGGCTTTCACGCCGCTCAGCTCTTCGAGTTCGCGCAGCAAGAGGGCTGCACCGCGTACATAACACGCCGTGCCCAAGCAGACAGTACAGGTGTGTTCGCCTTGCGGGGCAAGCGAGAAGAAGTGGTAGAAGGTGGCGACGCCATAGACGCGGCTTGGCGGCAAGCGGAGGCGCTGCGCGACGTCGCTCAGCAGCTCCGGTGAGAGAAACCCATACAGCTCCTGCGCTTTGTGCAGGACTTCGATTAGCGCATCGCCCTGATACTGGAAGCGTTTCATGGTCGCTTCGAGGATCTTGCGCCGGTTATCACCGGCAGGGCGCGCGCCCCGATCAGCAGCGGTCTCGGTCGTAGATGTCGTCATTGACTATCTCCCTGACTGATGAGCGAACGCTGCTTTGATATTAATCGATAGGCAACTGTTTTGGCGAAAAGAGTTGATTACCCAGCGTTAACGAAGCCGTTGGCGATGCTAGCTAGAGAGATGCAAGTAAGGGCGGGTTTGTAACCCGCCCTTACACCTCCTTGTATGACAATTACAGCAACTAGTCCGCCGATGCCGGCGCTTGCGCGATCTCCTTGAGCGCCTCGCTCTCGCGCTTGCTCTGCCAGATGGCCCACACCAGCGCCGCAACACAGATCACCATTGCGACAATCACGCCGGGGCTGCCGGGTTCGATCGTGACGATAATCGGGGCAATGATCAGCGCCACCAGATTGATCACCTTAATCATCGGGTTCAAGGCCGGGCCAGACGTATCCTTCAGCGGATCGCCGACCGTATCGCCGACCACTGCTGCCTTATGCGGTTCGCTATGCTTGCCGCCGAAGTTGCCTTCCTCGATATACTTCTTGGCGTTATCCCACGCGCCGCCGGCATTGGCTTGGAAGACCGCCATCAATTGACCGGTGAGGATAATGCCGGCGAGGAAGCCGCCCAACGCCTCAACCCCAAGCGTGAAGCCGACGATGATCGGCACCATCACCGCGATCAGGCCAAGGCTGATCAGCTCCTTCTGCGCCGCCGTGGTCGAAATCTGCACTGCGCGCGCATAGTCAGGCACCACCTTGCCTTCCATCAGACCGGGGATGCGGAATTGCCGGCGCACCTCGTTGACGATCTGCGCTGCAGCGCGCGACACTGCCCGAATGGTCAGCGCCGAGAAGAGGAACGGCACCGCGCCGCCGATCAACAAACCGATAAAGACATCCGGTGCGGCGACGTTGATCGACGAGAGCAGCTCGATACCCTTTGCGCCCTCATCGATCATCTGCTTGATCACCTTATTCACATCAGTGAAATACGAACCGTAGAGCGCCACCGCCGCGATCACCGCCGAACCGATCGCGATACCCTTGGTGACGGCCTTGGTCGTATTGCCGACCGCATCGAGGTCATCCATCACATTGCGGGCATTCTTATCGAGGCCGGCCATTTCGCCGATACCGTTCGCGTTATCGGAAATCGGGCCGAAGCTGTCCATCGAAATGGTATTGCCGGTCAGCAACAGCATGCCGATGCCCGTTAGCGACACGCCATACAGAATCGCGGTGAACTGGGTAGCAGCCGGTTCGCCCGAATAGATCAGCACTGAGGTAAAGATCGACGCCGAGATAACCAAAATCGCCCAAACGCTGCTCTCCATACCAAGGGCCAACCCAGAGAGGATGTTGGTGGCCGAGCCGGTCTGCGACGCCTTCGAGGTCTCTTTGACCGGGCTAAAGTGCGTGCTGGTAAAGTACTCGGTCAGTTTATCGAGCGCAATCGCTAAAATCACACCCGACAGGGTAGCGAAAAACGGACGCCAATCAACATTGCCAGCAGCATCAACCATAAAGACCGGCGTCGCCGCTGCGCTAGCAACAATGGCTAAGCCTGCCGCGATGTAGAAACCGCGGTTCATCGCCGCCATTGCGTTGCGCTTGCGCTCGTCAGTGGTGACGAACTGGTTGCCGATCACCGACGCGATCACGCCGATCGCGCGCAGCACCAGCGGGAAAATGATAAAGCGCAGGTCGTATTGGCCATCGCCCATCGTGCCGGCCACGGCATCGCCCAGCACAATGCCGAGGATCATCGCCGACACGAGCGTCACCTCGAAGCTCTCGAACACGTCGGCGGCCATACCAGCGCAATCACCGACGTTATCGCCCACAAGGTCGGCAATTACTGCCGCATTGCGCGGATCGTCTTCGGGAATGCCGGCCTCAACCTTGCCGACGAGGTCAGCGCCGACGTCAGCCGCCTTGGTATAGATACCGCCGCCGACGCGCATAAAGAGCGCGATCAGCGAGCCGCCGAAGCCGAAGCCGAGCAAGGCATCGGGGGCGGCAATGCCGAAGACCATAAAGATCAGCGTGCCGCCGAGCAGGCCAAGGCCGACGGTGAGCATACCGGTCACTGAGCCGGATTTATACGCCACTTGCAGCGCCGGATTGTAGCCTTTGCGTGATGCGGCAGCTACGCGCACGTTGCCCTCGACTGCGACATTCATGCCAACGAAGCCAACCGCGTAGCTAAAGAGCGACCCCATCAGGAAGGCTACCGCGCGCCCAATTGCCACCCAGAGCGTCGCTGCTTCTTTGCTGCCAAACCGCTCGACTGCTTCGGTCGTTGGCGGAATGATAAACACACTAGCCGCCAAAACGAAGGTCAAAATAACGATCAAAATTGAAATGGTGCGGAATTGCTGGCTTAGGTAGGCATTGGCGCCAGTTTTGATAAAGCCCCAGACCTCGCGCATACGGGGTGTTCCCGTATCTTGGGCGAGGATCTGGCTACGGATGAAGAAAGCGTACCCAATCCCGAGCAGCGAAACGACGAGCACAGCCCAGACCGCAAGACTTTGGACGGCGTTCAGATCCTGCATGACCCCAACTCCTTCGTTGCACGAATGCACGACCCGATGTGACTGCCGGCGCGGCGCGATACGCGGGGCGCTGGTTGTAGTGGAAAAAACCTTGCCGTAGACGTGGATTATTCTAGCATAGCCGAGTTACGATTGCAACGGGCGGCACAAACGCGATGTTGGGCAGAAACAGTGCGAAAACCGTGCATTACCGCTGAACAATGCGCTTGCCAATGCGGCGAAATGCCAGTTCGATCCCATTTTGTAAATTGGCGCCGATAGCAATACCACTCAAATCAATACCGAGCTGGACAATCGTCTGCGCGATTTCGGGGCCAATCCCCGCCAAAATCACTTGTGCGCCAATCAATTGGGCTGCACGCGCCGTCTGCAACAGGTAATTGGCGACAGCGGCATCGATCACCGGCACGCCGGTAATGTCGATGATCACGATATCCGATTGGCGTTCAGCAATGGCCGTCAGCAGGCGTTCCATGATTTGGCCGGCGCGGAAACTGTCAATCACGCCGATGAGGGGCACGACGAGAATGCCTTGATAGAGCGGCAAAATGGGTGTGCTCAACTCGCGGATGGTCTCTTGTTGTACGGCAATTTGTTCGGCCTGATCACGCAATCGATAATGGAGTTCATTATAGGTCTGGTTGAAACTGGTGACCATTGCCCGCTTAAATTGCACCAGTATATCTTCGACAATCCGCGCGAGCTCTATCGTGTAGGTTGGTTGTTGGGCGACGAAGGCCTCTAACGCATCCCACGTCAAGCTACGGAAGATATTCACTGCCACCAACACATCGGTGAGCATGAACCCTTCGTAGGCGCGCATCTCACCCAACGCCTCGGCGTGGGCAATAAACGGCAGCAGGTCTTGGTTGCCAATCGCTTCGGCTAAGGATTCAATGGTCGTATTCATCGTGGGCAGCAATTCTTCTTGCTCAAGCCGGGCGTAACCCGGACTATGCTGCTGCACACGTTCAGCCAGTTCCGCCAGCATCTCGGCCCGGCGGGCAAGGAGAAAATCTTGGAGTTCAGTAAAGACGGTGGTCACGCGACCTCCTCGTCGCCCTCATTGATGAGCGCAGCCATGCGATGGCACGCCTAATGATAGCCCTCTCGCCTTGGGTATCTCCAGCGCCGTCTGCGCACCTTGGCGTATCTATACACTATGCTGCCGGCTTGATCGCACGCCCGATGCGGCGCAGGGCCAGCTCGATACCGTTTTGCAGGTTAGCGCCGATAGCAATGCCGCTCAGATCAACGCCAAGCTGGACAATCGTCTGCGCGATTTCGGGGCCAATCCCGACCAAGATCACTTGCGCGCCGATCAATTGCGCCGCGCGCGCCGTCTGCAAGAGGTAGTTGGCGACGGCGGTATCGATCACCGGCACGCCAGTAATATCAATAATCACGATATCCGATTGGCGTTCGGCAATGGCGGTAAGCAGGCGTTCCATAATCTGGCCGGCGCGGAAGCTATCGATGACGCCGACCAGCGGCAAGACCAAAATCCCTTCATAGAGCGGCAAGATGGGTGTGCTCAGCTCGCGGATGGTCTGTTGTTGCGCTTCGATCTGCTCGGCCTGATCGTGAATCTGGGCTTGCACAGTGCGGTAGACGGCGCTAAAGCTGGTGAGCAGCGTCTTGCCGAACTCTTGCAAGAGATCTTCAATGCGCCGGACGTGGTTGACCGTCACGACGTGACGCTCGCGGTCAAACGCTTCAACAATGTCCCATGTCACATGCCGCAATTCGTTCAGGGCAGCGAACATATCGGCGGCGATGAAGCCGCTTGCGGCGCGCGCTTCGCCAACTGCACGGGCATGGCTGAGGAATGGCTGGACGTCGTTGGTGCTGATCGCATGCAACAAGGTTTTCAATGAAGTGGTAACGGCTTGTAGCAGCACCGTGCGATCCATCGCGGCGTAATTGGGTTGTTGCGCCCGCAAGCGATCAACAAAAGCCTCGGCGATAGCGGCGAGATTGGCTTTGGCGAAGGTGACGATATCAGCAAAGACTTTCGGCATAGCAGCATCACCGGGCAATCAGTTAGCGAATCGCGTATCCCAACTGGCCGAGCGCCAATTCAATCCCAGCTTGCAGATTGGCGCCAATCTGGATATTGCGCAAATCAACCCCAAGCTGGACGATGGTCTGGGCAATTTCTGGGCCAATGCCGACCAAAATCACTTGCGCGCCGATCAATTGGGCTGCGCGCGCCGTTTGCAAGAGGTAGTTGGCGACGGCAGTATCGATCACTGGCACGCCGGTGATGTCGATAATCACCATATCCGACTGCCGTTCAGCGATAGCGGTGAGCAGGCGTTCCATAATCTGGCCGGCGCGGAAGCTGTCAATCGCGCCGACCAGCGGCAAGACCAAGATGCCTTCGTACAGCGGCAAGATGGGTGTGCTCAGCTCGCGGATGGTCTGTTGTTGAGCCTCGATCTGAGCGGCCTGATCGCGCAGCTCTTGCTGGAGAGCCAGCATCGCTTGGCTATAACCGAGCAGCAAGAGCCGGTTAAACTCGTTGATCGCATCCTCAAAGCGCCGCACATCGCCGATTGAGACCCGATCATTGCCGAAGGCATCGAGTTCTTGCCAGCAAAACTCGCGGATGCGGGTCACAACGATCATCATATCGTCGAGCGAGAGACCCATCCGGGCGCGGCGCTCGCCGATTTGGGGCGCCCATTCGTTGACCGGCCCGCTATCGTTGTCGCCGAAGAGCGCGCAGATCGTTTCAACCGAACGTTGCAGGGCCGGGCTTAAGTCAGCGGCAGGGATGGCGGCATAGCCGCTGCTCTCGGCTTGTACGGCCTTGCACAAGCGTTCTCTGGTCTGCGGCAAGCGTTCGCGGATGAAGGCGGCTAAGTTGGTTAACGTTGTGCTCATAGCGCTCCTCGGCGACACACATTAATAGGCGCGGGCAAAGATGACTTGCCGATCGGTTTCGCGACCGGTGTAGATGCAGCGGCCAACCGTGCCGGGTTGTTCAAGCGGGATACAGCGGATAGTTGCCCGCGTCTCCTCTTGGATGCGCTTTTCGTCGGCGGTATCGCCGGCCCAGAATGCGCGGGCAAAACCGCGCTCAACTTGCTCTTTCAGCTCGTCGTAGGTGGTCACATCGGCGGTATGGGCCTCGCGGAAGGCAAGGGCGCGCTGGAAGAGACCGGTCTGCATTTCTTCCAACAGTGCCTCGATCCGCTCGGTCAGGCCGGCCTGCGGTACGAAGCTCTTGCCGGCTTTGCCGGGAATATCGCGGCGCGCGAGCGCGACCGTCTCTTTCGCGACATCTTTCGGCCCAACCTCGATCCGCACCGGCACCCCCTTCAATTCCCACTCGTTAAACTTGTAGCCGGGGCTATAGTTATCGCGGTCGTCAACCTTGAAGCGCAGCCGGCCTTTCCACGGGGCGGTCATGCGGGCAACGGCTGCCATCACTGCGCTGCGCTCTTCGTCATTCTTGTAGATCGGCACCACCACCACCTGAATCGGGGCCAACCGCGGCGGCAGCACCAGCCCTTCATCATCAGAATGGGTCATAATCAGCGCACCGATCAAGCGCGTGCTCACCCCCCAGCTCGTTGTCCACGCATATTGGATGGTATTGTTCTGATCGGTAAACGTAATATCAAAGGCGCGGGCGAAATTCTGGCCAAGGTTATGTGAAGTTCCGGCCTGCAACGCGCGCCCGTCTTGCATCATCGCCTCAATACAATACGAACGGAGCGCACCGGGGAATTTCTCTTTTTCAGTCTTGAGACCGCGAATCACCGGTACCGCCATCTCTCGTTCGACAAAATCGGCGTAGACCTCATGGAGGATGCGCAACGTCTCTTCCTCGGCTTCGGCTTCGGTGGCATGGGCGGTATGGCCCTCTTGCCACCAGAACTCGGCGGTGCGCAGGAAGGGGCGGGTGCGCATTTCCCAGCGCATCACGTTGGCCCACTGGTTATAGAGCAGTGGCAGATCGCGGTACGAGCGGATCCACTTGCTGTAGAAATAGCCAATAATCGTCTCGCTGGTGGGGCGGATGATGTACGGCTCAGCCAATTCCTCGCCGCCGGCGCGGGTGACTTCAGCTACTTCGGGGGCGAAGCCCTCGACGTGCTCGGCCTCTTTCATGATGAAACTCTTGGGAATGAGCAGCGGAAATTGGACGTTGGAGTGGCCGGTGGCTTTGATCCGGTCATCGAGCGCGCGCTGCATCAATTCCCAGATGGCCCAGCCGTGCGCTTTGACCACAATGCATCCGCGCACGACCTCGGCGACTTCGGCCAGATCGGCTTCGCGCACAATATCAAGGTACCACTGGTTATAATCAACGCTGCGTTGGGTAATAACATCTTTGGGCATGCCGCTTCCTCGGGCTGGTTATCAACGCTTATGCTCAGCGCGGCGCGCTGATTCCTACCGGCTTATTATAGCCGACATGCGAGAAGAGAGTGCGGCGGCAATCATGCAAAATGCGGGGCGGTGAGCCGCCCCGCGGTTCGGTAACTATGCTCAGAGGAATTACTTCTTCAATTCTTGTTGCATTACGGCCATGATCTGATCGACATTGAGACCAGCCTCTTTCGCGAGCCGGATTTGCTCGAGCAGGCGGGCTTGCGCTTCGGCCAGCCGGCGCTGTTGCTCGACCTTCTCTTGCTCACGATCGGCTTTGGCCTGATCTTCGGCCCATTTCCATGCTTGCTCCCAGAAGAAGCCAACTTCACGGAACATCATTCCAAAGATGCCGCCGCTCTCTTTGACTGACATTAGATCGCTCCTTCCCGCCGCCAGCCCGGCTGCGGCGCTGCTATCGCGGTCCTGTTTCCCATTCTATTACGCAAAAAGCAAAACGTCAATCCTCGCTGGCGGGTTCTCGCTTGCACAAACCGCATGGAGATGCTATACTAGCCGTGATTGATGTCATATATGAAATTCGCGTGGCTTCGGTGACGAAGCTGCGCCGAGGAGCGTCTATGCCGGCGCCCTACACACCCTCTGTTGCCAGTGACGACCGCCGCCGGGCTGTCGATCTGAATGGCGCTGCTGTTCATCTCTTCCGCTTCAATGGCCCGCTCGATCTCGCTTACGAGTATTTCTGCGATATTCCAGCGGTGTTTAGCCTGTTGCCCGATGTGATCGAGGTCTTTGCGTATGCCCAAAATCGCTACCGCCTCGTCGTCGGCGCAACTGATGGCCATGGCCACGCGATGGCCGGCTATTTTGACGTGGCCGCCATGTTCGAGCCGCACCGCCTGATCCGGATCGTGCCGGTTGATGATGGCCCGCCCATCGATCTGACCGGGTTTGTCTTTCCCGGCCAGCTCTTCGCCGAGGCGATCTTTTATCCGCATGAGCACGGCACCGATATCGAATATACTGTCGAATTGGCAATGACGATTCCTGTGCCGCGAGTGCTGTGGGTGATGCCTAGCAATGTGTTGCAAGCGATCGGCGAGCGGGCGATGGAACATAAGATGAACCACATGATTACCGGTTTCACTCGCGCCATCGATACCGATTTCCATGCGTGGATCGGCGGCAATGGGTGATGAATGGTAAGGGTGCGGCAGCAGGCGCACGCTCGGAGAACATTGCGTAGGGGCGGGTTTGATGAAACCCGCCCTTACGCTTTCTGATTGCAGTTGCATGATTCCCGCAACCTGCTATACTACGCGCAAATAGTTTCGCTGCCAACTATCTGTAGGTGAAGGCTATGCAGCTTCAAATTTGGCGCCGGCGCGCGCTATTGGCGCTCGCAGTCTCGTTGTGGCTGGTCTGGTCGCTGGCTGCCTTGCCGATTGCGGCACAAACCACGCCTGATCCCAAAACCGTCACTATTCCCGGTACGATCCAGAGTGTGCTTGGCTGCCCCGGCGATTGGCAGCCGTCGTGCAGCATTACCTACCTGACCTACGACCCCGCAGTTGATGTGTGGAGCGCGCGGTTTGACTTGCCGGCGGGTTACTACGAGTACAAAGTCGCGCTCAATGATAGCTGGGCCGAGAATTATGGTCTCAATGCCCGCCGCGATGGGCCAAACATTCCGTTGCAGGTGCCTGCTCCTACGTCAGTACGGTTTGTCTACGACCATAAGACCCATTGGGTGACAGATAGCATCAATACGCCACTGATTGTCGCGGTGGGCGATTTTCAGCCCGCGCTAGGCTGCGCCGCCGCCGATGATCCCTCTTGTCTCGGTTCGTGGTTGCAAGACCCTGATGGCGATGGGTTGTATACCTTCACCACCAACCGCATCCCCGCCGGCGAGTACCGCTTGCGGTTGGCGATTGGCGAGACGCTGGAGGGTGCGATCGGCGAGGGCGGCCCGAATGGCCCGCCGTTTGTGATCAAGGTGGACGAAGGCGGCGAGGTGTACGTCGGCTATAACGCAGGGAGTGGCGAAGTGACGATTTCTACCGCTGGCGCGCCCAAAGGCGATATTTCGCGCGCCCGCGCCTATTGGGTTGATGCCGAGACGATTGTCTGGAATGTGATTGGTACGCCGCGCTATCGTTATGCCCTGTTTAGCGATCCGTCGGGCGCGATCAAGCTGACGCCGCAAGGGGTGTCGGGCGGGCAACGGATCGATCTGACCTTTACCCCTGCCGGCCCCGGCCCGGCGCTGGCTAAGTTCCCGCATCTGGCTGGTTTCAGCGCCTTTAAGTTGCCGCCGCTCGACCGTGCGCGCCTGATCGGCCTCACCCGCGGCCAGTTGGTGGTGGCGATGTACGATGAGAATGGCCAGCCGCTCGATGCAACCCGCGTGCAGATTCCCGGCGCGCTCGATGCGCTCTTCCCCTACGATGGCCCGCTCGGCGTGACGATCGAGAATGGGGCGCCGGTGATCCGGGTGTGGGCGCCGACGGCGCGCCAAGTACGCTTGCACCGCTTCGCCGATGCTAATCCCGATACGCGCGCGGTGGTCTTGCCGATGACGCTCGATGCCGCGACCGGCGTCTGGAGCATTCGCGGCGAGGCGAGCTGGATTGGCCAGTATTATCTGTTTGAGGTTGATGTCTACGTGCCGAGCGTGGGCCGGGTGGTGACGAATCTGGTCACTGACCCCTATTCAGTTTCGTTGAGCGCCAACAGCACCCGTAGCCAGATTATCGATCTGAACGATCCAGCTTTGCAGCCGCCCGGATGGGAGACGTTGCCAAAGCCGCCGCTGGCCGCACCCGAAGATGTGGTGCTCTACGAGCTGCACGTGCGCGATTTCAGCATTCTCGACGAGACGGTGCCTGCCGATCTGCGCGGTACGTTCCGCGCCTTCACCGTGCGCGACAGTGTTGGCATGCGCCATCTGGCCGAATTGGCCGAAGCTGGCGTCACCCACGTCCATTTATTGCCGGTGTTCGATATTGCTACCATCGAAGAGATTCGCGAGCGGCAAGCGCCGCTGCCTTACGAGCAATTGCGCGCGTTACCGCCCGATTCGCCCGAACAGCAGGCGCTGATCGAGCCGATCCGCGATCTCGATGGTTTCAACTGGGGGTACGACCCCTATCACTATTCGGTGCCGGAAGGCAGCTACAGCACTAACCCCGATGGCCCGCAGCGCATCCTCGAATTTCGCGAGATGGTGCAGGCGCTCAACCAGACTGGGTTGCGTGTGGTGATGGATGTGGTCTACAACCACACCAATGCCAGCGGCCAGAACCCGCGCTCGGTGCTTGACCGGATTGTGCCCGGTTATTACCACCGGCTCGACGGCGACGGCAATGTGACGACTTCGACCTGCTGCGCCAATACCGCTACCGAGCACCGCATGATGGAGAAGTTGATGATTGATTCGGTGGTGCTGTGGGCGAAGTACTACAAGGTTGATGGCTTCCGCTTCGACCTGATGGGCCACCACATGAAGGACAACATGCTGGCGGTGCGGGCGGCGCTCGATGCGTTGACGCTCGAACGCGACGGTGTGGATGGCAAATCGATCATCGTCTACGGCGAGGGGTGGAACTTTGGCGAGGTCGCCAATAACGCGCGCGGCATCAACGCGACCCAAGTCAATATGGCCGGCACCGGCATTGGCACCTTCTCAGACCGGCTGCGCGACGCGGCTCGTGGCGGCGGCCCCTTCGACGATCCGCGCTTGCAAGGCTTCATTTCCGGCCTCGCCACCGATCCGAGCGACTTTCCGCAGGGTACGCCCGATGCGCAGCGGGTCAAACTGCTGGCCGAGACCGATCTGATCAAGCTGGGGTTGGCCGGCAATCTTAAGACGTACCGTATGGTCAACTACGAAGGCCGCACCGTCCCCGGCGAGCAAATCAAGTATCGCGGCGCCGCCGGCGGCTACACCCTCGATCCGCAAGAGCAGATCGTTTACGTATCCGCCCACGACAACGAGACGCTGTTCGATGCGGTGCAGCTCAAAGCAGCGGCCACTACGCCAATCGCCGAGCGAGCACGCATGGCGCAGCTCGGCCTCTCGCTGACCGCGCTGGCGCAGGGCATTCCCTTCTTCCACGCCGGCGATGAACTGCTGCGCTCGAAATCGCTCGATCGCAACAGCTATAACTCGTCCGACTGGTTTAACCGGATTGACTGGCGCGGCCAAGAGAACACCTTTGGTTCGGGTTTGCCGCCGGCATGGGATAACCAGAGCAACTGGCCGATCATGGCGCCGCTGCTGGCCAACCCTGCCCTCAAGCCAGACGAGGCGCTGATGCGCGCGACCTACGACCACTTCCGCGAGATGCTGCGCATTCGCCGCAGTACGCCGCTCTTCCGGCTGCGCACCGCTGAAGAGGTCGAGCGGATGGTCTCGTTCTTCAATAACGGGCCGGATCAAATTCCCGGCCTGATCGTGATGAGCATTAGCGACAACGGCCCGGCGCGGCTTGATCCGAACATCGGGCAGGTGGTGGTATTGTTCAATGCCCGGCCTGATCCAGTGACAATCACCATTCCCGAACTGGCGAACGGCGATCTGCGCTTGCACGACGTGCAAGTCGCTTCGAGCGACGAGCGGGTGACACAATCGCGCTACAGCGCCGATGGTACCTTCAGTGTGCCCGGTCGCACCACAGCGGTCTTTATTGGCCCACGCCCGCTGGTGGCGGCGCCGGCTCCCGTGCCGGCGGCTACCGCAGTGCCAACGCCTACCGAGGCGGTTCCCACCCCTACTCCCGCCGCCGAGCCAGCGCCGGTCGCTGGCGGCAGTGGCACGCCGTGGTGGTTATGGATCGTGTTGGCGGTGATTGCGTTGGGCGGCGCGGGGTTGTTCGTCTCCCGGCGCAGAAGGTAAAGGCGCAGAGGGGGCAAAGATGCAAAGATTCTGAACGCAAAGGCGCAGAGACGTTTAATGCAAAGACGCAAAGGGCACGAAGATCGCTAAGGGTTTGTTGTGGTAGGGGGCTAGAGTACGGCTGTACTCAAGCCCCCTATCTTTCAACCACCTTTGCGATCTCTGCGTCCTCTGCGCCTTTGCGTTTACCTTCCTCTGCGTTCTCTGCGGCTACCGCTCGGCGTTGGCGGCGAGCTCAAGCAGCCGCAAGATGCGCGGCGCCATCGCTGCCGGGTCGCGGTGCAAGCCCTCGATCAACAGCGCGTTGTCGTAGAGCTGCTCGGCGGCCAGTGGGATCAGCGGATCGTTGGGATCGGCGGCGGCGCGGCGGGCCAGCGCAGCGATCAAGGGGTGGGCTGGGTTGAGCTCCAGAATGCGCGGCCCGGTTTGCACTTCGTGGCCCAAAATCTGCTGGATGCGCTGCATCTCGCGGCCAAACGCCGCCTCATCGGCGACCAAGCGGGCCGGGCTATCGCGCAGCACCTTCGAGGCGCGCACCTCTTTCAGCCGCTCGCCCAAGGTTGCTGCAATCCGTTCGGCCAGTGCGGTAAATTGGGCATCGTCAATCGCCGGCGCGGGCCGCTCAACCTCACCGGGCAAATCAAGCTCACCCTCATCAATGTTGCGTAAGCGCAGACCCTCATACTCGCGCAATCCCGACAGCATAAAGCCGTCCATCAGGTCAGTAAAGAGAATGACCTCGATGTCGCGCGCGCGCAACGGATCGAGATGCGGACTGCTCAGCGCCGCCTCGCGGCTAGCCGCCATCAGATAGTAAATCTCCTTCTGGCCGGGCACCATGCGCTCTTTGTAGGTGGCCAGCGTGATCCACTCCTCGCCGCTCTTGGTGGTCTGCACCCGCAGTAGCTTCAGCAACTCATTGCGCTGCTCGTAATCGGTCGCGATCCCTTCTTTGATAAAGGGGCCAAACTCCTTCCAGAAGGTGCGGTACTTTTCGGGATCGCGTTCGGCCAGCTCGTTCAGCTCTTTGTTTAGGCGAGCGGTGAGCGTCTTGCGCAGGCGCTGCATCACCGGCGAACCGCCGGCAGTGCCGCTCTGCACACTCTCGCGCGACACGTTGAGCGGCAGGTCTTCGCTGTCAACCACACCCTCGATAAAGCGGAAGTGGGCCGGCAGCAGATCCTTCGCCTCTTCGAGG
>JAUQOZ010000097.1 GCA_030550625.1 Chloroflexota bacterium | reverse complement strand
CTCCGGGGGGAGGAGCCGGCCTCCCCTCCCCCAGCGGGGGAGGGGCCGGGGGTGGGGGCAAACGAGCGCCACGAAAACACCCAAAAAGCCCAAACATAGTTACATTTGTGTCGTTTGTGTCTCTTTGTGGCTATTCCCCACCAAACCCTCTGCGGAGCCGGACAGCCGCCCGGCTCTACTCGCGCTGCTGGTATAATACTCCGTATCATCGGTTGCCCTGTATCACCATACCGCTATGGCGCGTGAAGAGACAGTGTTGTTGCAGGCTAAAGTCGCGCCGCCGCGACCGCATCGTTACCGGCTGGTGCGTCCGGCGGTGACGGCGCGTTTGCGCGAAGCGTTTGATTATCGGGTGACGCTGGTGCAGGCCGGCGCTGGCTATGGCAAGACCACAGCACTGGCCGAGCTGGCGGCGAGCGCGCAGACGGTCTGTTGGTATACGATCGGCGAGAGCGACCGCGATCCGGTGACGTTCTTGACCTATCTGACCGCAGCTTGCGCGCCGGTGTTGGCGCAAGGAGCGCCTGAAGCGCTGGCGGCGCTGCACACTCGCCCTGCTGACCGGACGGCGTGGACGCAGGCGCTCGATGGGTTGCTGAATACGCTGGCCGGCGCTACGCCGCGGCCAACGCTGCTCATTCTCGACGACTACCACTTCGTGACAGCGTCCGCCGAGATCCGCGCCCTGACCGAGCGGCTGATTAGCTATGCGCCGCCGTGGTTGAGCTTATTGATTGCCACCCGTTACCCGATTGTCAGCGGCGAGCTGGTGCGCTGGCGCGCGCGCGGCGAGGTGCTGGAATTGCACCGCGAGGCGTTGGCCTTTACCCGCGATGAGATTGCCGCGCTCTTCGCCGAAGTCTTCGGTATGCCGTTGAGCGCCGCCGATGTCGATCTGCTTAGCCACCAGACGGAAGGGTGGCCGATTGCGTTGCAACTGGTCTGGCAGGGGTTGCGCGGCGGGCAGGCGCGGAGCGTGGCTGAATTGCTGGCGAACGGCCCGGCTTCACTGGCGGCGTTGTTCGATTTTCTGGCCTCTGATGTGCTTGATCGCCAGCCGCCAGAGATTGCCGCCTTTTTGCGCGCAACCGCGCCGTTGCGGGTGCTGACCGCGGCGGCGTGCGACGCTGTGCGCCAAGCTGGTGACAGTGCTGAATTGTTAGCGCAAGTGCGCGATCGCGATCTCTTTGTGGTCGAGCTGGGAGCCGATCACTATCGTTACCATCACCTGTTCCACGACTTTTTGCGCCAGCAGACCCGCCACGATCCCGATTTGGCCGCGCGCCACCGGCGGGCAGCCCAGCACTACGCTGCCGCCGGTCTTGCCGAAGAAGCGATCTACCACTGGTTCGCCGCCGGTGAAGGCGCGATTGCTGCCGATGCGATTGAGGCCGCTGGCGAAGAAGCCTTGCGCAATGGCCGGCTCGATACTGTGGCCGGCTGGATTGACGCGCTGCCGGCGGAGTTGATTGCCCAACGGCCCCGGCTGCAATGCTACCTCGGCGATCTCTACCGGCTGCGCGCCCGCTTCGACGAAGCCCGGAACTGGTATGCGCAAGCCGAAGCGACCAGTCGCCAGCAGGGCGATCGGGCCGAGCTGGCCCGCGCCTTGTATGGACAGGCGCTGGTTTATATCGATCAAGTGCAACCTGCCCAAGCCGAGAGTGTGTTGCAAGAGGCGCTGCGGGTCAGCGAGGGGCTGGAGGATCAAGTGGCTCGCGCCCGCGTGCTCGAATTACTGGCCGAGAATAAGCTCAATATGGGCCAACCTGCCGAAGCTGAAGCCTTGCAGCAGCAAGCGAGCCAGTTGCGCGCGGCTAGTCCGGCGGCTGATCTGCTTAGTGCGCGGGTCAAGCTGCGCACTGGCCAATTGGCGGCGGCGCGCGCCTTGTTGCAAGCGTGGCGCGATCACGAACGGGTAGCGACAGCGCGTGGCGCGACCCCGGCCCCGCGCGGCCATCGTGAAGCGGTGCTGGTGCTGGCCTTGATCGCTGCGTTTGAGGGCGATGCTGATCAGGCGCTCGCATTGGCCAGAGAAGGGGTGCAAGTGGGGGTTGAACGCAATTCCCGCTTTATTACCTCGGTCGCTTACGCCCGGCTTGGCCATGCGTGGTTGTTGCAGAGCGCCATTGCCGGCGCAGTCGCCCGTGACCACGCGCTCGATTATTACCGCAAAGCGTTAGCCGAGGGCAATGCCTTGGGGGTGGATCGGTTGCGGGTGGAACCGCTGTGGGGGTTAACCCGCCTCTACGGGTTGGCTGGCGATCTGGCCGCCGCCGAGAGCGCCGCCGCCGATGGACAGGCGTTCTGCCGGTGGGCCGGCGATCTCTGGTTAGGCGCGATGATCCAATTGCAACGCGGGGTGAGCTATCTGATTGCCGGGCAGTTAGAGCGGGCGCAAGAGTTGTTGTTAGCCGCGCGCGCCGATCTGCGCGCGTGCAGTGATCGGTTCGGCCAAGCCGCCGCCGCGCTCTGGCTGGCCCTTGCCTATCACGAACAACGGCAAGATGCCGCCGCGATCGCTGCTGTCAACGAAGCGCTTGAGCTGAGCGCCACCCACGGCTACGACTACCTCTTCACCCGCCCTACCTTTCTCGGTCTTACCGACCCGCGCCGCGCGCTGCCGGTGGTGCTGGCGGCCCGCGCGCGCGGCTATCACCGCGACTATATCGAACGCCTGTTAGCTACGCTCGGCTTGCGCGGGTTGGAAGCGCACCCCGGCTACCAGTTGCGGGTACAGACCTTGGGAGCGTTTCGGGTGTGGCGCGGCGATCACGAGATCGAGGCCCGCGAATGGCAGCGTGACAAGGCGCGCCAGCTTTTGCAAGCGTTGATCGCTCATCGCAGCCGCTGGTTGCAACGCGAAGAGCTGGCCGAGATGCTGTGGCCGCACCTCGCCCCCGAAGCCGCGATCCGTGACTTTAAGGTGGCGCTGAGCGCACTCTACCGGGTGCTCGAACCGAGTCGCAGCGAGGCAACCTCGTCGTTCATCGCGCGCGACGGCAGCGCCTACCGGTTGCGCCCCACCGCCGATATTTGGCTCGATTGCGCCGAACTGAGCGCCGGGTGCGCCGATGGGTTGCGCTTGCTCGATCAAGGCCGCACCGAGGCCGGCATTCAGCGGCTGCAAGCGGCCCTGCAGCTCTACCACGGCGACTTTTTGCCCGACGCGCTCTACGAGAGTTGGGCCGAAGCCGAGCGGGAACGGCTACGCAACACCTTTTTGCGTAGCGCCGACCGGCTGGCGCAGGCGCTAGCCGAGCAGGGGCGCAACGAAGAGGTGATTGCCCTTGCCGAACGCATGCTTGCTCACGACAACTGCTGGGAGCGGGCTTATCGGCTGTTGATGCTGGCGTATGCTCGCCAAGGCAACCGCGCCGCCGCTCTGCGCGTCTTCCAACGCTGCGTAGATAATCTGGCCCGCGAATTAGAGGTGGAACCGGCGCCGATCACGCTCGCTCTGGCCGAACGGCTGCGCGCCGGCGACACCACCCTGCCGCCTGTTACCGATTTGTAACCGCCGCGCAACCCCCTTCTGCTACCCTCAACCACAAATCCCCGGCTACACGTTGCGCATCTGCGCGTATCGCGGCGGCGACGCCGCACAGAACACATGGACGTGATGAACCTTGGCGACTGGCTGGGCCGGCGCGCACAGTTGTCACCGCATAAGGTGGCGCTGTTTGATGCCCAGCATGGCATGCGCCCAATCACTTACGGCGAGTGGAACGCGGTGGCGAACCGTACCGCCAATCTGCTGCGCGAGTTGGGTGTTGAGCGGGGCGATCGAGTGGCGACGCTGGCCCAAAACTGTGTCGATCTGCTCGATCTGTGGTTTGCCTGCGCGAAACTCGGCGCGATCCTGCAACCGCTCAACTGGCGGCTGACCCCCGCCGAGCTGAGTGATCTGATTGCCGATGGCGAGCCGAAGGTGCTGGCGTATGGCCCCGAATATGCCGCTATGACGCTCACCCTGCGCGCGCAAGCCTCATCGGTCACGCACTGGCTGGCGATTGACGGTGCGCCACCCGCCGATCCGTCTGATCCCGTCATTGCCCAACGCGACGTCTTGCCCGCCGAATGCACCCCGGTCACGTTGAGCTGGAACGATCCGTGGGTCATCTGTTACACCGGCGGCAGCACCGGCTTGCCGAAAGGGGCCATCCTCACCTACCGCAGCATTGCCGCCAACGCAGTCAATACGGTGATGAGCTGGCAGTTGCGGCCCGACGACGTGGCCATCCTCAACGCACCGCTCTTCCACACCGGCGGTCTCAACGTCTTTACCGCGCCGTTGGTGCAGATCGGCGGCACGTCGATCGTCTGCCGCAGTTTCAACGTCGATCAGGTCTTTGACTTGATCGATCACGGCCCCGCCACCCTCTTCTTCGGCGTGCCGACAATGTTCATCGCCATGCAGCAACACCCGCGCTGGCCAACGGTTGACTTCAGCCGCATGCGGATCGTGATCAGCGGCGGCGCACCCTGCCCCGAACCGGTCTTCCACGCCTTCTGGGAGCGCGGCATCGACTTTAAGACCGGCTACGGCCTCACCGAAGCCGGCCCCAACACCTTCTGGCTGCCGCCGGAGCTGGTGCGCTCGAAACCGGGAGCGGTCGGCTATCCGCTGATGTTCATCGATGTGCGGGTGGTAGCGAGCGATGGCCGTCTCTGCGGCCCGGATGAAGTCGGCGAATTGCAGATTCGCGGCCCGCACGTTTGCGCCGGCTATTGGCGGCGGCCCGCCGAGACGGCGGCAGCGTTCGTGGATGGCTGGCTGCGCACCGGCGATCTGGCCAGTGTTGATGCCGATGGCTGTTATCGCATTGTGGGCAGGTTGAAAGATGTGATCATCTCTGGCGGCGAAAACATTTATCCCGCCGAGGTTGAGAGCGTCTTAGCCGGGCACCCGGCTGTCGCCGAAGTGGCACTGGTGGGGATGCCTGACCCGCATTGGGGCGAAGTAGGGTGGGCGGCAGTGGTGGTGCGCCCCGGCATTGACTTCTCTGACCAAGACCTGCTCGCGTTTGCCGGCGCGCGTTTGGCCCGCTATAAACTGCCGAAACGGGTTGTCACCCTTCCCGAACTGCCCAAGACCGGGGCCGGCAAGATTGACAAGCAGGCGTTGAAGCGGATGTTTCAACAGGATGGCGGGAACGCCGCGAGTGCTAAGGGGTGAGGCCATTCCTGTGCGGCGATATGTCCCCACCCCTAGCCCCTCCCCCGCTGGGGGTGGGGAGAACGGCCCCGCCTCATGGAGGGGAGCGTTAGAGGGGAGCAGGGGTGGGGGTGAGGCTCATCAGTCCGCGCAGCGGGCTTCGTACGCATAGCCCAGCCCTTCAGGGCCGGAGGAGATGGTTCTTTACCCTCTGCGGTCTCTGCGCCCTCTGCGGTAAACATCCTCCCGCGAGAGGAGGAACAGGTGTATCGTCATAACGAAACGAATGGAGCATAGCATGAGCAAGATTCCCACCTTGCCCGGAATCACATCCACCATGGTGCAAACCCCGCGCTTGCAGATGCATGTCCTCAGCAGCGGCCCGGCTGACGGCGAGCCAGTGCTCTTCGTGCATGGCAATGCCTCGTCGGCGACCTTCTGGGAAGAGACGATGCTCGCCTTGCCGGCAGGTTTTCGCGCGATTGCGCCTGACCTGCGCGGCTACGGCGAGACCGAAGACCTCTTGATCGACGCTACTCGCGGGTGCGGCGATTGGGTGGATGACCTGCTCGCCCTGCTCGACACGCTCGGTATTGCGCGTTGCCATGCGGTTGGCCACTCGCTCGGCGGCGTGGTGCTATTCAACCTGATCGCTGCCGCGCCGCAGCGGATCATCACCGCTACGCTGGCCGCTCCCGGCTCGCCCTATGGCTTTGGCGGCTGCAAAGGGTTGAATGGCGAACTCTGCTGGCCGGATGGGGCCGGATCGGGTGGCGGTACGGTCAATCAGGCGTTTGTTGAGCGGATGGCGGCGGGCGACACGACCGAAGAGGCCGGCGTAGCGGCGCCGCGGGTGGTGATGAACACCTACTACTGGAAGCCGCCCTTCCGCCCGGCCCGCGAAGAGGCGCTGCTGCTTTCAATGCTCAGCGAGAAGGTCGGGCCGCAGCGCTACCCCGGCGACTTTAAGCCGTCACCCAACTGGCCGGGGATTGCGCCGGGAGTGTGGGGGCCGATCAACGCCATCTCGCCCCTGTATGTAGGTGACTCGGTTGAACGCTTTGTGGCCGCTGATCCCAAGCCGCCGATCTTGTGGGTGCGCGGGGCCGATGACCAGATCGTCAGCGATATGTCGCTGTTCGATGTCGGCACGCTCGGCCAGCTTGGCGTGTTGCCCGACTGGCCCGGCGTCGAAGCGCATCCGCCGCAGCCGATGATCAGCCAGACCCGCGCCGTGCTTGAACGCTACGCTGCCGCTGGCGGCGCGTACCGCGAAGTGGTGTTCGAGAACTGCGGCCACACGCCGTACATCGAATATCCAGAGCAGTTTAACGCAGCTTTTCATGCGCATTTGGCAGGCAAGGGGTAGGGAAGAAGAAGGAGGGCCGTATGCCCACCATCAAAGCCGGTGACCTCGATGTGCATTATCTCGATCACGGCCACGGCGAACCGGTGATCTTTGTGCATGGCAATTGGGCCAGCAGCGGTTGGTGGCTGCGGGTGCTGGAACGGTTGCCCGCTGGCTACCGCGGCTTGGCCCCCGACCTACGCGGACGCGGCGCGACGCAGGGGCCTGACAACGACTACACGATGCCGTCGTTGGCCGCCGACCTGTGGAACTTCGCCGATGCGCTGGGGATTGAACGTTGCCATCTGGTCGGGCACTCGCTGGGGGCGGCGGTGGTGTTGCAAGCCGCCCTTGACCGGCCCGATCGGGTGCTGACAATTGCGGTGCTGGCCCCGCCGTGGGTGGATGGCATGCCCGACGAAGTGTACCAACCGGAGCGGCAGCAACTGCTCAAAGACAACCCCGACTTCTTTGCGCAGGCGATCAAAGCGATGGCGCCAACCGCGCCGGAAGACGATCTCTGGCGCGAGCTGGTCGCGATCGGGCACAGCCAACGGCTCAGTGCGGCCAACGGCGCGATCAACGCCCTCCGTGCATGGAAGCCGGGTGACGCCTTGCGCAACATTGGCGCACCGGCGCTCGTGATGGGCGGCGAACTAGACCCGCTCGTCACCGCCGAGACAGTCAAACGCGCCGCCGAAGCATTGGGGGTCGAACCGCAGATCATCACCGGCGTCGGCCATTCGGCCAACCTCGAAGCGCCCGACCGGTTTATCGCATTACTAACGGCACATTGGCAACGCACCCCGTAGGGCCACAGCGTGCTGTGGCCCGTGCAGGGCACAGCGCGTTGTGGCCCTACAACATACGCCAAGGAACACCCGTATGACGCCAATCCCAACCGGTACCCGCTACAACCGTGCGCATACCATCAGCCAAACGGACATCGATCGCTTCGCGGCAGTGAGCGGCGATACCAACCCAATCCATATTGATCCGGCGGTAGCGGCCACCACCCGTTTTGGCCGCACCATCGCCCACGGCATGCTGCTGTACGGCTACATTCGGGCTGCGCTGCGGACGCTAGCGCCAACCGGCGTGCAGCGCAGCCAGACCCTCAGCTTTACCAACCCGGTATTTGCCGGCGAAACGATCGAGATTGTTGTCGAGGTACTGGAAAGCGATAGCAACCAGCTTCGGTGCGCGGTAAGCGTCGCGCGCAGCGATGGCAAAGTGGCCTGCAGCGGCGAAACTGTGCTTGAGATCACCCATGCATAACGTCGTGACGATCCAACCTGACGGCCCGGTGGTGGCGATCACGCTCAACCAACCAGCGCAGCACAACAGCCTTACGCCAGAGTTGCTGGCCGCGTTGCTGGATGCGCTCGCCACTGCGCGCCACCACCACGGCGTGCGCGCAGTGATCTTACAGGCCGCCGGGCCGTCGTTCTCACGCGGGATCGACATCGCCAGCTTAGCCAGCCACGCTGAGCGAGAGGTGTACGCCGATGGATTACTGCGGCAATTGCACCGGGTGATGCTGGAGTTGATCGATCTGCCAGCGCCGCTGATCGTCACCGTGCAAGGGCCGGTTAATGGCAGCGCCATGGGGCTGGTGCTGGCCGCCGATGTGGTCGTGGTCGCGCCGGAAGCGAGCTTCACCGCCTACACCACCACCCTTGGCCTCAGCCCGGAAGGTGGTTGGGCGACGCTCTTGCCACGCTTGATCGGCCAACGGCGCGCCGCCGAGGCGCTGCTGCTCGAACGCTCGATCAGCGCTGAAGAGGCAGTGGCGTGGGGTTTGGCCAACCGGCTCGTGCCGGCTAGCCACCTCGTCGAAGAGGCGCAAGCCGTGGCTCATCAGATGGCAGCGCAGTTACCGGGGAGCATCGCCTGCACCCGCCGGCTGCTCTGGAGGGAACGCGATCAGTTAGCGGCTGAATTGGATCGTGAGCGTGAATTGTTTTGCGCGCAGATCCGGTCAATCGAAGCCAGCATTGGCCTCAACGCTTTTCTTGACCGGCAACGCGCCATGATCACGGAGGCAGACCTGTGAAACAGCTTGCCGTTGGGATGCAGGCCACGACGCAGCGGGCATTCGATCACGACCTGATCGCCGAATACGCTGCGCTCTGCGGCGACCAGCCCGGCGAGACCGTGCCGGAGCCGCTGATCGGCGCGCTCTTTTCCTACCTGCTCGGCGTGGAATTGCCCGGTTCCGGGTCGGTCTATCTCAAACAAGACCTGACCTTTGTCGATCGCGCACGCGCCGGCGAATTGTTAACCGCGACGGTAACGATTACCCACATCCGCGCTGACAAGCCGTTGGTGACGTTCCAGACCCGCTGTACCGGCGCTGATGGTCGCCTGATTGCCGATGGCGAGGCGATTGTGATGGCGCCGAGATAGGGAATGGGGAGGTAGGGAATAGGGAGTAAGGCGCAAGCCGCATGCATGATTTATGGTTCGGGCGGACAGAGGGAGCGAATGAAGCCGGTGCGGGAGAGCAGTAACTCGCTCTGGAAACGTCATTCACCTCTTGTCAGCCCGCTGGTGATAGGAGAAGGTTAGTCGAAGGAGACCGTTCAATGCAGAGTACCCATCTTGTTCGCCGTTTTACCCTCACCATGGTGGTGATCCTTGCGCTGGCGCTGAGCGCCTGTGGCGGCGGCCAGACCGCCCAACCGACCGCCGCGCCGCAGCCGACTGCTGCGCCGACTGCTGCGCCGCAGCCGACCGCCGAACCTACGGCGGCTCCGCAACCGACTGCCGCGCCAACAACCTCAGCCACTACCGGCGAGCCGATCGTCGTTGGCTTGATGACCGACAACTCTGGCTTGCTTGCCATCTACGGCCCCATGCTTGAGCGTGGCTTTACGCTCGGTTTGGAGTATGCCACCAACGGCACGAATGCAGTGGCTGGCCGCCCGATCAAGGTCGTGGTCAAAGACACCGCCAGCAACCCTGAGACCGGCGTCGCGCTGGCTCGCGAAGCGATCGAGAGCGACGGGGCCGATGTGCTGGTTGGTTCGCCCAGCTCGCCGGTGGCGCTGGCGATCTCGGCTGTGGCCGCCGAAAACAAGATCATCTACATCGCTGCGCCAGCAGCGACCCCCGCTCTCACTGGCGAGAATTTCAACATCTACACCTTCCGCGCCGGACGCACCAGCGTGCAAGACGCGCTGACGATGAGCGCCGCGCTCTTGCAGACCGGCAAGAAGTTCATCCAGATTGCCCAAGACAACGCCTTCGGGCGCGGCTCGGCAGGCGCGTTCTATCTCACAGTGAAGGCGCTTGGCGGTGAATTTGTGCTCAACGACACTGCTGAGGGCGCTGGCACCGTCTTTGCCCCGCCGGACACCACCGACTTCACGCCCTACATCAACCAGTTGCTCGATTCGGGGGCGGAAGTGTTGATCGTCACGTGGTCGGGCACCGGCTTCGTGCCGATGTTCCAGCAGATGCAGCAACTGGGTGTGTTCGATGTGATGACGGTGGCCACCGGCTTTGGCGATAACCAGACGATGGTCAACGGCTACACTGACGCGATTGGTTCGGTTGGTGTGAGCGTCTACCACTACAGCCTGTTTGACAACCCGGTCAACCAGTGGCTCACCGAGCGCCACAAAGCGGCCTACGGCACGCCACCCGATCTCTTCACCGAGAGCGGCTTCAACGCGGCAATTATGCTAGTCAAGGCGTTGGAAGCGACCAATGGCGATCCAGCGGCTGAGGGGATGATCGCCGCGCTCGAAGGCATGACCTTCGACGGGCCGAAGGGCAGCTATACCGTGCGCGCATCGGATCACGTGCTCTTGCAGCCGATGACGCTGGTGCGCCTGCTCAACACCACCGATCCCGACTTCAAGTTCTTCGAGCTGGTGACGCTGTTCACGCCTGAGCAGACCGCGCCACCCTGCATGGTGCCGGCAGCGATGAACCGGTGCCCGTAGGAGCGCAGTGCGCGTGTGGAGTGCGGCAGTCAAACTGCCGCACTCCAAGCAACCGGCTTCTGGTTGATGATCCCCACGCGAAGCAACGCAATGCGGGGTGAGGGTGACACCCCAAGGAGTCGACGTGAGCGATTGGATTATCGAAACGCACCGCCTTACCCGCGACTTCGGCAGCTTGCGCGCCGTCGATCAAGTTGATTTGCAAGTGCGCTCCGGTAGCATTCACGCCATCATTGGCCCGAACGGCGCTGGCAAGACGACGCTGTTTAACTTGATTAGCGGCTACCTCAAACCGACATCAGGACGAGTACTGCTGCGCGGGCAAGATATTACCCGCGTGCCGCTGCACCGCATGGCGCACCTCGGCATCGGGCGTTCGTTCCAGATTACCAACATCTTCCCGACGCTGACAGTGCTGGAAAATGTGCGGCTAGCGGCGCAAGCGCGCGGGCGTGACAATTTCCGGCTGTGGACGAGCGCCGCTAAGCTGCGGGCCTACACCGAGCGCGCGTTAGCGGCATTGCACCAAGTTGGCCTCCACGAGCGAGCCTTGCAAATTGCCGCCACCCTGCCGCACGGCGACAAACGCCGGCTTGAACTGGCGATTTTGCTGGCCGGCGACGCCGATATTCTGCTGCTCGATGAGCCGACCGCCGGGATGGCGACCGAACAGGTGCCGATGCTGCTCGAACTGTTGCGCGGCATCCGGCAAGGAACGAACAAAACCATCTTGATCGTTGAACACAATATGTCTGTCGTGATGAGTCTGGCCGAGACGATAACCGTCATGCATCAAGGGCGCGTGCTGGCAGAGGGTAGTCCGGCGGCGATCAGCGCCAATCAAGCGGTGCGCGAGGCGTATCTGGGCACGGCCTTCGCCGGAGGGCAGCCATGAGTGACGTGTTGCTCGAAGTAGACACCATCCACACCTTTATCGGCCAATTTCACATTCTGGAAGGGGTCTCGCTGAAAGTGCGCACCGGCAGCATAACCGCGCTGCTGGGCCGCAACGGGGCCGGCAAGACCACCACCCTGCGCTCGATCATGGGGCTCAATCCGCCACGCAGCGGCAGTATTCGCCTCGCCGGCGAACCGATCAATGGCCGGCCAGCTTATGAGATTGCCCAGCTCGGCGTCGGGTATGTGCCAGAACACCGCGCTATCTTCCGCGATCTGACCGTCGAAGAGAATTTGCGACTGGCCGAGCGCAAACGCGGCGATCTGGCCAAACGCAGCGATTTCATCATGTCGCTGTTCCCTGACCTTAAGCGGTTTTACCGTCATCCGGGCGGCAAGCTGTCGGGCGGCCAACAGCAGATGCTGGCGATCGCGCGCGCGTTGGTGGCCGATAACCGGCTCTTGTTGATCGACGAACCGAGCGAAGGGTTAGCGCCGATCATCGTTGAGCAGATTGTTGCCGCGCTGCGCCAAATGGCCGCCGAAACGACGATCTTGCTGGTTGAGCAGAACTTTGCTATGGCTGCGCAGTTGGCCGATGAGTACTACATTCTCGATGATGGGCGCAGCGTGCAGCACGGGCGTATGGCCGATTTGGTGCATGACCATGCCACAATCGACAAATATCTCGGCGCGGGTTAACGCAAAGGCGCAAAGGAGGCAAAGACGCAGAGATTCTAAACGCAAAGACGCGAAGAACGCAAAGGACGCGAAGCTTTTATGGTTGAAGGTCTTAGCGTACTTGTGCCGATCCCGCAAAACCCTTTGCGCCTTTGCGTCTTTGCGTGTATCACCTTTGCGTCTTTGCGTTGAGCGTCTCTGCGCCTCTGCTTGCTCTGCGTCTTGGGGTTGAAGGAGTAGTGCATGATCGAGTGGATTCAGCGCCGGCGCGGATTGATCGCCGGCATCATAGCGGCGATCCTCTTCGCCATGTGGGCTTCGAGCCAGTACGAACCACGGGTCTTAGCCAGCATCTTGCTGTCGGGTCTCACGCTCGGCGCGCTCTATTTTCTGGTGACATCAGGCCTCTCGCTGATCTTTGGCTTGATGGACGTGCTCAACTTCGCGCACGGCACTCTCTTTATGATCGGCGCGTATATCGGCTTTACGCTCTACGCCAATCCACGCCTGTTGCTCAATACGCTGCCCTTCGTGCTCGCGTTTGTGGCCGGCTGGCTGCTCGCGCGCTGGTTGCCGTTCAGCAGCTTGCCCGCCGGACATCGCCGCCCGTTGTGGGTGGTGGCTGTGCTGGTTGGAGTGTTTGCGGTCTGGGGATTTGAGCTAGCGCCGCTCGCGACCACTGCCCTCAGTTCGGGCGGGAGAGTGCCGACCGAGCAGGCCCAAGCGCCGGTGGGCCTCTTTATCGCGCGCACGCTGGGGCTGGCGATTGCCGGTCTGATCGCTGGTGCGGCATTTATCATTGGCAGTGAGCACGCGCGCCGGCCAGCCAACCGTGATCTGGCTTGGCCAATCGGATTGCTGGCGCTGGCGTTGATCATCGCGCCGCTGCGGCTGAGCGCCGAAGGCTGGATTTTGGCCCTCGACTCGAATACGCGCTTTCTCTTGGCGCTGGTGGCCGGCGCCGGCGGCGGCGCAGCGTTGGGCGGGTTGATGGAATGGAGCCTGATTCGTCCGCTGTACAGCCGGCCCATCTATCAGGTGCTGGTCACGCTCGGCTTGGTCTTCGTCGGCACCGAGCTAGTCAAAGGCATCTGGGGGCCGGGCGGCTATTTTATGGAACTGCCGGCATGGTTTAGCCGGCGCGGCCCAAGTTGCCCGTCGCCGAACCTGATCGCGTGGCTGCAAGACAACTGCGCCAGCATTGACGTGCTGGGCCGGCCCTTCCCCAGCTACCGCATCTTCATTATTGCCTTGGGAATCGCAATGTTCATCGGCATCGCCGTGCTCTTGCGCTACACCCGGCTCGGTATGATCATCCGTGCTGGCGTGCAAGACGGCGAGATGGTGCAAGCGCTGGGCATTAACGTTCGCCGCGTCTTCACCCTCGTCTTCGCGTTGGGGGCCGGATTGGCCGCATTAGGTGGCGTCGCCGCCGCACCGTTTCTCGGCATCAGCCCCGGTCTCGGCCAAGAGTTTCAACTGCAAGCCTTCATCGCGGTGGTGATCGGCGGTATGGGCAGCTTCACCGGCGCGGCGATCGGCGCCTTGCTGGTCGGCCTTGCCCGCGCCTTCGGCGACCAGATTGTGCTGACTGGCATTCAACTGCCGTGGATGAGCGAAGCGATGACGTTTTCGCCCTCAATTGCACGTGCCTCAACCGTGTTGATCATGGCGCTGGTGCTGCTCTTGCGCCCAGCCGGTCTGTTTGGCAAGAAGGAGTAGCCGATGCGGGATCGTTTCACCTCATCACAGTGGGCCGGCCTGACCCTCATCGGCGGCCTGATCATCTTTCCGTTTGTTGTTTCGCTGTTCACCGGCCAACCGGTTGAATCCGGCGTACCCAAGTTCTGGCAAGGCATGCTGATTCAGGTCTTTATCTTGGCCGTCTTCGCCATGAGCTACGACATTCTGATGGGCTACACCGGCATTCTGTCGTTTGGCCATGCCCTCTTCTTTGGCACCGGCGCGTACACTATCGGTATCTTGCTCAAACATGCCGGCTGGGATCTCGGCTCGGCCCTGCTGGCCGTCATCGTGATCGCGATCATCCAGAGCCTGATCGTCGGCCTGCTCTCGCTGCGGGTGAGCGGCGTCTATTTCGCGATGGTGACGCTTGCGTTCGCCCAGATGTTTTTCCTCTTGGCCGAAGCGACCGACTTCCGCCAGTGGACGGGGGCCGAAGACGGGCTGCAGAGCATTCCGGTGCCGGCGTGGATTAGCCCGACTACGGAACGGCTACGGTTTTATTATGTCACGTTAGCATTCGCCATCATCATGTATCTGCTGGCGCGGCAAGTGGTCAATTCGCCGACCGGACGGGTGATGATGGCGATTCGCGACAACGAGACGCGGGCGAAGGTCTTGGGCTACCATACCCTCACCTTCAAGCTGATTGCGATCACGGTCAGCGGCGTGATGGCCGCGCTGGCTGGCGCGTTCAATGCGCTGTGGAACCTCAACGCCAACCCGGCGGTGCTCGGCGTGGGTACGACGATCAACGCGCTGTTGATGACGATCATCGGCGGCGTTGGCTCGCTGATCGGGCCGATGCTCGGCGCTGGCGTGATCCAACTGCTCGGCTATTGGCTCAACGTCTTCTTTGGGCCGAGCTGGCCGCTCTTGTTCGGCATCGTCTACATCTTGATCGTGCTGTTCCTGCCCTACGGCATCGTCGGCACGTGGCGATTGCGCAGCGCTGGTTGGTTGGCGATGTGGCGCGAGCGATCGCGATCACTCATCCGGTTCTTCAACCACCCATGATTGCACGCCGTGGGTAACAAACGAGAACGGGCGCACGATCACCCCGGCTTCGGTTAGGGCGCGCTCGATGGCCAGCCGGCGGTCGAAGGGACAGGCAAAGACCATAAAGCCACCGCCGCCGGCGCCGGAAATCTTACCGCCCCATGCGCCGTGCTTGCGAGCCAGCGCGTAGACCTCTTCGACGATCGGCGGCGCGATATGGGGCGAAAAGGCTTTCTTGACCTCCCATGCGTCGTGCAGCAAGCGGCCAAAATCGGCGATCCGCTGTTCGCGCAGCAGGCGGGCTGCAATATCAACAAAGGCTTTCGTTTCGTGATGCAACCGCAACGTATCGCCCTTGACCAGCCGTTGCACCTGATCGGTCATCAGATGGCGGGTGAGCAACTGGCGGTCGCCGATATAGCCGATAATCAAGCAGCTCTCGAGCTCAAGCAAAGCGGTTGGATCGCTCAGCACCGGCTCGACGATCACCCGGTCGCGCCCAAAGTGATAGACGCACATGCCGCCAAACACCGCCGAATACTGGTCTTGCCGCCCGCCGGGAATGCCGAGATCAACCCGTTCGATCCGGTAGGCCAGTTCGGCCAACTGGTGTGGGTCGGCGTTTTGGCCGGCCACGGCGTAGAGCAACTTGAGCATACTCACCACGAGCGCCGACGACGAACCAAGACCGGAACCGGGTGGCGCATCGCTGAACATCGTAATCTTGTAGCCAGCGGAGGCGGGCCGTAACTGGGGCAGGGCATCAAGCACCGCTTGCGGTAAGGTGAGCTTGCCATCCCACTCGCGATCGCTCACCTGCCGGCTCACTTCTTGTAAATCGAGCGAGCGGATCAGAATGCCGGGTGTATTGCTGGTCGTCAGCATACACCGCACATAGAGATTGATCGTGCAATTGAGCACTTTCCCACCGTATTCTTCGGCGTAAGGGCTGACATCGGTGCCGCCGCCGAAAAAGCCGATTCGCATCGGCGCGCGCGCTTTATAGATCTTCATGCGTTCCTCCGGCCATGGTTGAGTGCCGCGGCGCCAGTATACCAGAAATGACGCAACGGCCCGATAACGAATCGTAGAGCCGGACGGCTGTCCGGCTCCGCAGAGGGTTTGGTGGGGAATAGCCACAAAGAGCCACAAAAAACGCAAAGGTAACTCTTTTTTTGGGCTTTTTGGGTGGGTTCGTGGCGCTTGCTTGCCCCCACCCCCGGCCCCTCCCCCAGCGGAGGAGGGGAAGCGATACCTTACCCCGCTTGTCATTGCGAGCGGAGCGCAGCGCAGCGAAGCAATCCCCCGCGAGCACGGGAGCGGAACCTTTCCGCCGAAGGAGGGGATTGCTTCGGGCGCTGACGCGCCCTCGCAATGACAAAAGAACGGCCGCGCCGCTCCCCGCTTGTCATTGCGAGCCGCCAACGGCGGCGAAGCAATCTCCCGCCTCCCCGGTTGTCATTGCGAGCGGAGCGGTAGGGGCAGAGCCGCGCTCTACCCGCCGCGCAGCGAAGCAATCCCCCACGAGGACGGGAGCGGAGCCTTTCCGCCGAAGGGGGAGCGTGCTGCGTCCTCGGCGGTACATAGACCCTCACCCCCAACCCCTCTCCCACGCCAGTGGGAGCGGGGCGCTACGGTGTTTCGCTCCACGGCGCCTGTCGCGACGACACGGCAGCTCCCCCGCTCCCTCATCAGGGTTTGGTGGGGAATAGCCACAAAGAGCCACAAAAAACGCAAAGGTAACTCTTTTTTTGGGCTTTTTGGGTGGGTTCGTGGCGCTTGCTTGCCCCCACCCCCAGCCCCTCCCCCGCAGGGGGAGGGGTGGCGACAGCCACAAAGAGACACCAGAGGCACAACCATGGTTGTGTCTTTCGCGTCTTTTGGCGGCTATTCCCATTCCTGCATTCACTCTCCCCCTTGCGCTGGTGGCGATTTTGCGGTATCGTTGAACAAGGCAATATTTGATCAAGCATTATTTTACGTCAACCCTAGGAGCACCGTGTGACTCGCCAGCGCACCGTTTTGATCACGCTCGGCGTGATGATGAGCATGTTTATGGCCTCGATGGAGTCAACCGTCATTGCGACGGCGATGCCGAGCATTGTGCGCGATCTCGGCGATATCGAGAGCTTTAGCTGGGTGTTTGCCATCTATATGCTGACCAGCACTACCGCCGGCCCAATCTTTGGCCGGTTGTCGGATCTGTTTGGCCGGCGACCAGTCTATATGGCGGCGATTGCCATCTTTAGCCTTGGCTCACTCTGGTGCGGGTTGGCGACGACGATGCCGGAGCTGATCGCGGCGCGGGCTGTGCAGGGAGTGGGGGCGGGCGGTTTGCTGCCGCTGGCGTTTATCATTGTCGGCGATATCTTTACCCTTGACCAACGCGCTAAGGTGCAGGGTCTCTTTGCCGGGGTGTGGGGCGTTAGTTCGGTGATTGGCCCATTGATCGGCGGCTTTTTGGTCGATCAGATCTCGTGGCATTGGGTGTTCTGGGTCAACCTGCCACCAGCGGCGATCGCAGCGGCGCTGGTTTGGGCGGCGTGGCGCGGCGTGGCCCCAGCCAGCGGCGCGCGTCCGCCGATCGATTATGCCGGCGCGGCGCTGCTGAGTGTGGGAGTCGTCTTGCTCTTGCTCGGCCTTGAGGCGCCGGCTTCACTGGCCGGGATGGCGATGCTGAGCGCAGCGATAGCTACGCTCGCTTTGCTAGTCGCGGTCGAGCTGCGCGCGCCGGCGCCGATCTTGCCGGTGCGCTTGTTGCGCGACCGCATGTTTGCCGTCGCCTGCGCGCATGGCATTCTGGCCGGCGGGGTCTTGTTCGGCAGTATGAATTATGTGCCGCTATTTGTACAGGGTGTGTTGGGCGCGAGCGCGACTGAGGCCGGCACGACGCTGACGCCGATGATGCTGGGGTGGGTCTTTACCAGCGTGATCGGAGGGCGGTTACTGTTGCGCTATAGCTATCGCACGCTCACGATCGGCGGAATGGCGATCTTTGTGGCCGGCGCATTTATGATGGCCCGGATTCGGCCCGATATGAGCCGGTTGGAGCTGGCGATTGCGTTGGGGCTGATGGGCATCGGGATGGGTGCGAGCATTCCGTCGTTCCTGATTGCGGTGCAGAGCACGGTGGCGCGTAACGTGTTGGGCGCAGCGACGGCCAGTTTGCAGTTTTCGCGCACGATTGGCGGCACGATCGGTGTGGCCGCACTCGGCACGCTGTTGACGAGCCGGTTAACGGCGGAATTGGCGGCGCGCGGCTTGCAACCCGACGCTATTCCGGTTGATGCGCTGATCGGTGAGGGGGCCAACGCAGTGACGTTATCCGGCGAGCCACGCCTCGCGCTGGCCGCCGCGCTGGCCGCCGTCTTCACTGCGCCGTTGCTCTTCGCGCTGGCGGCGCTGGCCGTGACCTTCCTTGCCCCGGCGCATAGCCCCGACGATCTGCGCCGGCAGCGCGCGCGCAATGATGAGGTTAGACCAACCCAGCTCGATGTTGTTGACAGCGCGGCGCAAAAAGGTGCTATACTCCGCAGCAGGCATTGATGCCGCTGAGGAGTAATCGCTATGTTTGAATTGTCTACCCTCTACGCCGCGTTTGAGCGGTATTTCGGCCATCCTCCCACCCGCATCGCCCGCGCCCCCGGCCGGGTGAATCTGATCGGTGAACATACCGACTACAACGACGGCTTCGTCTTTCCGATGGCGCTCGATCGGGCCACGTATGTCGCCGCTCGCCCGCGCGCTGATCGAATTGTGCGTGTATTTAGCGTTAAATTCCGTGAGGAGGATCAGTTCAACCTCGACCAGATTGTGCGTGACGAGCAACGCCAGTGGGTCAATTACATTCGTGGGGTTGCCAAGGGATTGCTGGCCCGCGATCTGCCGCTGCGCGGGGCCGATCTCTTGATTGATAGTGATGTGCCCGCCGGCAGCGGCCTCTCATCGTCGGCGGCGCTGGAGGTGGCGGTTGGCTACACCTTCCAACTGCTCAACAATATCAATCTGCTCGGTGAAGAGCTGGCGTTGCTGGCTCAAGGCGCTGAGCATTCGTTTGTTGGGGTGAAGTGCGGGATTATGGATCAGTTGATTGCGGCGTTGGGCGAAGCTGGCCATGCGCTGCTGATCGATTGCCGTGACCTGAGCTATCGCCCAGTGCCGATCCCGGCTCATGTGCGGGTGGTGGTTTGCGATAGCGGTGTGCGCCACCGGCTGGCCGGTTCGGAGTATAACCAGCGCCGGGCCGGGTGTGAAGAGGCGGTGCGCTTGCTCAAGCCGGTCTTGGGCAAGATCCAAGCCTTACGCGACGTGCGTTTGACCGATCTGGCCGAGTACGGCCATCTGTTGCCGCCCGACCTGCTGCCGCTCGCACGCCACGTCGTCAGTGAGAATGAGCGTACGCTCGCCGCCGCCGATGCGCTCGCCGCCGGTGATGTGGTCAAGATGGGCCAGTTGATGGTTGAATCGCACCATAGTCTGCGTGACGATTATCGAGTCAGTGTGCCTGAACTCGACACTTTAGTCGAGTTAGCCTTGGCCGCGCCGGGGTGTTACGGCAGCCGGATGACCGGCGGCGGCTTTGGCGGCAGCACGGTGTCGCTGGTGGCAGCCGATCGGGTTGATGAATTTGTCGCTGCGATGATCGCCGGATACGCCATTCGTACCGGGCGCACGATGCAGCCGCTGGTCTGCACCGCCGGCGCCGGCGTCTCGTGTGTTTATGCCAGCGAGGAGGAGTGAACGATGCTCGGACAACTCTTCACCCCCCTTTCGACCGCGGCAGTGCCGTTGATCTACGGCCTGAGCCATCGCGCTCTGCTGCGGTTAGGCGCGACGAGCCACGAACGGCGTTTGGCCGGGATTCGCGCCCATTACTATTTCATGCCGGCGCGCGGTGAAGGCAACCTGCCGGTGCTGCTCTTGCACGGCATCGCCGACCGCGCCCAAACGTGGTCATTCGTGATGCGGCAGCTCACCGCGATCGGCCCGGTCTACGCGCTCGATCTGGCCGGGTTTGGCTTGAGCGGCTTCCCACCCGGCCAGCGTTATGCCACTATCGAACAGCAGACGGCGTTAGTGCAGGCGATGATTCGCGAGGTGATCGGGCGACCAACGTTGATTGTGGGCAACTCGATGGGGGGCTGGATCGCGGTGCGAGTGGCGCTCGCCACGCCAGAACTGGTTGCCGGCATCGTCTTGCTGGCGCCGGGAGGGGCCATCTTGCGCGGGCGTGAGTCGTGGGAGCCATTCCTACACACGATTGAGTTGCCCGATAAGCGCACCGTGCGGAAGGTGTTGCGCCAGATGTATGGCCGCCCGCCCTTGCCGCTCTACTTTGCCAGCGAGGGGTTGCGTTCCATGTTCCGGCGCGATCCGGTGACGCAATTTGTCGCCGCGCTCGATGAAAACGCGCTCTTGCGCCCGGACGATCTGCGCGCGCTGCGGGTGCCGGTGGCGATGATCTGGGGTGAAGACGATTATTTCATTCCACGCGAATCACGCGATTTCTTCTGCGCCAATCTGCCGCAAGCGCGGGTCGCATTCTTGCCCCGTTGCGGCCACATGCCGCAACAACAACGTCCGCGTGAAGTAGCGGCCTTCATTCGCGAATTTGCCCGCGAGGTGGTTGCAGCCTCAACACCAAATGACGGGCAAGGGGCAGCGACGCTACGCCAATCGGCCACCTGAACCTGCAACTAAACGCGGTATAATATCCGTTGTATACGCTCTTGCTGAACACAATAACCACCGCATTCAAGGCGGTGGTTCTTTGTCTGCAATCTACCGGATGTGCCATATAACATCAGCATAAGGAGCCACTCATCATGATCCTCTCCGGCATGCGCGAAGCAGTGCTGCTCGAAGTGCAGCGGGTTGATATTCACGGCACCATTTTCTACGATGTCACCTTCCACCATGAAGGCGAGACGCAGCCGATCCGCGCTCGGATTGGGGCCGAGAGCGTCTATCCGCATCCACAAGCAGGCGATCCGGTGAGAG
>JAUQOZ010000374.1 GCA_030550625.1 Chloroflexota bacterium | reverse complement strand
GCAAGGATGCTTCTCTGACGCTATTCCTTCGATCTTCTAACACATTGCTAACACTCCGCTGATAGCGATCTAACATCACTTCTTTATTTACACAGATGTACGCCTGTTTGCATCATCATCGTTACACAGCGGAGCGCGTTGGCGTGACGCTGCTGTGCGTTGGCGATCAAGGAGGTGGTACGCGATGACGATGGATCTTGGCCTGCTTATCCTGCAAGTGGTCATCGGTTTACTGATGATGGGCCACGGTGCGCAGAAGCTGTTTGGTTGGTTTGGCGGCCAAGGCTTGCGCGCCACCGCCGATTGGCTGGCGAGCATGGGTCTGCGCGCGCCGCGCTTTTGGGCGCTGATGGCCGGTTTGGCTGAGTTCGGCGGCGGCTTGCTTTTCGCCCTCGGCCTGCTCCATCCGATCGGCCCGCTGGCGATCATCGCGGTGATGATCACGGCGATTGCCCTCGTCCACTGGTCGCATGGCCTGTGGATCAGCAATGGCGGCTGCGAGTATAGCCTTGTGCTCGCGGTGCTGGCTGCGGTGATGGGGCTGTGGTCTCCCGGCGCTTACTCGCTTGACCGCGTGCTCGGCATCGCTTTGCCGCAACCGCAGACCTTCTGGATCGGCCTGATCCTCGTGCTGGTTGCTGTCGCCTTCGCGCTGCTTAGCCGGCAACGCCAGTCGATGGCGACGCCGCGCAGCGCTGGGCAAGCTGCTAGCTAGTCGCACTGGGGCGTCGCCCGTGCGGCGCCCCGCACTCAGACAACAGGAGGTTGCCTGTGCAAGTTCGACCGTTGCATGACCGGGTAGTGGTGAAACCCAAGCCGCGGGAAGAGAAGACCAAAGGCGGCATCTTCTTGCCCGATACCGCGAGCAAAGAGCGCCCGATGGAGGGTGAGGTGATCGCGGTTGGGCCGGGCCGGCGCGCTGACGATGGCAAGCTCATCCCGATGAGCGTGAAGGTTGGCCAACACGTGCTCTACGCCAAGTACGCCGGCACCGAATTCAAGATTGACGAGGAAGAGTATCTGATCCTGCAAGAGAAGGATATTCTCGGTATCATTGAGGAGTAAGCGATATGGCGAAGCAACTGATCTTCGATCAGCAAGCCCGCACTGCGCTGAAACACGGTATCGACACCCTTGCCCTCGCAGTGAAGACGACCCTCGGCCCCCGTGGCCGCAACGTCGCTCTCGATAAGAAGTGGGGCGCGCCGACCGTCACCCACGACGGTGTGAGCGTCGCTAAAGAGATTGAGCTGAAGGATCCGTTTGCGAACCTTGGCGTGCAACTGCTCAAGCAGGCCGCTGTTAAGACCAACGATGTCGCCGGTGACGGTACTACCACGGCGACCGTGCTGGCCCAAGCGATTATCAATGAGGGCCTGAAGCTGGTAGCCGCCGGTGCCAACCCGATGCTGCTCAAGCGTGGTCTCGATAAGGGTGGCCAAGCTTTGGTAGCCCGCATTAAAGAGCAGGCGATTACCCTCAAGACCCGCGATGAGATCCGCAATGTCGCCACCATCTCGGCCCAAGATGCTGAGGTCGGCGAGTTGCTGGCGACCGTCATGGATAAGATTGGCCGCGATGGCGTCGTGACGGTCGAAGAGGGCAAGAGCACCCACCTCGAGCACGAGCTGGTCGAGGGTATGCAATTCGACCGCGGCTACATCTCGCCCTATTTCATCACCGACTCGGCCCGCATGGAGGCGGTGCTCGACGAGCCCTACATCCTGATTACCGATAAGAAGATTAGCTCGATTAAGGATCTGCTGCCCATCCTTGAGGCGGTGCTGAGCAGCGGCAAGAAGGATCTGCTCGTGATCGCTGAGGATGTGGACGGTGAGGCGTTGGCGACGCTGGTGGTCAACAAGCTGCGCGGCACGCTCAACGCGCTGGCGGTGAAGGCCCCCGGCTTTGGCGACCGGCGCAAGGCGATGCTGCAAGACATCGCGATCCTCACCGGCGGTACCGTCATCTCCGAGGAGATTGGTCGCAAGCTCGAGAGCGCGACCCTGCAAGACCTTGGCCGCGCCCGCCGCGTCAAGGCCGACAAGGATAACACCGTGATCGTCGAGGGTCACGGCGACAAGCAAGCCATCCAAGCCCGCATTGCCCAACTCAAGCAGCAGATCGAGACCACGACCTCGGATTACGACCGCGAGAAGCTGCAAGAGCGGGTGGCGAAGCTGTCGGGTGGCGTGGCTGTGATTAAGGTTGGCGCGCCGACTGAGCCGGCGATGAAGGAGCGCAAGGCCCGCGTCGAAGACGCGCTCAACGCGACCCGCGCTGCGGTCGAAGAGGGTATCGTCCCCGGTGGCGGCGTTGCCTTGCTCAACGCCATCCCGGCGCTCGATAACGTCACGACCCAGTTTGAAGAGGAGCGCATGGCGCTCAATGTCCTCCGCCGCGCGCTCGAAGAGCCGCTGCGCCAGCTCGCGACCAACGCTGGCGAGGATGGTTCGGTGGTGGTCGAGAATGTGCGCAACGCGCAGCGCAAGCACAATAACAACCACTACGGCTACGATGTGATGACCGGCGCCTATGTTGATCTGATGCAGGCTGGCATCATCGACCCGGCCAAAGTGGTGCGCACCGCGCTCGAGAACGCGATCAGCGTCGCCGGCATGGTCTTGACCACCGAGGCGTTGATCGTCGATGCCCCCGAACCCAAGAAGAACAGCAATACGCCGCCAATGCCGGACGACGATTTCTAATCCGGTAATGTCCCGATGATCGTATGGGGGTCGCACAGATATGCGACCCCCATACGATTCTGCTATGCGATACCGTTACACCCGCGTGATATATTCGCCGGTGCGGGTATCGATCTTCAACACATCACCCTCATTGATAAACGCCGGCACCTCAATCACCGCCCCCGTCTCCAGCGTAGCCGGCTTGGTGACGTTGGTCGCCGTATCGCCGCGTACCGCCACCGTCGTCTCCACCACCTTCAGATTGACGAAGATCGGTAGCTCGACGCCGATGATCTGATCCTTCTCGGCATCGTACACCAGATCGACCGTCTCGTTCTCTTTCATAAACTTCACCGCGTCACCCACCAGCTCCGCCGAGACCGGAATCTGGTCAAAGGTGTCGTTATCCATAAAGATGAAGCTGTCGCCCTCGCGGTAGAGGTACTGCATCGGGCGGCGCTCGATGCGTACAATGTCAATTTCGGCCCCGGCCCGCACCCGATCTTCAATCACCTTGCCAGTGGTCAGGCTCTTCAGCTTCATCCGCACGAACGCTCGCCAGTTGCCCGGCGCGACGTGCTGAAATTCGACGACCTGATAGAGGTCGTTGTTGTAGCGAATCACAATTCCATTGCGCAGATCTGAGGTCGTTCCCGCTGCCATGCCAATATGCTCCTCGTGATAACTTTTTTGCGACAACATAACACAAGCCGGGCAGACTTCGCTTCCCGGCGAATGCTATCACTATAGGCGGAAACGCGATTCTGTGCAAGTGAAGGCGCAGAGGGCGCAAAGACGCCGTAGAGCCGGACGGCTGTCCGGCTCCGCAAGGTATGCAAAGGGTCTTAACGCAAAGACGCAGAGGACGCAGAGAACGCAGAGGGTTTTTTGGGGAATGGTATGAGCGCGCTCGTACCCCAATCATACAACAATCCTTAGCGTCCTCTGCGTTCTTCGCGCCTTTGCGTTAACCAT
>JAUQOZ010000324.1 GCA_030550625.1 Chloroflexota bacterium | reverse complement strand
GGCTCCCTCTCTCTCGCCGCACGGTGGGAGAGGGGCCGGGGGGTGAGGGCCAGCCCGCACAGCGGGCTTCGTACACACCGAATGCAACCCAAAGCGTTGCTGAAAACACTAGGAGGCCGGGGGGGTGAGGGCCAGCAAGCGGACTTTGTACCCCAAGCCCGGCCTCCCTGCCAATAACAAGCGGCTGTGCTAGAATGCAGATGTTCTGTTCGCCCCGCAAAGAGGGTTGGGGTAGGGGCCGGAAAACAACATCAGTATGGAACATGCAATCAAACATCTCCGCACCGCTGATCCGCACCTTGCGCCGTGGATCGAACAGATCGGGCCGTTTGCGCTGCAACCGCAACCCCACGGCTTCGTGACGCTAGCCTACGCCATTATCAGCCAGCAAATCTCGCTCGCCGCCGCCCGCGCCATCCGCAACCGGCTGGAAATGGCGCTTGGCGAACTCACACCGGCAGCCATCCTCGCCGCTGAAGAAGGCGCCTTGCGCGCCGCCGGCCTCTCGGCGCAAAAGAGCGCCTATCTGCGCGACCTTGCCGAACGCATTGTGAGCGGGCGCCTTGAACTCGACCGCTTTCCTCTGCTCGACGATGAAACGATCATTGGCCAACTGACAGCAGTGAGAGGGATTGGCCGCTGGACAGCGGAAATCTATCTAATGTTCGCATTAGGCCGGCTTGACGTGCTGCCCGCCGCCGATCTTGGCTTGCGCGACGCCGCGCGGCTGGTCTATGAGTTGCCGCAGCTACCAACACCCCGTACACTGCTTGCGCTCGGTGAACGCTGGCGACCCTACCGCAGCATCGCCTGCTGGTACCTCTGGCAAACCCGGCGCGTTATCCGGCAAAGTTAAGCAATTGCACGTTGTATGATGTAGTTGCGTATGGTATGATGCTGAACAAGAAGGAGTGAAACGGTTGCGTATGATGCGAAGCGATGGCCGGGCGCCGGATCAACTGCGCCCCATCTCAATTGAAGTTGGCGCCGCCCCGTATGCTGAAGGCTCGGCGCTGATTGCGTATGGCAACACCCGCGTGCTCTGCACCGCAACGATTGAAGACGGGGTGCCGGCGTGGATGCGCGGCCAGCAGAGCGGCTGGGTCACGGCTGAGTATGCGATGCTGCCCCGAGCGACATTGCAGCGCACCCGCCGCGAACGCAACGGCCCCAGCGGGCGCACCCAAGAGATTCAACGCTTAATCGGGCGCTCGTTACGGGCAGCGGTCGATCTCAGCGCACTCGGCGAACGCACCATTACGATTGACTGTGATGTCTTGCAAGCCGACGGCGGCACCCGTACCGCATCGATCAGCGGCGGCTACGTGGCGCTTGCGCTGGCAGTTGAGTATCTCGCCCGCAGCGGCGCCGTCGAGAGCATGCCAGCCCTCACCCCAGTGGCCGCGGTCAGCGTCGGCATCTTCCAAGACGTGATGCTGCTCGATCTGTGTTACGAGGAAGATAGCCAAGCCGACCTCGACTGCAATGTCGTAATGAATGCTGAGGGCGCATTTATCGAAGTGCAGGCCACGGCGGAAGGCACACCGGCTAGTCGCAGCCAACTCAATGCACTTCTTGATCTGGCCGAACGTGGTATCCGCCAGATTCTAGCCGCCCAAGCCGCGGCGCTGGCCAGCGTTCTGCCCAACAACACTGTGAGCCGAAACTCAGAACCGTAACTGCATGCTGCATGCGACGTGATGGCTCGCAACAGTCGCCCGCCACCACGGGCGAGGAGGCTAAGGATGACCGACGAGACCAAACGCGTCGCCAGTCGTCGCCACTTACGCTACGGATTGGCTTTTGAGCGTACCCAGCGCCCATTGGCGGCAGTTGATCATTTTCGCATGGCAATTGCCGCTGACCCGACCTTGCGTGATGCGCACAATGCGCTGGCGTTCCACTACCAGCAGCAAGGCTTGCTGGCGAAAGCCGCCGAAGAGTTTGCCGCTGTCGCCAATCTGGCCGACGACTACTTTGCCCATTTCAACCTCGGCTACGTTTTGATCGAGCTTGAACGATACGACGAAGCCGAGCGTGAATTTCGCCGCTGCCTCGAACTTGACCCCGGCGATGCCGCCGCCCAACTCGAACTGGCCTACATCCATGCGGCGCGCGGCGAGTACGCGACGGCGCTGACCCGGCTCGAAACGCCACGCCAACGCTACTACGATGATTGGGCCGTCTTTCATCTGCTGGGTCGCTGCCTGTTTCAGTTGCAGCGCTATGATGAAGCGCAACAAGCGTGGCAACAAGCGTTGGCGCTCGCCCCGACTTCCGACGCGCAGTTTGAATTGCTGGCCAGCTTGCAGAGCATCGAACGGCGGCGCGAATTTCATACGACCACCGGTCTCAAAGATGACCTTTACGTGCATGAGGGTGTCATTTGCCTTGGTTCGGCAACCGACGACGGGATTACCATTGCCCCTTTGGCCGATTATCACCTGAGTGAGAACGATGTCGCCCGCACCCTCTACCGTTTCATCGCCTTAGCGCGGAGCAGCAACTGGCGCTTGGGTGGCGTCACCGCGCCCGACATCACCAGCAAACCGCTCGCCGCCGCACTGGCCGCCTTGCTCGACATTCCGCTGCTCAACCTCCACCGCTTGCCTGAAACGACCGCACCGATTCTGATTGCGATTGCGGTGGGGCATTCCGCCGATCTCTTCACCCTCACCCGCGAACGACTACCCGCCCCCGGCCCCGGCTTCTGCCTTGCGCTCAACTGGACGCGGCAAAGCAAATTGTTGCCTGAAATCATTGGCGTGATGGTGGAAGGCAAATGCACCGTGCCGTGGGAAGCCGAACTATCCCGCTTGCCGCCATCAGAGCAGACCACCCGGATTCACCAGATTGCCGGACGGCTGGTAGAGCACGTGCAATCGCTACCGGGCGAAGACAACCTGCCGCGCCAAATCCGTTATTACACCCGCCACCACCGCCGGTTAGCGATCAGTGGATTGTTGTAGACGTCAGGAACGCGCTCGGCGCAGAGTTCGACTGCCGGCGCAGCGCAACAGCTCACCGGATCGCGCGCATCATCGCAGCGAGGTGCGCTTGCATGGCGCGCTGCCAAACTGCTGCAGGCCATGCGCAAACTGCCCTTGACAAAATAGAACAAATGATCTATATTTATCTTAGGATACGCTTCCACGCTCAGACTTCCGATGGAATGCGTTTGAACGACTGTGCAGAGCAGATGCCAGCCACACAGGGTTGCTGAACTGAGAGGAGGTTTAGCGCGGGCATGATCCGCCCGCACCATAGCATGCCCACACACTGCTCTATCATAGCCGCTTGCCGATGGATCACGATCAGAGCAGTGCGAAGTTCGCTACGACGCGGCGAGACGGCGAGATATGCCGCAGATCACGGCGACGGCGGAAGGCATCGCAACCGTTGGATGGTGCTCGCTGCGAGCAGCATCGGGTTCGCTACGACGCAGCGAAATGTTGAGACATACCGCAGATCACAGCAACGGCGGAAGGCATCGCAACCGTTGGATGATTCTCGCTGCGAGCAGCATCGGGTTCGCTACGACGCGGCGAAATGTTGAGACATACCGCAGATCACAGCAACGGCGAAAGGCATCGCAACCGTTGGATGATTCTCGCTGCGAGCAGCATCGGGTTCGCTACGACGCGGCGAAATGTTGAGACATGCCGCAGATCACAGCAACGGCG
>JAUQOZ010000274.1:1762-3685 GCA_030550625.1 Chloroflexota bacterium | reverse complement strand
GCAATCACCGCCATCAGCCACCCACAACCGTACTTGAGTTACCGGTGTACTGCCGCGATCGAGGTCACGCACGATATAATTACTGGTATACCAGCTTGAAGTGTCGTACAGCAAGGGGTTGGTAACGTCCACTTCGGCTACAACGTGGACATCGATAATCACACTAGCGCTGCGCGCAGACGTCTCAACCACGTTGTCGGTATTGCGGCGCAATTGAGTAAACAATGTGCGCGCTGAGCAATCGTTGACACCGAGATAGGCCGACGGAATCGGCACAGTCAGTTCAGTTGCCGCCGTCGCATTTGGCGCCAACAGCACCCACGGATCAGCGTCACTTGGCGGTTCACCCCAGCGCCAGCGCACACTAACATTTTGCGGAGTTGCCCCCAAACCGGGGAAGGTCACTTTCACCGAGGTGCGGCCATCACCGCCAATCCGTTCAGCCCCGCCTTCGATCAATGGCGCTGAACCAAACGGCGAGCCGGGAGCTTGGAAGAGCGCGTAGCGGAGCAACGGCGTCTCGCCAGTAAACTGTTCGTGAGCAACGTGCATATAAAAACCACTGGCCGAGCTGCTCACTCCCCATGCATTAAACAACGCGGCCCTGAGGTAGCCGACTCGATGGGGCCAAGGAAGGGGCCATCAAAGAGTCGCACTGCGTAGCCGAGCCGGTTTTGGCTGCGCCTGCCATCAGGCGGCGTGCGAATCCATGACACGTGCAGGTTACCATACGCATCGGCGCTCACCGACACTTGGCCGTCGCCTTTTTCACCCAACAATCGCGCCCGTGGCCATGGCTGATTATCAAAAAGATTGCTGATCTCTTTTTCAGCATAGAAGATGCCGTTGTCAACGTGACGGTAGCCGACAAAGATACGCCCATTGTAGATGGTGACGCTGCTATCAGCATATTGTTCGCCATCACCGAGATTCACATCAACCGGCGCGCTAAAACCGCTGCCCGTCCACAGCGCAACCATAATGTGCAGTGGTCGCGGGTTATCGCGCGTGAAAGTCAGCGCCACTTCACCATTCGAGCCGCTGGCCAGTTGCACCACTGACTTGTACACCTTCATACCGAATGCGCGTGCCACCGGCGCCCACGACGCGCCACCATTATCAGAGTAGGTGTAGTAAATCCCCTCATTGCTGGCGTCGCGCCCGGCATCATCACGCCACACAGCAATAATTCGCCCGTTTTGGGGGCCGCCATTCACAACCGTGAGCGCAGGTCGAACCGGAAAGACCACATTGCGCGTTACCTCGAAGGTTGGTCCCCAATTGCCGGCGGTATCTCGCTTGCGAAAGCGGACTATCTTGGCCGCCTGATCGATCCAGAGCGAAACGACTTCACCTGACGGTGAAGTGGCTATCGCGCTATTAATAAATTCAGGATTGATGGTAGTACGGCTCGTATTGCCTACGGTAAAAGGAGATGGAAAGGAAATAGACCCTTCGATCTTGGTCCAAACACGCGCCTTACCCTCAGAAGCGCCGCTTACTTCAGCAATACCAGCCAAATGGACCTGATCGCCAGCCACGGCTGCTTGAGGTATTTTGATACCCGTACTATTGGGTAATACTGTCTCGGCAATGAGGCGCGGCAAACTCTGCGCAGTAGCTGGAGAGACCGCCGGTAACATCCCGGCCAGCAGCGCCAGTAGTGCCCCCAGCACAAGCGTGGTGCGGAAGAATATCATCATGGATACAGTCCTCCTGATTTGACTTAGGGCGCGACGATAAGGTCATCGAACATGATGCCACCCAGCGCGCGGGTGTAGACGCCAACCCGGCCAGCCGGCAACGGCTGCGGATCGCTTGCCCGCAACAACACCTTACCGTTCAGGCGCGCCGTCACCTCGCCGCCGCGCACTTCCAGCTCGATCACGTGCCACTGGCGGGGCGCAAACCCCGGCCCCTCTA
>JAUQOZ010000274.1:0-1708 GCA_030550625.1 Chloroflexota bacterium | reverse complement strand
CATTCTTCAGCAAACGCAACCGGTAATAGCTGGCCTCGTAGCCAACCTCGCCCTGATAGCGCGCCACTAGCCCGGCGATGCCGTTAAACTCATCGTAAAAACTCACTCGCACCACGCCATCGGCCATCTCAACCGGCGCCAGCGCGGCCACCTGCGTCAGCGCGCTGTTGCGGATTTCGCTAGCGAAATCTTGGCGCAGTCGCCCGTTGGCAATCACCCAATTGGCGCGGTCTTCGGGCAGAATGAAATCGAGTTCGACCATCTGCCAATCGCGCAGGCTGTCTGCGGTGGCAAAATCGGCCACAAAGCGCGGGCCGGCGGCCAACCCAGCAGGGACGGTCGGATTAGGGCCGATCGTCGGCGCTGGCGGTTCGGGCGGGTATTGCAAGATCGGCCCGCCCTCCTCGGCTTGGCCGGGACGGAGCGAAAGCCAGATTCCGCCTACAATTGCGACAAGGATTATGGCAAGAGATAGGCGAAGAAGAGGTAATTGACGGTGTTGCATTGGCGAAGCTCCTTGTCGATCCACGTTAGTCGAATTGTACAACGCTACCGGCACCATGGTGTACCGATAGCATACGACAAAAACGGGCCAAAAACGGTAACATTTTTTGCAAAATTTTGAGAACGAAGCCGGGGATAAATGAGGAGCTGCTACTAGCATTACTAGTAGCAGCTCGGTTAGGCAGACGGGGGAACAGCGTCAGCGATTTACCAACGGCACATAGGTTCGCACTGGGGTAAGCGTACTCGTCGCCGTCGTTTCCAACACCGTATCAAACGAGCTGATATTCCCGGCCCGATCGATGAGCAGCGCATAGATATAGAACGTTTGCTCGGCAGAGCTGGTCGTCGCCATCGTCACGCCGGGAGCGTTCGCCATACTCCACGACGGCACCGTAAACTGGCCGCTGCTCACATTGGCTGGGACGGAAATCCAACGCAGCGACGAAAGCGCCGCCGTAGTCGTCACTGGCGTGGGGCTCACGGCAAGCATAAGACCGTGAATGCCATTCGTCTCGGTAATCGTGGCTGATGAGAGATCGAACGTCAGATCCTGCAAGATATCACCCAACGAGGAGTCAGTCGCAGTAATCACTTCACTGCCGCTGAGCGCGAGCTGCGGCGGCGTGCGATCAAGCCGGATGGTCTTGGTAACGGTCTGCGAGTTGCCGAGCTTGTCGTACACTTTCACCACCACGTTGTAATTGCCATCAGGCGCCGGTGGTGAGAAGGTTATGCCGGGCAAGGGAATAATTGCTGTTAGATCGCCTTCGACATCAAGATCGCTATTGACAGCTAACGAAGCGGTGTTATTCGCCACCCGCACTCGCGAAATACCGGTGCAATCACCGCCATCAGCCACCCACAACCGTACTTGAGTTACCGGTGTACTGCCGCGATCGAGGTCACGCACGATATAATTACTGGTATACCAGCTTGAAGTGTCGTACAGCAAGGGGTTGGTAACGTCCACTTCGGCTACAACGTGGACATCGATAATCACACTAGCGCTGCGCGCAGACGTCTCAACCACGTTGTCGGTATTGCGGCGCAATTGAGTAAACAATGTGCGCGCTGAGCAATCGTTGACACCGAGATAGGCCGACGGAATCGGCACAGTCAGTTCAGTTGCCGCCGTCGCATTTGGCGCCAACAGCACCCACGGATCAGCGTCACTTGGCGGTTCACCCCAACGCCAGCGCAC
>JAUQOZ010000030.1:2402-3702 GCA_030550625.1 Chloroflexota bacterium | reverse complement strand
GCGCCACCCCCGCTCGCGGTCTTCCGGCAAACCGGCCTCAGCTACCGTTTTGGTAAACAGCCACCAGCGCTCTTCGGGACGCAAGGCCAGCCACTTCTGGCAAATCACCGGCAACGCTTCGTCGCTGGCCCCTTCAGCGGCCCATGCCAGCACGCACAACTCGCGCCCCAACAGCCGCTCAACCCGATTCACGCCGGTATGCCAGCGGGCCGGACGCAACTTGGCCGCCTTTAGCCGGGCATTAAACTCTTGGCGGGCCGGCTCGGCAATCTGGCTCCAGATCCGGCGTTCGAGCACCACTCGCGGCTCTTCCGCCGGAATGCCATCGATCTCGCCGCGGTAGCCGTATTCTTCCACAATCCGCACCGGCTGCCGGCTGGCAGTGGGGATTTCGACCCGGAATACGTGGACGCCAAACTCAGCCGGCGCCCCGAAGTCAATGGTCGCGGTTTTGCTGCTCATTGCTCGATCTGCTCCTGCGCCAACTGGATGCCAAACCGCTGGCTGAACGTTTGCGCATCGTGGCCAGTTTGGAATAACGCCCGCTTAAACGTCATCGTGACCGGCGCTTCCGCTGGCGCTCGCTCGACGAGCTGGTTGGCGATGCGCATCAGGAATTCGGCATCGACGGCAATATCGCCAATTGAGAGCGTGATCGTCTGCGCGCCTTGGCCAACGGTCAGATAGATGTTTTCAAACGTGACGCGATACTCGATCGCTAGTTTGAGGGCTTCAAACACGGCGGCGCGTGAGTCGAGCTTAAACGATGTGCGATCGGCTTTCAACCGGGCTGGGCGATCGTTGATGATCCGCACCTCTTTGCGCCCGCGCGGGCCAAAGGTAAACATCTCTTTGGCTTGCAAGCCTTCGGCTTCGGCAAAGACCAGCAGCCGCACTTCATCATCGCCAATGGCGAACGGGCCGGTATAGGGCGCGCCAAAGCGCGGTTCGCTGCCATCGAGCGTGTAACGCATCTCGCCGCGCGGCGCGACCAACAGCTCAACCCACCGTTGCCCATCGCGCTCAACCAGCCGGTTGCGGATGGTCAGCTTGTTTTCCCACACATACGGCTCACCGGTCTCGTAACGGTTGGTCGGGTCTTTGACCAGAAACGCCACCCGCAGCGCGCGCGTGCGCAGTTCTGGTTCCGTCAGCCGCTGGCTGCGCTCAGAAACCGGGCCATCCTCGGCGTAGAAGATCTGCGGGGTTGGCCCGCCATTGACCGGTTCAACCCGCAGACGTACTTCACCTGCATCATTTGGGCCAGCCAACACCGACACCTGCACGCCGCTCGGCCCGG
>JAUQOZ010000030.1:1874-2392 GCA_030550625.1 Chloroflexota bacterium | reverse complement strand
TGGCAATCTGGCTCAGTCGATCGAGACCGCGCGGCGGCAACCACGGCATCGCCGCTTGTTCGGCGTAACGGTCGACCATATCGGTGATGCGCGTCTCGGCCATTCCCTCTGGCCAGAGCAGGTCTTCGGCCTTCTCGCGAATCGCGTCAAAATCGCGCTCAACATCAAGGTAGAGCTTGAGCGGATTGCTGGTCAAGGTCTGCTCGATTTGGGCCTCGCCATCAAACGGCTTGGTCGCATCGCGCACCATATCGAGCGGCTTGGCTGCTAACTGCGGATCGCGACCGGGACGCTGGATCGGGAAGAGCACCTTATCGAACAGGTTCAGCAGGGTGGTGGTGAAATCTTGGGCGTACTCTTGCTGCTTGGCTTCGAGATCGGCCCGTTGCGGATGGCCTTTGGGAATCCGCGCATCGGCCTTTTGAGCGGCAAAAAAGCGACGCGCTGCCTGCTCGACGCTGGCCAGCGCCGTCTTTTCGCCGGTCAACACTAGCAGATTATTTTGTTGGGTCAAGCCA
>JAUQOZ010000030.1:0-1864 GCA_030550625.1 Chloroflexota bacterium | reverse complement strand
TGCACGGCATCGGGCGGAATCTTGCCATCGGGACTAACGATCAACAACACCCGCCCGCGCCGCAACCGCTCTGCCGCCTCTTCCAAGCGCGGCAACGGCAACACGTCATCATACGCTGTCTTGCGCTTGGCTTGAAACAATTCGCGCAAGCGCGAACGGATCAACTCCTCGATCTGATTGTCCGGCGCCTCTTTCGCCAAACTCTGCAACAACTTGGTCAAATTCTCTTGACGGTCGAAGTAAAACCGGCCTTCCGGCGTATGGTGCAAATACCACGCCAGCTTCTGCAACTCCTCAAACGCAGCCACAAACTCAGCCGGATCGCGATTAGGCGCGACCAAACACTCGACCACCTCCTCGCGAGTCAAGCCCTTGACCGCATTCACCGCCGTCGAGAGGCTAGCGGTCAGCAACAGCGCCGCCACCTGCGCCGCCGCATCGCTCTGGTGCTGGGCATCGATCAGTTGGGCATGCGCTGAACGCTGCGCATCCCAGATATCGCGCGCAATCACATCACGCATCCCGGAAATCTCGGTCAACTTGTCGCGCACTTCGGCCAGCGACAGATCAAAATGCTGCGCGCCGATCAAGTACACATCATCAACCGGCCTGTTCCAGACCGAAAGCAACAAGCGCGAGACCAGTTCGAGCAAGCCACGGGTCTGCTTAAACTGCTCATTCTCTTTAAACAGGGCCACCAGATTCTTCAGCCGCGGATGGAAGGGATAGGTCACGCGGATCTCATCGGCGATCACCTGCGCCTCGCGGTGCATCGTCTTCGCCTTCGCCAACTCGGCCAGCCGCTCGCCAAACGCATCGGCAATCGCCTTCACCTCAGCTTCATCAGGCAACGCCTCAAACAACCGCTTGCGCAAAATGGCATAAATCTCATCAGCAGCCAAATCGACTGGCGTAATCGCCCGCTCTTGGCGGCCCAACTCTTTGCGCGCATCTTCCAACGCGCGGTTAATCAACCTCCCGCCGGTATCATACGCCGCCGCCAAATCCGACACCACCACGCACACATTGCGCTTCTTGCCCGCCGCCGTCAACAAATTGGCAAAGGCCCGCACCGCAATATCGGCCACCGTGCCGCTGCCGACGGCTTGGGTCGCATAATAGTGAAAATAGGGCGGCATCTCATCGAGCAAAATCAACACCGGCTGGTCAAGGTCAAACAACTTCAACCAATCATCCTCGCCGGGAGCGCGCGGGCCGGCTTCCCAAAATGCGCGGAACAGTTCGGGCCGGCCCAACTGGGCAGCGATCTCGCCCCAAAAGAAATGGGGCGGGCTATTGCGCCCGTTAAACGCCGCAATCGCTGCGGTGTCAAACTCGGCGCCATACGTGATATCGGGGCAATAGCGCCGGCGCAGCGCCGGATGCTTCGCCAGCAAGCCAAAGCCAACCAACAAGTGGGTCTTGCCGCCGCCCATCGCCTGCTTCAGATGAAAAATCGCCTGCGTCGAGCGCCCGGCAAGGCGGGCCAAGCCCTCGCTCATCAGATCGCGCATCCCTTGGGTCAGATACGTCCGCTCAAAAAAGGCCACCCCATCAGCTTCGGCGCGGATCAATTCATCAAGTTGCTCAATCTGGTCGCTGACCCGAATATGCAATGCATTCTTGGCGGGGATGCAAGCAGCGCGCACGGTTCTCATAGCGATCAACTCCTCAAGCTGCGGTAGGTAGGGAACAGTATAGCATAGCGAGGGGCAACGGCGCAGAGGGGGCAACGGCGCAAAGCGAGCAACGGCGCAGAGGGGGCAACGGCGCAGCGATTCTTAACGCAAAGGCGCAAAGGACGCAGAGCACGCAAAGGTTTTTGGGTGGCGATCATCCTCCGCGCCCTCCGCGCCCTCGGCGG
>JAUQOZ010000201.1:2234-21171 GCA_030550625.1 Chloroflexota bacterium | reverse complement strand
GGCCGGTGCGGCAACTCCGCCGCCGCCACCAATACCCCCCGAAGATGACGACTGGGAGTAACCCATGCCGCGCCGAATCCGTTCGCTGATCAGTACGTTGATTATTGTGTTCGTCTTTTGGTTGATCTGGTCGCGGCTGCACATCGTGATCTGGGTGCAAATGCCGTGGTGGGGGTTGTTGCTCTTGGCGATCGGGATCTATTTGGTGATCGATTACGGGATCGATCAAGTGTTTGGCCGGCGGCGGTAGGGCAGCGTAGGGGCATAGCGGCGATATGCCCCTACGCTGCCCTACCGCCGCTCTTTACCGTGGCAATCCTAACACTGCCATCGCCGCCTCTTCGCGCGCACGCATGGCGGCCTCGTCGTCAGGGCCGCGTTCGTGGTCATAGCCGAGCAGGTGCAACACGCCATGCACGGTCAGGTAAGCCAATTCACGAGCCGGACTGTGGCCATACTCTGCGGCTTGCGCCAACACGCGCTGGTACGAGATGGCAATATCGCCGAGATAGCGCGGCTGATCGGGCGCGACCACAAACGGCCCCCGATCACCATCATCGGCGAAGGAGAGAACATCGGTTGGCGCGTCCACCCCGCGAAAATCACGGTTGAGCCGGTGCAATTCGGCATCGGTGGTAATGCGAATGCCAAGCTCGCACCCGGCAGGCGCTTGTTCATTAGCCAGCGCCGTGTGCGCAGCCCGTTCGACCAACGTCGCATCAACCTCGATTCCCTCATCAACCAGCACTTCAATGGTATAGCTCATAGCCCGCGCATCCCTTGCGAAAAAAACGACACAGAGGATCACACGATTGACGGCTGCGACCCTCTGCTGTCTGTGCTAACTTACGGTTTTGACTCATCAGCAGCGCGCTGCAATGCCTGCTGCGCCAGCAACAGCACGTCGCGCTCGCGCTCGAACGAAACGCGGCGCAGCGCTTCGTCAAGCGGAAACCAACGAGCATCATCAACCTCTCCCGCTTGTGGCCGCACCTCACCCCGTTCGTAGCGCAGCAGAAAGAGATCGACGTATTTATGCACCCGGCCCGTGCCCGACCGAAACCAATACTCGATCGTCGCCAGATGCCGTTCAACCACACCCTCCAAACCGGTCTCTTCGGCAACTTCACGCACGGCGGCAGCCTCGGCAGTCTCACCGCGATTGACGTGCCCTTTGGGCAGCCCCCAGCGTTCGCCGCGATCGGTGGCAATCAACGCCACTTCGATCTGCGCGGCGACGATCCGGTAAATGACACCGCCAGCCGAATAAGCTGTGCGATGTGACAAAGAACGGCGTGAAGTCATGGATGTCCGAATCAGGCACGCTTAAGCACACGACCGGCCCGCATATCCCAATAGCGATCGATCGAGTACTGAATCCGCTCGCGAGCGACATCCGCCGACTCCCAGCCGACCGGCTCGACCCGTGAGCCTTCGAGGTCTTTGTACACGGTAAAGAAGTGTTCGACTTCGCGCAAGTAGTGCGCCGGCAAAGCGGTGTAGTTGTGGTAATCGGCGAAGAAGGGATCGTACTGCAACACTGCCAGCACCTTATCATCCGGCTCGCCCTTATCGAGCATGCGGAACAGGCCCAGCGGGCGCGCTTCGACAATGCAGCCGGGGAAGGTCGGCAGGTTGGTCATTACCAACACATCGAGCGGATCGCCGTCGTCGTAGTAGGTCTGCGGCATAAAGCCATAATCGCCGGGGTATTGCACCGCCGAATAGAGCACCCGGTCGAGGCGGAACGCGCCGATCCGCTTGTCGAACTCGTACTTGTTGCGCGATCCCTTTGGAATTTCAACCACAACGTGAATCACATTCGGAACGTCTGGGCCGGGCTCCAGATCGTGCCACAGGTTCTGCATTGGTAGCCTCACTCGCATAACGTAACTTGACCCATTACCGCAAGATTATAACACGTCATGGCAGCAAAGAATCGGAGAGACGCCGGCTTACAGCGTCTCTCCGCTGAACGCATGCCCTTATCGCGCAGCCAGCGCCAGCGCAATCCCGCTGGCCCGATAGCGCGGCCATTCGGCTTGGGGCGCGTAGCTGATGATCACCACGTTGTCCACCAAGCGCGCCACTCCGGCGATGGCGCTGCCGTTGGCCGCTTGGCCGGTGAAGGTGATCAGACGGCTGCCGTCAGGGAGCTGGTACGGCGCTTCAGCTTGGGCAACTGTGACCCAATCAGCGACCGCTTGCGGCCATCCCGCCTCGCTCAGCAACGCCGGATCAGCCACCGCGCGCCGGCCCACCAGCCGGCCATTGCCGGTCGCCGCTAGCTCGCCGGGTTGCGTGACCGGCAGCACTTCCCATTCCGCCGGAAGCATGATCGCGCCGGTATCGATGTGGGCCGTTGCCAACCCAGCCGGCGCCCAGATCAGCGGGCTGGCGTAATCAACGATGGTCGTCAATCGCCGTTGCGGCTCGCCAGCGGGCGAGAGTTGCCACAACTCGCCGGCAGTAGTCTCGGCATAGAGCGGCTGATTGCGATCAGCAGCCGGGTTCCAGCCAGAGGGCGCCAACGCCGCTAACGTATTGCCGTCAGGCGACCATGCCGCCGCCGCCACCCGGGGCAGGCGGGCCACCAGTTGGCCGCGCAGCGTCACATCACCTCCCGGCAATGCCTCGCGCCGCTCGCCGCGCAGCTCGACCAGCGCCAGCCCCCAGATATCATAGCCGGTGAAACCGCGCGCATCGCTAAAGTTATACTCTACCAGCGCCAAGCGCTGGCCATCAGGGGCAAACGCAGGCGGGCGGTGCCAACCCGCGCCAGCCAGCGTAGGTACGCCGCCACCCTCGCTGCTGCCGGCAATCATCGTCAGATTAATATCAACCAGCGCCTGATAGCCGAGAAACCGTTGATAAGCCACCTCACGCGCATCGGGCGACCATGCCGGCGCATAGACGAGATAGCCCGCCTCGACCGAGCCATCGGCAGTTGCGAAGTTCCACGCATTAGCGCCAGCCCGATTCACGAGCCGGATCGAGTTAGTTTGGCCGGGGAAAGGCAAAAAGTCTGGTTGCGCGGTTGGCGGCGTCGTGTAGGCCAACCGGCGGCCATCAGAGGCGAACACTGGATCACAGCCGGGGCCGATGGTGCGTTCGGTAGAGGTGGGCAGATCGACGATCGCAACGGTTGCCGCTGCGCACCAGCGACTCCAGCGCTCCCAATCGAACGGCAAAACCGGCGATTCGGCGGCGGCAGCATAGGCGAGCGACAAGCCGTCAGGCGTCCAACTCAGACCATACGCCGCGCGACCCCGCACCAGCACCCGCGCCTCACCGCTTTGGCGATCGATCACGCTGATCGTCTGGCCATGGGCAATCGCAATTTGCCGGCCAGCAGCATCAACGGCGACATCGCGCACCTCAGCGGCCAGCACCCGCTCGCGCCCGCTCACCGGATCAAGCGCCACCAACGATCCATTCCGCACAAAGAGAATCTCAGCGGGATAGGCCGGCGCTACGACTTGCGGTTGGGGCAACGGCGTGGGCAACACCGGGGCCGGCGTTGGCGGTGTGGTTGGCGTCAAGGTTGGCACAGCCGTCGGCAACGCGATCGTTGCGGTCGCCGGCGCAGCGGTTGGTGAAGGAATCGGCGAAACCGGCGCCGGCGTTGGCGGCAGTGACGCCGCGCCGCATCCGGCAAGGACGAGCAGGCAGAGCAGCCAGAGACGGTGCAACATTATGATCACGTCCTTCCTGCAAGCAGGCGAATGCTCATCTTGGAGAGTTGCGGCAACCACCGGACGCACGCAACCATCCCGTTCACTATAAAGATGAACGTGATCGATCGTTAGTTCCCGCAGTAGGGACAGAGCGTTGCTCTGTCCCCACCGATGACGGTTGAGTCAATGTCGTTAGGTTGGGACAGAGCAGCGCTCTGTCCCTACTCCCAACGTCGTCAGATCAACAAGGATCTCAATCTTGCCGGCTGACTCTGCTGCGCTGCGCAACTCGGCCACCCACGGCAAGAAGGTTGTGCTGAACGCCTCTTGCCCAGCCGGTGTATCAAGCAGCATCCGATCATCAAACGAACGCACCTCAGGCCCGCCGGTCACTTCGATAATGTGCCAGCCATAATCGGTCTGCACCAAGCGCAGCTCACCCGGCTTCATACTAAACACCGCCTCTTCAAACGGCGCGACATACAGGCCACGCGGCGCCCAACCCAGATCGCCGCCTTGGGCCGCCGACCCCGGATCATCCGAGCGCGCGCGGGCCAGCGCGGCGAAATCACCGCCATTTTGCAATTCAGCCAGAATCGCTTCAGCCGTAGCTTTACGGCTCTCGGCTTCTTCGGGCGTGGCCGACACCAAAATGTGGCGCGCGCGCACCTGTTCGGCAGTCGTATGCTTGAGCAACATCTGCTCGATCAAGGCATCACGCCGCAGCAACCGGCGCAATTCCGCTTCATCGGCTATGTTATTGCTTTGCAGAAACGCGACAAATTGCGCCTCATCGCCACCAGCTTGCGCCAACCGCAACTGGGTCACTTGCTCGTCGATTTTGGTCTCATCGACGGTAGCGCCCTCTTGCACAGCGGCCTGCACGACTAATTCAACATCGATCATCTGATCAAGCAATGTTTTTGGATCAGCTCCCGGCAAATAAAAACGATCAAAATCTCGCCGCAAGATAAATCCGTCGCCAACTCGCGCAATCACCCCTTCCGGCGCTGAAGCAGTTGCGGCAGTTGGCGCCGGCGGCGCACTGGTCGTTGGCGAACCGGCCACCGTCGGCCCCGACGGCCCGCCACAGGCGGTTAGCAAAAGGCTCGCGGCCAAGACCAGCCACGCAGCGCGACGAACAAACCAATCTAGCCTCACGAATCGACTCCTCTCCAAAACCACGTAGTGGACGTATCACAAGCAATACGCCGCAATGTGCTCATCCTACCACATATTGCATACCGAAACGAACAAGAGATGACGATCATACGCAACAAAACCTTTGCGCCAAAGTGTGGTAAGATGGCGCGCTAGTGAGGCGAAACAACGTTTGCCTAGATTGCAAGCTGCGCTACACCAACTGATACGATGGAGGAACAATCTATGGGCCTTATGGAAGGCAAGAAGGGCCTGATTCTCGGCGTGGCCAACGATCGCTCGATCGCGTGGGGCATCGCGCAGGCCCTGCATCGCGAAGGGGCAACGATTGGCTTTACCTACCTTGGCGAGGCGCTCGAGCGGCGCGTGCGCCCGTTGGCCGAGAGCCTCAATGCGCCCTTGATCGAACCGTGCGATGTGTCGAAAGATGAAGACATCGCCGCGCTGATGGAACGCGCCCGCGAGACGTTTGGCCAGATCGATTTTCTCGTCCATGCGATCGCGTTCGCGAACAAGGAGGAATTGAGCGGCACGATTCTCAACACGACCCGCGAAGGCTTCCGCATTGCGCTTGAGATTAGCGCCTATTCGCTGATTGCGCTGGTCAAGGCCGCCGAACCGATCTTTGCGCCCAACGCGACTGTGCTGACGCTCAGCTACCACGGCGCGCGGCAGGTGATCGGCAGCTACAACGTGATGGGAGTCGCGAAGGCTGCGCTCGAAGCCAGCGTTCGCTATCTCGCTGCCGGCCTCGGCCCGCGCGGGATTCGGGTCAACGCGATCAGCGCCGGCCCGATCCGCACCCTCGCCGCTAGCGGCATCTCGAACTTCCGCAGCTTGCACAAGCACTTCGCCGAATATGCGCCGCTCCGCCGCAACGTGACAATCGAGGACGTCGGCAATGCCGCGCTGTACCTCTGCTCGCCATTGTCTGCCGGCGTCACCGGCGAGATCCATTATGTCGATGCCGGCTTCAATGCGATTGTGCCCGGCAGTAGCGAAGAGTAGCGGATCGAACGGCAGTGTGCTACAATGGGGCAACATGCGCACTGCAATGCGGAGGAGAGCATGGTAGAGGTTGCAATTGTCTCAACCGATGGCGGAACGGCGCAACGGTTAGCGGCGCTGCTCGCGAACCTTGATTTCCGCGTCACGTCATATACGCCCGATGCGCTACCGGCAGAGCTGCCAGCCCTGTTTATCGTGGCGATGCCGGCGCTGGCTTCGCCCGAAGAACAGGTGATCGAGCGCCTCCGCGCTGATGAGGCGACGGCGAACATCCCGATTGTGATTGCGAGCGCATTGCCAATGAACGAGTTGCAATCAGTTCCCTACGCCAGCGATTGGACGATCGCGATCGTGCCGGAGCCAGTCGAGGCGAAGGTCTTAGTCGACACGATCAATTTCCTCTTGGGCAAGGGATGATTGCTGGGCAAGGGCGGGTCGTTACGACCCGCCCAACGCCACCAACGAGCGTTCCACCAGTGCAAACACCGGCGCCGGGATGAGGCCAATCGCAATCGTGCCGATCGCCGTCACCACAATATCAACAGTAAGACCGCGATTGAGGGTAGGGGCCGGCTCGCCTTCCGGCTCGGTCATGAACATGCGGATGATGACGCGCAGGTAGAAGAAGGCGGCCACAGCACTCGTGAGCACCCCTACTAACGCCAACCATGGCAGGCCCCCCTCCCACGCTGCGGTGAGCGCGTAGAACTTGGCCATAAAACCAGCGGTCGGCGGCACGCCAGCCAGCGAGAACATAAAGATGGCCATCGCTACCGCGAGCATTGGCTGGCGCTGGTAGAGACCGGCAAAATCGTCGAGCCGCCACGCATTCTCACCTTGGTGCTCGAGCGCGATCAACACTGCGAACGCCCCCAGATTGCTCAGCGCATACACCAGCAGGTAGAAGATAAACGCTTCTGGCCCGCGTTGCTCGCCGGCGACCATCACACCGAGCATCACATAACCGGCATGGCCAATGCTCGAGTAAGCCAGCATGCGCTTCACGTTGGTCTGCGCAATGGCGCCTAAATTGCCGACCACCATCGTCAGCGCGGTCAAGCCGGCTAGCACCGGCAACCAGTACTCGCTCAGCGTCGGCAAACCCTCGAAGAGTAGCCGCACCAATGCCGCCAGCGCACCCCCCTTGGTGCCGACGCTCATAAACGCTGCTACCGGCGTCGGCGACCCCTCGTAGACATCGGGTGTCCACATGTGGAACGGCGCCAACGCCACCTTGAAGGCAAAAGCGATGAGCACCATCGCCGCGCCGCCAAGCAACAGGGTAAGATTGAGATCACCCAAGCCGCGGCTGGCCGCATACGCGCCAATCTCGGCCAGCCGGGTCGAACCGGTCGCGCCAAAGATCAACGCAATGCCATAGACGAAAAATCCGGCAGCAAACGCGCCCAGCACCAGATATTTCATCGCCGCCTCTTCCGAGGTTAGGCGTGGGTAGGCAAAGCCAGTCAAAATGTAGAGCGTAATCGAGAGCGTCTCGATGCCGAGGAACAACACGATCAGATCGGTGCCTTGGGCAAGCAGGATCATGCCGCTGACAGCAAACATGATCAGCGGATAGAACTCACCTTGCTCGATCCCTTGGCTAGGCAAATACTCCAGTGACATCGCAATGCTGAGGATGCCGACCAGCAAGAAGACCCACGTCAGCGTGAGGGCAAACGGATCGAGCCGCAGCATGCCGCCGAAGGTGGTACCGGTCACTCCCCAGAGGGGAAGACCAACCAACCCAGCCGCCACCAACCCGCCGATCGCAAGGTAGCCGGTCAATTTCTTGCGACCATCGGGAATAAAGAACACGTCAACCAACAGCAAGACGGTCGCCCACGTGATCACCACCAAGAGGGGCGCCATTAACGTCAGATCCACTGGCGGGATCGTCAATGAATCCATCTGATCTCCTCCTCACCTGCGCCGGCGATTCCGCTTGTTTCTGCCACGTCACCTTGCGCGCCGGCCAGATGCGCCTTTTGGGTCATGCGTGTATGCAGTGCTATCATTTCACGTCTGTACTAACGCCTTAGCAGTTTTTATGCCAGTAGAGGGCAGATTGGTCAAGACGGCGATCGCCGAACGTACCCGCAATCAGATTTGGCAACCTAGCAAGGCTGTTCATCCTTACCCCCGGCCCTGCCCCCCGTTGCTGGGGAGCAAGGAACCGTTTGCTGCTCTCGTGCGCTATCGCACCAACCACCTGCCATTGCTATTCATCGCGCCGGACATTGCCGATCGCTACCCGCCCGCCACCTGCGCCATTAATTCAGCTACCAGCGCCGCAACACTGTGCTGCATGCCAGCAAAGAAGAGCGCGGGATAGATGCCAATCACCACAATCGGAATGCTCAACAAAGCGAAGGTCGTGAATTCACGCCGGTTGAGATCGGGCAAATTGGCATTGGCCGGCTGTGAGACATCGCCCATAAAGACGGCCCGAAAGAGCTTGAGCAGATACGCCGCCGCCAACACCACCCCACCGACTGCAATCGCTACATAGACCCAGCCAAGCAAGGGGGAGCGGAACGCGCCGGCAATGATGGTAAACTCACCGACAAAGCCATTTAGGCCCGGCAAGCCCGCCGATGAGAGCGCCACCAGCAGACTGAAGGCGGCAAACACCGGCATCACCTTCCACAAGCCGCCATACTCGGCCAGCTCGCGAGTGTGGCGCCGCTCGTAGAGCACCCCCACCATCAAGAAGAGGGCGCTGGTGCTGAGACCGTGGTTGACCATCTGCAACACCGCACCGCTGATCCCTTCCGTATTGAGGGCAAAGATGCCGAGCACGACAAATCCCATGTGGCTGACCGACGAGTAGGCCACCAGTTTTTTCATATCCGATTGGGCAAATGCCACCGCCGCGCCGTAGATGATCCCGATCACAGCTAGCACGGCTAATGCCGGCGCCGCCCACTGCGATGCCGCCGGAAAGAGGGTGAGATTATAGCGGATAATGCCGTAGCCGCCCAACTTGAGCAACACGCCGGCCAGCACTACCGAGCCAGCCGTAGGAGCTTCGACGTGAGCATCGGGCAACCATGTATGGAATGGCCACAGCGGCACCTTCACTGCAAAGGCGAGAAAGAACGCACCAAACAGCAGCCGCTCGGTTAATGTATCAAGGGTAAACCGGCCAGAGCGCAGATCACTGACAAACTGGCCAAAGCTAAACGTGCCGCGAAAACCGGGTTCGACAGCGGCAATAGCGTCGCGGTGCAGAATGTGCAACGCAATCAGCGCCAGCAACATCAGCACCGAACCGGCAAACGTGTAGAGAAAAAACTTGCGCGCAGCGTAGATGCGGTTCTGGCTACCCCAGATCCCGATGAGAAAGGTCATCGGAATGAGCGTAAACTCCCAGAAGAGATAAAACAGCAGCAAATCCTGCGCCAGAAAGACGCCGAGCATTGCTGTCTGCAAAATGAGTAGCAGAATCTGAAAGTTACGCACATCCTTATGCACTGAATCCCACGTTGACAGCACCACAATCGGGCCGAGAAAGGTGGTCAGCATCACCAGCCAGAGACTGATGCCATCAACCCCCAAACTATACGTTGCGCCAACGATTGGCAACCACGGCAACTCTTCAACAAACTGCATGACTGGCGGCGCGCCCACCATTGCGATCTGCATCGGATTGGTCTCGAAGCGCAGCGGCAACAGCAGCGAAATGAGAAAACCGGCCACCATCGTCGCCAGCGATATCCGGCGAGCCAACTCGGCATTGGCGCGCGGCACGAACAACAACGCCAACGCCCCGGCTGCCGGCAGCCAGAGGATGAGCGAGAGGAGCGGAAAGCCTAGCTGATTCATAGCACTCCCTCGTGGAGCGACGCGCCGGCTAAATTATCGCCAGCCACCGCTCCGGCCTTCCCGTACCAGAGAACCCTTGACCGTCTGTGAACGACGTTTGTACCTGTTTGCACCGGCACCCCTTATGCGGCGAAGCAATCCCCTGTGCGCACGACCCGATCCCGCTCAGCCACTCATCCCGCCACAGCGGGAGATTGCTGCGGGCGCTGCGCGCCCTCGCAATGACAGATGGGCACGCGGGCGCCGGTCGTGCCCCCACCCCCGGACCCCTCCCCCGCTGAGGGAGAGGGCGCTGCCTTCTCCCGCCCCCAACGGGCGCGGGTTGGGGTAAGGGCGCTACCCCCGCTCCCCCCTTGTCATTGCGAGCCGCGCTCCGCGCGGCGAAGCAATCCCCCGCGAGCACGGAATGTACACCTCTCCGCACTGCTCCCGCCACAGCGGGAGCTTGCTGCGGGCGCTGCGCTCCCTCGCAATGACAGATGGGCACGCGGGCGCTGGTTTGTGCCCTTCCCCCGCTGGGGGAGGGTTGGGATGGGGCTGGGCCTAGCGGGCAAACCACAACATCACCCCCAGCACAATCAAGACCCCAACCGTAAAGACCAGCGCGTAGGTGCGCACATAGCCGGTTTGCAAGGCGCGCACGCCGTTGGCTAAGCCGCCGAAGAAGCGGCCAACGCCCATGACCAACCCGTCAACCCCTTGCGGGTCGAAGACGCGGGCCAGAAAATCAGCCAACCGCTCGAAGCCAGCCACCACCGTGCGCTGGTAGAGCCGGTCGAAATACCACGCCTCCTCCATCCCTTCCCAGATGTCGCCGCTGTAGCGGTAGGCCGGATCTTTGCCGCCAATTTTGATCTTGGCCGCATTGGTGGTATACACCCACCAGCCGAGATAGCCCATCCCGACCGCGCCAGCCGTCGCGATCAACGCCAGCCAGAGATTGAATTCGCCGGCCTTCTCGTGCAACACCGGTTCGAGCCAATCGGTCAACCAGTGCAGCACTGGTAAATTGATCGCGCCGCCGATCGTTGCCCCAACCGCCAACACTACCAGCGGCACGGTCATTACCTGCGGGCTTTCGTGCGGATGGTAGCTGGGATCGCGCTGCGTGCCGAAGAAGACTAGCGCAACCTGCCGGCCCATATAGAAGGCGGTGAGCAGCGAGGTAAGGAAGAGAATAACGAAGATCGGCGTCTGGCCGTGACTGATCGCATGGGCTAAAATCTCGTCTTTGCTCCAGAAGCCGGCAAACGGGACAATGCCGGCCAGCGCCAACGCGCCGATCACATAGGTGCGGAAGGTGATCGGCATCGCATCCTTCAACCCACCCATCCGCCGCATATCCTGCGTGTCGTGGGTGCCGTGAATGACCGAACCGGCAGCGAGGAAGAGCAGCGCCTTGAAGATACCGTGGGTCAACAGGTGGAAGATCGCGGCCACATACGCCCCCATGCCACAGGCCGCTACCATAAAACCTAACTGCGAGACGGTGCTGTAGGCCAGCACGCGCTTAATATCCCACTGCGCCATCGCGGCAGTGCCGGCCAGCAGCGCCGTCAGCGCGCCGATCCATGCCACCCAGCCTTGAGTGGTAAACGATGCGACAAACAACGGCTCGGCGCGGGCCATCAGATAGACCCCACCGGTCACCATGGTAGCGGCGTGAATCAGCGCCGAGACCGGTGTCGGGCCAGCCATTGCGTCGGGCAGCCAGACAAAGAGCGGGAATTGGGCGCTTTTGCCGGTGGCGCCGATCAGTAACAGGAACGAGATCGCCGTGCTGACGAAGATTGGCTGCCAATCGGGGCCGATGCGCAGGCCAGCAATATCACTAACCCGTTCGAGGAAGCCAAGCTGGCCACCTTCACCATCGCCATAAAAGTTGAGCGTGCCAAAATACGCAAACACGGCCAGCATAGCGAGAATAAAGGCGGCGTCGCCAATTCGGTTGACGACAAACGCCTTCACTGCCGCCGCGCTGGCTGACTTGCGCTCAAACCAGAAACCAATGAGCAAGAAGGAACAGAGACCAACGCCTTCCCAACCGAGGAACAGCAACAACAGATTGTTCGCCATCACGAGGAAGAGCATCATGGTGACGAACAGATTGAGATAGGCGAAATAGCGCACCACCCGCGGGTCGCCGTGCATATAGCCGATTGAATAGACGTGGATCAACGCGCCGACGCCGGTAATCAACAGCGCCATTACCGCCGTCAGCGGGTCGAACATGATCGCAAACGGCACCCGAAAACTGCCGGTATTGATCCATTCCCATGCTGTACTGACAATCCGCCGTTCTTCCGGTGGCATGCCAGCCAGCATCGCCACCGCAATCAGCGTCACCACAAACGCCGCCGCCACTAAGCCGCTCGCCACTAGCCCCGCTTCGCGTTCGCGGCGAATAACGAACACATTCAACAAAAAGCCAATAAACGGCAGCAGCGGAATAAGCCAGATCAACAGTTCCATAGCCGGCTAGCCCTTCAATGTACTGACTTCATCGACATCTGCCGTGCGTTTGGTGCGGAAGATCGAGACGAGCAGCGCCAAACCGACCGCCACTTCAGCGGCAGCCACCGTAATCACGAAGAAGACGAGCACCTGCGCTTCCACCGCGAGCCGTTCACGGGCAAACGCGACCAGCGCCAAGTTGGCCGCATTGAGCATCAACTCAACCGACATAAAGACCACAATCGCATTGCGCCGGAGCAAGACGCCGAGCACGCCGATCGTAAACAGAATGGCGCTGAGCAACACATAATACGAGGTGGGCACCATCAGATCTTCCTCCCGCGCTGATTCAAGACCACGACCCCCACCACTGCGATCAGCAAGATAAAGCCAGTCACCTCAAACGGCAGCAGATAGTCGGTGAAGAGCAGCGCCCCCAACGACCGCGGATCACTGAATTGGGCCAGCGCCTCACCGGCTGGCGGCGGTGTGGTAGCGCCACCCAAGCCCACCACGACCGATACCACCAATAAGGCCAAGCCCAACAGCAGCGCCAACGGTTGCTGCCACGCAATCCGATCCGGCGCGTCTTCCACCTTCTCAGCGCCCAATAACATCACCACAAACAGGAACAGCACCATAATCGCGCCAGCATAAACGGTGAGCTGGATCGCGAACAGAAAGGGAGCGCTCAACAACAAATACATCACCGAAATGGCGGCGAAGTTTAGTAGCAAAAAGAGCGCGCTATGCACCGCATTGCGCGAAACCAGCATCGCCACCGCGCCGGTAATCGCGATCACGGCTGTGATGAGGAACAGGATCAAGTCCATACACCGTGCTCCAGATATTGCAACCGCAGAGGCGAACCAAGCTCCTCTGCGCCAGATCACAAATCAATCTTGGCCGGCGGGCTCGGTTGCCGGTTAAGCTGCTGCAAGATCGGCGGCGGCTCGCCGTGACCTTTATCTGGGGGCACGAGCAGCATCTCTTTGGTGTAGATGGCTGCGCGCCGGTCATAAAAACTCAACTCATACTGGTGCTCGAGCACAATCGCGTTGGTGGGGCAGGCATCTTCGCAGTACCCGCAGAAGATGCAGCGCAGCATATTAATCTCATACACCGCCGCATACCGCTCGCCGGGTGAACGCGGGTTAGCGGGGTCATTTTCCGCCGGAATGACCAAGATCGCATCGGCGGGGCAGGCAGCGGCGCACAAGGCGCAACCGATACACCGCTCTTGGCCGTTGGCGAAACGCTTCAGTTCGTGACGGCCACGAAACCGCTCCCGCACCGGACGCTTCACTTCGGGGTATTGCACCGTCACCGGACGCTTGAACATGTAGCGCAGCGTGGTTCCTAACCCTTTGACCAGTTCTTTGAGCATACGTCTATCCTTTCGGGCAATGCCCCGCATCACCCCTACGATTGTGGAAGCTGCACGTCATTGACCAAGGTGACATTATCGACCGGTTTGGGAGTGCGGTTGAAGCCGAGCGCGATAGCGATAGTGAGAGCTCCCAAGCCGAACAAGACCCACGAATGCACCACGCGATCGGGAATGAGAACGATCACGACCGCGGTGTAAACCAGATTGAGCAAGCCGAGCGGCAACAACCACTTCCAACCCAAATCCATCAAGCGATCATAGCGCAAGCGCGGCCACGAAGCGCGCACCCAGACCGAGATGAACAAGAAGATGACGACCTTGAGCAAGAATGCGCCGAGCGAGACAAGACCGAAGACGATGCTGCCGGCCACTGGCCCAGCCAGCGCGGTCACTTCGCGGCCCAGAATGTCGAGGCCGGGGAAATTCCAGCCGCCGAAGAAGAAGGTGACAGCCAAGGCCGAGACAGCAATGAGTTTAATATATTCGGCCATAAAGAAGAGCGCGAATTTCATCGAGCCGTATTCAGTGTTGTAACCGCCGGTCAACTCTTGCTCGGCTTCGACTAGATCGAACGGCGCGCGCACCACTTCGGCAGTCGCCGCCACCATAAAGAGCACGAAACCGAGCAATTGCGGGATGATGCCCCACAAACCGCCTTGCTGCTGCGTCACGATCTCGTGGGTCGAGAAGGTGCCGTAGGTCATCACCACGCTGAGCACGGCACACCCCAACGCCAATTCATACGAGATAAGCTGGGCCGAGGAGCGGATGCCGCCGAGCATTGAGTATTTGTTGTTCGAGGCCCAACCGGCCAGCGTGATGCCGTAGACGCCGATGCTGGTCACGGCCAGCACATAGAGCACTCCGATATTCAGATCGGTAATCTGCAAGATATTCCACAAGTTGGCCCGCGCCGGATCATAACAGGCCTGATAATCCCAATTGAGGTTGAGACAACCGAATGGAATGACGGCCCAAATGATCAGAGCCGGGATCACGGCGAGCGCCGGCGCCAGCAGGTAGACCGGCTTATCGGCCATGGCCGGCACGATATCTTCTTTGAAAAAGAGCTTGACCGCATCGGCGGCGGGTTGCAAAAAGCCCTTCGGCCCGGCCCGGTTGGGGCCGACGCGGTGCTGCAAGCGCGCAAGGAGCCGGCGCTCGAACAGGGTCAAATAGGCGAAGGCTGTCGTCACCGCAAGGGTGATGACAAAGCACTGAATGACGATAATCAGAATGGTGAGCCAATCCATGATCGCTCCCTTTGTGGCATGATGCCCTCATTCCCCAACCCCTGCTCCCGCGTTGCGGGAGCAGGGGAGCGGTGATTTGCCGGAACCAGAATGCGCTTACCCCATCACCACTTTCGCCAGACTCACCCGTGTGCGCGGGCCGGTTTCGATAGCGGCTGCCTCAACATCGGCCAAGCCCGCCGGCAGCAAGATGAGGCCCGCCGGCAGATCGGCCAGCACGCGCGCCGGCAGCACCAGCTCACCGGCAGCCGATGCGAGCCGCACCCGATCGCCGCTGTGGATATTCAGCTTGGCCGCATCATCGGCGCTGATCGCCACGTGGCCCGCCGGGATGAGATTCTGCAACTTCGAGCCACGCAGGTGGCGGTCGCCGTCATAGGCCAGCACCTGTTCGAGCAGCAAGAGCGGGCGGTCATCGGCCAAGCCGGTGACAGCGCCAGTGAAAGTTATAGTCACGCCTTTAGCCAGCGCTGGCGGCAACGCCAGACCTACCCCCTCATTGTTGGTATAGCTGGTTCCATCGTAGTAGATAGCATCATCGTATTGGCGACCCCAACTGCCGCCAGTGCCGGTGGCAGCTAACGCGGCGTAGGTCATACCGGCATAGCCCGGCGCTTTGGCAGCGATCTCGGCGGCGACATCAGCCGCTACCACATACTCCCATGCCTCGGCTGTGACCGGGATCGGGCCGTTACGCCCGCCGCCAATCGGCACCATCGCCAGCGTTTGGGCCACTGCGGCGATAATTTGCCAGTCAGGCCGGGCCTCACCCACTGGCGCGCAGGCTTGACGCGAGCGTTGCACCCGCCGCTCGGCATTCGTATACGTGCCTTCGCGCTCGGCGACGCTGGCCGCTGGCAGCACCACGTCGGCCAATTCGGCGCTCGCAGTGAGGAAGAGGTCTTGCACCACCACGAACTCAGCCGCTTCTAGCGCCGCGCGGGCCGCGGGCAGCTTCGCCGCCGGATCGACGCCGGCCAGCCAGATGGCGCGCACCTTGCCGGCCTGCGCCGCGGCCCAGATACCGTTGGCATCGAGACCGCGCTGTTTGCGCGGCGCATAACCCGGCCCAGCATCGGGACGCACCCCCATCTCGATGGCGCCGCGGCTATTGCCGCCCGGCAGCAGGGCAATAATACCATTGTTCGCTGTGCCGGCCCGACCGGTCAGCATCATCAAGGCCGCCAGCGCTTCGGCCAGCGCCGGGCCGGCGCTGCGCGCTTCCCAGCCATACACGATCAAGCTCTGTTCAGCGGCGAGAAAGTCTTTCGCAAGCGTTTCCAACTCTGCCACCGGCAACCCGCACGCCGCCGCGAGATCAGCGAGCTTCGACTGGCCAACCGCTCGGCGCAGTTCATTCCATCCATGCACCCGATCGAGCGCTGCCGGCTTGCCACCCGCTTCGAGCGCCGCCTTGAGCAGGGCATGGGCAAAGGCCAATTCACCTTCGGGCCGGTAGCGCACCACCTTTGTGGCTGAGCGGTCGAGCTTAGTCGGGCGCAGACCGGCGACGACCAGCTTGCCGCCACGCTGGGCAATCCCGCGCAGCCGCAGCAGATAGAGCGGCGCTTCCTCTTCGGGATCGGCCCCAACCACCAACACCACCGTCCCTGCGCCGAGTTTGCTCAGATCGGTGCCGGGGCCGGGAGCGAGCAGACCGCCGATCTCATCGGGCGGGAGCGCCGCCGGGCCACCGATACCGGTATCGATGTTCTCGCTGCCCAACTCGCGCAACAGCTTCTGGAAGAGGTAGAGGTCTTCGTTGCTCAGATGCGGCCCGGCCAAACCGGCCAAAGCATTGCCGCCGTGCCGCGCCCGGATAATCGTCAACTGATCAGCCACCACCTCAAGCGCCTCGTCCCAACTGACCGGCACCAGCTTGCCATCGCGCCGCACCAACGGCGTGGTCAGGCGATCGGGCGACTCGATAAAGCGATGGCCATAACGGCCCTTATCACAAATCCAGATATCGTTCACCGCCGCATTCTCGCGCGGCATCACCCGCATGAGGCGGTCGTGGCGCATATCAAGGGTGAGGTTACAGCCAACCGGACACAGCGTGCAGACCACCGGCTTGCTCTGCAACTCCCATACTCGCGCCTTAAAGCGGAAATCGCTGCTGGTGAGCGCGCCTACCGGGCAAATATCGGTCGTATTGCCCGAAAACTTGCTGTTGAAGGGCGGATCCGACTTCGAGATAATCATCCAATTGCGGCCTCGGTTATCAAAACCGAGCACCGGATCATCGGCAATTTCATCTTGGAAACGGACGCAGCGTCCGCAGAGAATGCAGCGCTCGCGATCGAGATAGATCAAGTCGCCGAGCTTCACCGGCTTCTCGAAATGCACCTTATCGTTATAATCGAAACGCGAGACCGCCGGCCCCCAACCCATCGTCAAGTTCTGCAACGGGCACTCGCCGCCTTTATCGCACACCGGGCAATCGAGCGGGTGCGAGGTCAGCAAAAACTCAAGGATGCCACGTTGGGCAAACTTCACCTGCTCAGTGGTCGTCTTGACCACCATCCCCGGACTGACCGGCGTGGTGCAGGCGGTTTGCAACTTGGGCATCATCGCAATGACCGGCTGGCCATTGGCATCGAGCACCGGCTGGCGCGTAGCCGGATCGATCTTAGGCGTACCGACTTCAACCAAACACATCCGGCACATACCGACCGGCTTGAGGCGCGGATGGTAGCAGAAGACCGGGATTGCGATCCCGGCTTGGCGAGCCGCATCAACAATATTGGTACCGGCAGGCACCGTTACCTGCACTCCATCAATGGTAAGCGTCACATCTGGCATTGTACGTTACCCTATTCTAGGAACGGGTGGATGACCCCTCACCCCCGGCCTCGCTCTCGCTGACATGGGGATGACCCCTCACCCCCGGCCTCGCTCTCACTGACGTGGGGATGACCCCTCATCCCCGGCCCCTCTCCCCGTAAACGGGGAGAGGGGAGCTGCTTGGTGTTCTACACTGCATTGTGGCCCCCACCCCCACCCCCGCTGGGGGAGGGGAGGTTGGCCCCCAGCCCCTTTCCCCGTAGACGGAGAGAGGGGAGCTGCTTGATAGCAGGTACCGGCACTATACCCCTCACCCCCGGCCTCGCTCCCCGTAGACGGGGAGAGGGGAGCTGCTGTAGTTCAGGTAGCGGGATGGAGAGGTGCAAATTCATCGCTACAGCTCCCTACTCTCTACTCCCCACTCCCTACCTCCCCGCATTGCGCTACTGGTGCGCTAGCAGCGGGATATGATGGCCATTCCGGCTGCTGCTTTGCTTGACCAGCGCCTCGAATTCGTGCGGGAAGAGCTGCAATGCGCTCTTGATCGGCATGACGGCGCTTTCGCCGAGCAAGCAAAAGCAGTTGCCGGCCATCTGGCGATAGATGCTGTGCAGCGTATCAATATCGGCAGCGGTAGCATGGCCATCTTCCACCATCCGGTGGAGGGTGCGCACCAGCCAGTGCGTGCCCTCGCGGCAGGGAGTACACTTGCCGCAGCTCTCGTGCTTGAAGAATTCGTCCATCTTGTAGGCGACGTGCGGCGCCGAGACGGTATCGTTGAGCACAATCACTGCGCCGGAACCGAGCATCGAACCAGCGGCGGCGACGCTCTCGTAATCGAGCGGCACGTCGAGATGGTCAGCGGTGAGCCACGGCGCGGATGCGCCGCCGGGAATGATGATCTTCACCGGACGGCCACCCTTCATCCCGCCGCCATATTCGGGCGATTCGATCAGTTCGCGCAGGGGCACGCCGAAGGGCAGCTCGTAGTTGCCGGGACGGTTGACGTGACCGCTGAGCGAAAAGCATTTGGTGCCGGGACTCTTCTCGGTGCCGTGCGAGCGGTACCACGCCACCCCCTTCTCGACAATGCGCGGCACGTTAGCCAGCGTCTCGACGTTGTTGATGATTGTTGGCTTGCCGTACAGACCAGCCACGGCGGGGAAGGGCGGCTTGAGGCGCGGCTGGCCGATCTTGCCCTCCAGCGACTCCATCAAAGCGGTCTCTTCACCGCAAATATAAGCGCCGGCGCCGCGATGAACGTAGATATCGAGATCAAAATCGGTGCCGAGAATCTTCTTGCCGAGAAAACCGGCGGCATAGGCTTGCGCAATTGCCCGTTCGAGCGTGCGGGCCGCGGCGGCGAACTCGCCGCGCAT
>JAUQOZ010000201.1:0-2224 GCA_030550625.1 Chloroflexota bacterium | reverse complement strand
TTGCCGTACAGACCAGCCACGGCGGGGAAGGGCGGCTTGAGGCGCGGCTGGCCGATCTTGCCCTCCAGCGACTCCATCAAAGCGGTCTCTTCACCGCAGATATAGGCGCCGGCGCCGCGATGAACGTAGATATCGAGATCAAAATCGGTGCCGAGAATCTTCTTGCCGAGAAAACCGGCGGCATAGGCTTGCGCAATTGCCCGTTCGAGCGTGCGGGCCGCGGCAGCGAACTCGCCGCGCATATAGATATAGGCAACGTTGGCCTCAATTGCATAGGCCGACAACGCGACCCCTTCAATTAATTGATGGGGATTCTTGTCAATAATCTGATGGTTATTGAACGTCCCCGGCTCAGATTCGTCGCAGTTGCAGAGGAGGTAGCGCGGATAGACGCCTTTGGGCAAAAAGCCCCACTTAATGCCGGTGGGAAAGCCAGCGCCGCCGCGCCCGCGCAGACCCGACTCTTTCACCATTTGCACAATATCAGCCGGCGTTTTCTCGGTCAGCGCATAGCGATACGCTTCCCAGCCGCCGTGGCGGCGATAGACTTCAAAATCGGCAATATCGGGAATATCGAGTTCCCGCATCACAATATGTTCACTCAGCCCCATCGCACTCAACTTTCTAGCGCGCCGGACAGCAGCGGCGCGGCATCACAACGGCGAGGCCTTACGAGTATCCGAACGATCCAACCCGGCATCGGCTTCGGGAGCAACCGAGGGTGGCGGGGTGACTGGCGCAGCGGATGGTTCGATCACAAACTCACGTGGACGGTAAGGTGAAAACCGCTCGATCTGCACCAGCCGGCCATCGCGGGTGAATTCATAATCCTCGGCGAAACGGCCACTAACGCCGCGCTTACGAGCTTCGGCGGCGCGAGCGCGCAGATCGTTCAACAGCGTCTGCACCCGATCAGGGGTGACATCGTACACATAATCGAGGTTCGCTTGCAACACCGGCGCGCGGTCGCACGCGGCTAAACACTTCACCCGCTGCAAGGTGAACATCCCGTCAGGCGTGGTCTCGTCTTCGCGAATGCCGAGCGTCTGCTTGAGCGCCGCGATCAGCTCCTCGGCGCCGCAGTAACAACAGGGCACATCATCGCACACTTGCAGCACCCACGTTCCGACCGGACGGTTGTAGAAGAGGGTATAAAACCCGACCACCTCAAAAACATCGGTGGCCGGCAATTCCAAAATCGCCGCCACCTCGCGGATGGCCTCATCGGTCAGATAGCCATACGTATCTTGGGCAAGGTATAACAACGGCAACACCGCGCTGCGCTTGCTGGCATAGCGAGCGACAATTGCCTCGATTTCAGCTTGATGGGTTTCAAGTAGCGTCACGGTCTCCTCCGTGGTATAGATGACCCCTCACCCCTAGCCCCGATCCCCGTTGACGGGGGAGAGGGGAGGCTTGGCCCCCACCCCCGACCCCTCCCCCGCTGGGGGAGGGGGGAGTGGCCCCCACCCCCGACCCCTCCCCCGCTGGGGGAGGGGAGGCACGTTCAGCGATCAACCTCGCCGAGGACTGGATCGAGACTAGCGATCAGCGCGACCAGATCGGCGACCATCCGGCCCTTGGCCATGTGGGCCAGACTCTGCAAATTGATGAACGATGGCGCGCGGAAGTGAACCCGCCACGGCTTGGGGCTGCCGTCGCTTACCACGTAGCAGCCGAGGATGCCGCGGGGTGACTCGATGCTCACATAGGCATCGCCGCGCGGTGGCTTGAAGCCTTCTGTCCACAGCTTAAAGTGGTGGATCAGCGACTCCATGCTCTCGGTGATCTCGCGTTTGGGTGGCGGAGCAACTTTGCGGTTCGGCGTCACTACCGGCCCCGGCCCCAACTCGCGCAGCCGCTCGGTCGCCTGCTGCACGATTTTGACGCTCTGGCGCATTTCGGCGATGCGCACACGATAGCGGTCGTAAATGTCACCATTCTTCCCGATCGGAATTTCAAACGAATACGTCTCGTAACCGCTGTAGGGCATCGCCTTGCGCACATCGTAAGCGACGCCGGTCGCGCGCAGATTGGCGCCGGTGAGGCCAAGGGCAATTGCTGACTGGGCATCGATCACGCCGACGCCGACGGTGCGTTCCAGCCAGAGCGGATTGGCGGTCAGCAGATCCTCGTACTCGTCGATGCGGGAAGGCATAATGGCGAGGAACTGCTCGACGGTGGGAATGAAATCCGCCGGCAGGTCGTAGGCGAGGCCGCCGAT
>JAUQOZ010000020.1 GCA_030550625.1 Chloroflexota bacterium | reverse complement strand
GTCCTCTGCGCCCTCTGCGCCCTCTGCGGTAAAAAACTAGCTCCCCCTCTCCCGCCGTCAGGTGGGAGCGGGGGCTGGGGGGTGAGGGCACCCCCCTCCCCCAGCGGGGGAGGGGCAGGGGGTGGGGGCAACATCGATCCTCTGCGCCCTCGGCGTCTTTGCGTTTAACCCTCTGCACCTTTGCGTTAACCGCCGTTGCGTTTTGGTATTACAATGAAGACGGTGTTCGCCACCGTACAATTGACAGGTCTACTACTTATGATGCTCGATTTTGCCATCGAACTCGCCTATCGCGCCGGCGCGCTGATCCGCGCTGGGGCCGAACGTGACATCAGCTACGAACCAAAACAACATGCCGATGTCGTCACCGAAGTCGACCGGGCTAGCGAAGCCCTGATCGTCGGCGCGATCCGCGCTCGCTATCCTGATCACGCCATTATCGCCGAAGAGGGCAGCGGCGTCAGTATGTCCTCGCCCTACACGTGGCTCATCGACCCGCTCGACGGCACGCTCAATTTCTTGCATGGCCTGCCCATCTTCGCCGTCTCGATCGCCCTGCTCGCCTACAACGAACCGCTGCTCGGCGTCGTCTACGATCCGATGCGCAACGAACTCTTCTACGCCGAACGTGGCCACGGCGCCTTCCTCAATGGCCGCCGCTTGCGCGTCTCGCAGACGCCGGCGCTGGCCCGCAGTCTGCTCAGCAGCGGCTTGCCCTACGATCGCTTTGAACAGCCCGACAACAATCTAGCCGAAATGACCTATCTGGCGATGCTCGTGCAAGACATTCGCCGGCCCGGTTCGGCGGCGCTCGATCTCTGCGCTGTTGCGGCTGGCCGCACCGATGGTCACTGGGAACTGGGTCTCAAGCCGTGGGATGTCGCCGCCGGCGGTTTGATCGCGCTCGAAGCCGGCGCGACTGTCACCGGCTGGCAAGGCGAGGCTTGGCGCCCGCTCAGCAATGACCGGATCGTCGCCACCAACGGTCTTATTCATGCCGAACTGCTCGCCGCGCTGGCTGCCGCTCGCCGCAACCGTACCAATGGGTAAGCTCTGCCTATGGCATACTATCAACGTGAACTTGCTCCCAACCTGCCGCCGCTCAGCGCCCGCCGCCCGCTCATCAACGAATACTTCCTCTCGGCCTACACGATGAGCATCTATACCGGCTGCGAGTTGGGTTGTCCGTACTGCGATAGCTGGGTCTATAGCGAACGACCGCTCAACGAGACGATCGCGATCCCGGTTGATTTGCCTCAGCGCCTTGCTGCAGTCTTGCCATCCATTGATCGCGGCGACCTGATTGCCATCAGTGCGCTCAGCGATCCCTACCAGCCTGCCGAGCAGACCTACCGGATTACGCGGCAAGTGTTGCAACTCTTTGCCGAACACAACCAGCCATGTCTGGTGATGACCAAAAGCCCGCTAGTGTTGGAAGATCGGGCCTTGCTGCAAAAGATCAACGAGCAGAGTTTGGCCATCGTGGTCACGACTCTGCTCACGCTCGATCAACACCTCGCCGTGCGGCTTGAGGGACGTGCGCCGTCGCCGCAGCTACGGCTTGAGATGATTGCCGAGCTGAAACGGGCGGGCATTCCGGTCGGCGTGGCACTCTTGCCCATCATGCCCTACATCAACGACAGCAACCTCAATCTCCGCCGGGTGTTGCATGCCTGCGCTGAAGCCGGGGTTGATTTCGTCGTCTGGGATTACCTGCACATCCCGAATGAACGCCACCGCCACCGGATCAATGTCTTGCTCAGCCAGCTTGGCTCGTACCCGCCGCGCTATTACCGCGACATGTACCGCGATCAAGCGACGGTCAACCCGCTCTACCGGCAAGATCGCGATCGCGAACTCTTAGCCCGTTGCGATGAGGTGGGGCTAGCGCCGCGCGCGCCGCACCACATCTTTGCCGGCAAACTCTCACCACGCAACGAGGCGGCGTTGCTCTTGCGCCATGCCGCGTTTCGCGATCGAGTGCAGGGTCGCGACCGGCTGGCCCAGCTCCATCGCGAACTGGCCGATGCTGTGTATCGTGGCCGGTTCCGCGCCGCCGATCTTCGCCAAAGCCCGCTCTACCCAACGCTCGGACCGCTGCTGGGGTTATCGGCAACGACCTGATCGGCCTGCTGGCGCAGGCGTTCGTATAACTGGCGGCGCAACTCCCGCAAACGCTCTTTGTAGCTGGTAGTTGTGATCGGATCTGTCCACATCACCAGTGCGTCTTCCTGATTGTCGATATAATAATGGGCGCGCTGGCCGACTGGGCGGAAGCCATATTTCAGGTAGAGGCGCTGGGCGGTCAGATTGCTCACCCGCACTTCTAGCGAGAGGTATTGCGCATTTAGTTCATACGCGCCATCGATAAGGGCATTGAGGATCAGCTCGCCGACGCCGCGCTGGCGGTGCGGCGGGGCGACGGCGATGGTGGTAATGTGGCCGCTCGTCTCATTCAGCCAGATGCCGCCGTAACCCACGATCGGGGCGCGTTGTTCCGGTGATGGCCCAATCAGGCCAAGCCGTTGCAACATGCGCACTAACAGCGGATAATCGGGTTGCGGCGGTGCGCCGTTTGGCGGGCGCGTATCGGCGCGGGCGACCACATAGCGGCATGCTTGCCGGTTTTGAATCTCGCGCCGGTATGTCTGCGCCGACCACGGCGTCATCTGGCTCTGCCGTTCGATTGCTTGCACCGCCGGGATGTCATCTTCGCGCATCGGCTCGATGAAGTAATACACCCCCGTCGCCTCGCTGTGTATGAATGGATGCTTACGGTTGCACTGGCCGGGCCGATTCGACGAAAAAGATGCTCTGGTAGGCGCCATCCTTCCCAAAGCCGCCGCCAGTCTGGAAGGTGCCGGTTACTTCTACCAGCCCCCATACAAAACTGTTATTGGGGCCGATAGTCAGCAGCGCCGACTGATCAGGCGGGAACTGCTCGACCCAGATCGCGCCGCCGACCGGCTGCGGACTCGATCCGTCTTCTTCAATTGAGATGCCCTCGGCTAGGACATAAATGATCGAATTCCAGAAATAGTACGCTTGCGTCGTGATCCGTTGCCCCTGATATTGCTGCGGATTGCGCAACAATTCAAAGAACGATACTTTATCAGGGCCAAGCGGGCGATCGGCGAGTCGCTGTTCGACGCGGCGAATGCGCTCGATTGGTTCAGCGCTGCTGACGGTTAACAAGAAGCGGTATGCGCCGCCGGGGCCATAGTTGCCATTCGCCTCGAAACGACCGCGCACCCGGACAAAGCCGTACACCGCATCACCCGGCCGGTGCAGATGCTCGGTCACTTCCGCCGGGAAGCCTTCCAGCCAAATCGCTTCGCCGATCGGCTGCGCATCGAGACCATTGTCAAGCGTGCTGACCCCCACTGCCAGCACCGACAGCGACGGATCGCCCGGTCGCCACACGTATGCCCCGTCAACCGTCACCTCACGCCCGGCATAATTGCTCGGTTGCGCAGTCAATTGCTGTACAAACAATGGCGTCCCCAGCGTTGGTTGATTAGCGCAGGTCGCCAGCGCCAGCAAACTCAGGCCAAGGATAAGCAAGAGCAACGTGGCTCGCCAGAATGAACGAAGCATGCAGTTTCATCCTCCTCAGGATGGTGCGTAAAATGCAACAGGCGCGCAACAACATGGGTACGCGCTCTCGTACCTTTGCCGATTATAGCAGATGCAATACCGCTCTTCAACTCGCTGACTCGCGGCAAAAGTCTTGACAGCAGGGGTATCGATCAGTATGATGAGGATTATCTAATGGATTGATGATCCATAGTTACAATATTCTGTTCGCATATCGCCGGTGAGCATACATTCTCGGCGCCATGCACATTAACAACTGCATAGGAGGCTACCGTGACAGAGCTACTCTGGGCCGTCGTCGCCCTGCTTGCAGGGTTGGCCGGCGGCGCCGGCATAGGCATTTGGTGGGCGAACAATGGGGTCAGCTCACTAGTGCAACGCAAAGCTGCTGAGGCGCGGCTCTTGATCGAAGAGGCGCGTTCCCAGCAAAAAGAAATTCTCTTGCAAGCCAAAGATGAGGCGTTGCGGTTGCGTAACGAGGCCGAGGCCGAATTGCGCGAGTCGCGCCAGAGTCTGCAAAAGCAAGAAGAGCGGCTGCAACGCAAAGAGGAAAATATCGATCGCAAACTCGAAGGGATCGAGCGACGCGAGCGATTGATCCAGCAACGCGAGCGCCAAATCGAACAATTGGCGCAAGAAGCGGAACGGCTCAAGCGTCAGCAGGCGCAAGAGCTCGAGCGCATTTCGCAGTTGTCGCGCGATGAAGCACGGTCGATTATTTTGGCCGAGGTTGAACGCGAAACGCGCGAAGATGCCGCTCGCCGCATCCGCGAACTCGAACAGCAAACGAAAGAAGAGGCCGATAAGATTGCTCGCAAGATTATCGGCTTGGCAATTCAACGCTGCGCGAGCGATTACGTTGCGGAAATGACCGTCTCAACGGTGAATCTGCCCAGCGAAGAGCTGAAGGGACGCATTATCGGCCGCGAAGGGCGGAATATCCGCGCGTTCGAGCAGATCACCGGGGTTGATATTATTGTTGATGATACCCCTGAAGCGGTGACGCTCTCGTGCCACGATCCGGTGCGCCGTGAGGTGGCGCGAGTGGCGTTGCTGAAGTTATTGAAGGATGGGCGCATCCATCCGTCTCGTATCGAGGAGGTGGTTCACAAAACGCAGCTTGAGATCGAGCAGATTATGCGTGAAGAGGGTGAGCGCGTAGCCTACGAAGCTAATGTGCAAGGGTTGCACCCTGATCTAATCAAGCTGCTAGGCCGGCTCAAGTATCGCACCAGCTATGGCCAAAATGTCTTGCAGCATTCATTGGAATGCGCGCTGTTGGCCGCCCACATGGCGGCTGAATTAGGGGCCAATGTGAATATTGCCAAAACGGCTGCGCTCTTGCACGATATTGGCAAGGCGGTCGATCACGAAGTGCAAGGCCCCCACGCTCTGATCGGTGCTGAAATTGCCCGCCGGCTGGGCCGTTCGCCGGCGATTGTCCACGCAATTGCTGCGCATCACTACGATGAAGAACCGCAAACCGTCGAAGCGTTTTTGGTGATCGCGGCTGATGCCATTTCGGGCGCACGCCCCGGCGCCCGGCGCGAGACGCTTGATCTGTATATTAAGCGTCTCGAAGCGCTAGAGACGGTTGCTACCTCGTTCCCCGGCGTGCAACGCGCGTTTGCCGTGCAGGCCGGCCGTGAGGTGCGCGTGATGGTCCAACCCGATCAGATTGATGATCTGGCGAGTATCCATTTGGCGCGGAATGTGGCTAAGAAAATAGAGGAGAGTTTACAGTATCCGGGCCAAATCAAAGTCACGATTATTCGCGAAACCCGCGCAGTGGATTATGCGCGGTAGTTCACAGGTCAAGTGGTGAAAAATTCCTCGCCATTTGGTCTGCTAACCACGATGCTGTGTGGTACAATTGCCATACGCATCGGTTGTCGGCTATCAGGGTTCTTTTACACGAGGAGGCTGCGCCGGTATGAGCCTGGCAACTCCGCCCGATGATGCGAGCCGTCTATCTACCCGTCACCAACAGGAGGAAGCTATGAGCAACGCCCAGCCGCTAGAGCGGGCTGTCGGCGATGGCAGCGCCGCCCCCGCTCGTCAGCAGCGCAGTGCCGAGGTCCTTAAGGTCTCGACCCGCTCGCGGCCGAGTGCCGTTGCCGGCGCGATTGCCGGTGTTATGCGCGAGAATGGTTCGGCTGAAGTGCAGTCGATTGGCGCTGGCGCGACCAATCAGGCAATTAAGGCCGTCGCTATTGCCCGCGCCTATCTGAGCGAGGAGGGGATCGATATCGTTTGCATTCCGTCGTTTATCGATGTCGCGATCGATGACGAGGAACGCACGGCTATTCGTCTCTTGATCGAACGCCGGTAGCCTCCTGTGTAGTTCCGTCGTCGCTGGCGAGGCATCTCCCCCCGGAGATGCCTCGCATTGTATCAATGAGCATTTCGGTATGGACGAGATCGCCCGCTTTTTGCGCTCTTACCCCCCGTTTGATCGCTTGCCCGATCAGGTCGTTCACCAGATTGCCGGTGAGTTGCAGATTGAGTTCGTCCGCGCTGGCCAGACCATCCTCACCCGTGGCGGCGAGCCGGCCCAGTTTCTGTATATTGTGTGTAAGGGTTCGGTCGATCTGCTGCGCAGCGGCGATCAGGTGGTCGATACCCTTGGCCCCGGCGAAGCGTTCGGCCATCCATCCCTCATCCGCGGCCAGCCGCCGCTGGTGACGGTGCGCGCCCATACCGATACCCTGCTCTATTTGTTACCGGGAGCGATTTTTCATCGCTTGCGCGCCGAACAGCCCCAGTTCGCCGCCTTTTTTGCCGCCTCGGTGATCGAACGGCTGGGGTATGCGATCCAGTCTCGCCAAGCTGAATCGAACCCGGCTCTGTTTCAAACTCGTCTACGCGATTTGATCGCCCGCCCGCCGGTGTTTATTAGCGCCGATGCGACGGTAGGAGATGCCGCGCGTTTGATGCGCGCTGAACGGATTTCGTCATTGATTGTTGATCAGTTTCCGCCCGGCATTATTACCGACCGCGATCTGCGCAATCGGGTGCTCGCTGAAGGCTTGCCCGATACGACGTTGGTGCGGCAGGTGATGAGCGCCCCAGCGACGACGATTTCGGCTGATGCGCTGGCCTTCGAGGGCTTGTTGCTCATGCTCGAACGCGGGATCCACCATTTGCCGTTGGTTGATCACGATCGCGTGATTGGTCTCGTCACCCATACCGATATTTTGCGCCGCCAAAGCAATAGCCCGCTCTTTTTGCCGCGTCTGTTGCAACGGGCGACGACGCTGGCCGATCTGCGCCGTTATACTGATCAGGTGGCCGATGCGGTCAATACGTTGATGGCTGCCGGCGCGCGCGTCAGCGATATTGGTCGCGTGGTTGCCGTTGCCCACGATGCCTTATTGCAACGGTTGCTGCACGATGCTGAAGCCGAATTGGGACCGCCCCCCGTGCCCTATGCATGGCTGGTGCTCGGTTCGGAAGGTCGCTATGAGCAGACCCTGCGCACCGATCAAGATAATGCGCTGGTGTATGATGATGAAGCCTCGCCCGAAGCGGTGCGCTATTTTGAACGGTTGGCCGAATTGGTGGTGGGTTGGCTGGTTGAGTGCGGCTTCCCCCGTTGCCCCGGCGATGTGATGGCGACCAATCCCGAATGGCGCCAGCCGCTGTCGGTCTGGCAACGCTACTTCCGGCGCTGGATCGAAGTGCCTGATGAGGAGTCGTTGCTGCGCACGGCGATCTTTTTCGATTACCGCCAAGTCTATGGCGCCTTGCCGGCTGAGCCGATTCTGCGCACGATTACCCAACACGCCGCCGAACATCGCATCTTTATGGCCCGCCTTGCCCGCGCCGCCCTTCGCCAACCGGCGCCGCTCACCTTTTTCCGCCAAGTGGCGCTCGAACGGCGCGGCGAGCAGCGCGATCTGCTTGATCTGAAGCTGCGCGGCACAGCGATGGTGGTGGATCTGGCTCGGTTGTTTGGCCTTGAAGCTCATAGTAATGAGACAAATACCATTGCGCGCTTGCGCGCGGCAATGGCCGCCGGTGTGTTGAGCCGTGAAGACGGTGATAATCTGATTAGCGCGTTTGAACTGCTCTCGACGTTGCGTTTGCAGCATCAGCAGCGGCAGATTGCCAATGGCTTAACCCCGGATAATCTCGTCAATTTCCACCAGCTTGGCCCGCGCGAACGGCGCGAGATCAAAGAGTCATTGCAGGCGATTGCCTCGGTGCAGCGCGGGGTGGCGCTCATGTTCCAGACCGATCGGTTGGCGTGATGCCTGCACGGGAGAGACTATGCTTTCGCTTTGGTCACGCCTCTTTCAGCGCACGCCTCCCGCCGATTTTGTGCGGGCCTACGAAGCCTTCCCCGAACCTGACCGGCGCTTGCCGTGGCGGGAAGTGCCCTATACGGTGATCGATGTCGAAACCACTGGCCTCGATCCGCGCCACGATGCGCTGATTGCGATCGGCGCCGTCAATGTTGAGAATGGGCGCGTCTTGCTGAAACAGACGTGGTATTCGCTTATTCGCCCGCCACCCGATCGCGAGCCGAGCGTTGAGAGTATTCGCGTCCATCACCTTACTCCCGAAGAACTGCGCGATGCGCCGCCGCCCGAAGCGGTGCTCGCCGAGTTGTTGCAGCGGATTGCCGGGCGGGTGTTGGTGGTGCATGTGGCCGAAATTGATGTGCGCTTTATCAACGCGGCGCTCAAACCGTTTGGCGGACGCTTGCGCCGCCCCATTCTTGATACGGCCCGCTTGGCGATGACCCTGCACCTGAATGCGCAGTGGCTCGGTGAACAGTCGCGTGATATGCCGGCGCCAGCGGTTGAGTTGCGCGGGTTGGTAAGCGCGCTGGGGTTGCCGATCTATGCCCAGCACAATGCGCTCAACGATGCGGTGACGACCGCGCAGTTGTTTATTGCCCAAGCGACCTTGTTGGCTGATCAGGGACGCAATAATTTGGCTGGGTTGATTCGGGCCGGCGGGGTGTAGGGGCACAGCGCCGCTGTGCCCCTACACCCCGCCGCTGTGCCCCTACACCCCGCCGCTGTGCCCCTACGATACCCCGCCGCTGTGCCCCTACACCCCGCCGCTGTGCCCCTACACCCCGCCGCTGTGCCCCTACACCCCGCCGCTGTGCCCCTACACCCCGCCGCTGTGCCCCTACCCGCCGCTGTGCCCCTACGATACCCCGCCGCTGTGCCTCTCTCCCTCCAAGATCTTCGCAACCATTGACAAGTCTGGTATTATACCGTTAAGCCGCTGCATCCTCTTGACAGGTCATTAATTCTGTGTTATAAATCGAATTAGTAATTCGTTTTACTCGAAAAGCCAATACGGTCAATGGACGACCAATCTCGCTCAAAACGTAATCGTCCGCCGTCGATGTACGACGTTGCCCGGCTGGCTGGCGTGTCGCAAACCACGGTCTCGTTCGTGGTCAATAACGTCACCAGCGCCGCCATCAGCCAAGAGACGCGCGACCGGGTCTGGGCCGCAATCCATGCTCTTGGCTGGCGGCCTAATGCGATGGCGCGTAGTTTGCGCACCCGCCACTCGCAAACGTTGGGTTTGATCTCCGATGAGGTGGTGACGTCGCCCTACGCGGTGCGCATCATTCTCGGCGCGCAAGAGGCGGCGTGGGCAGGGCGACAGATGTTGTTGGTGGTCAATACCAGCGGCCAGCGTGATATCGAGCAGACGGCGCTGCAATTTATGTTGGAACGGCGGGTGGAGGGCTTGATGTACGCGGCGATGTACCATCACGAAGTCACGCCGCCGCCGGAATTGACCCAAGCGCCGGTGGTGTTGGTGAATTGTTTTGTCGCCGATCGGTCGTTGCCGGCAATTATTCCCGATGAGGTGCAAGGTGGCTATACTGCTACCGAGGCTCTCATTCGTCGTGGCCATCGCCGGATCGCATTCATTAACGAGATTATTCCGATGCCGGCCCTGTTTGGCCGTCTCGAAGGCTACCGGCAGGCGTTGGCCGCTTATGGCTTGCCGTTTGACCCGGCCTTGGTGCGCAGTTGCCATTCCAATGCCCACGATGCTTTTGCCGTCGCCCTTGCTCTGCTTGAGCGCGACGATCGTCCGACGGCGATCTTTTGCTTTAACGATAAGATGGCGATGGGGGCCTACGATGCCATCAAGCGGCTGGGGTTGCGGATCCCGCAAGATGTAGCTGTGATCGGGTTCGATAATCTCGAATTGATCGCTGCTCAGCTTTACCCGCCCTTGACCACCGTCGAGTTGCCGCATTACGAGATGGGTCGCCGCGCGGTTGAGTTGTTGCAGACGTTGCCCGCCGGTGAGAGTCTGCCGCCAATTCAGCATTATCTTCCTTGCCCGTTGATCGAACGGGAGTCGATCTAGCCGCTTGCTCAGCGTTGAATGGTAACGCTGGCGCTGATAGAAGGGAGGTGGGTTTGGCACAAAGGGAATCGTTTGCCGGCGAAGTGGCTTACTTGTTTCCTGCGACCCGTTGTTCGTTGGCAAACTCTAGAGTCTTACTGTCAATGTTGACTTGTATCCAGCAGAAGGAGTACGAACCATGCGGCGTTCGCGTCTGACGTTGTTAATCTCGTTGATGGTCGTGGTGAGCTTTGTGCTAGCTGCGTGTGGCGGCGGCGGCTCGACCCAACCCGGCGGTTCGACTGGCCAAACCGGTGGTGAGAAGAAGCGGGTGACGATTCTCGGCGCGTTTGGCGGCGGCGAAGCCGATGCCTTTGAAGAGGTGATTAAGGTCTTCGAGGCGGCTAATCCCGATATTGATGTTGTCTACACCGGCGTCAATGACTTCGATACCCAGATTGTCGTGCGTGTGCAGGCTGGTGATCCGCCGGATATTGCTGGTTTCCCGCAGCCGGGTGGCGCGGCTCGCTTGGCCGCCGAGGGCAATCTGGTGCCGTTGTGGCCGGAAGTGTTGTCGCTGATCGACCAGAATTATGCGCCGTTCTGGAAGGAATTGGGGACGTTTGGCGGGACTCCCTACGGCGTTTTCCATCGCGTCAATGCTAAGGGCTTTATCTGGTACAACAAGCCGGCCTTTGAAGCGGCTGGCTATAAGGTTCCCACGACGTGGGATGAGCTGAAGGCGTTGACCGAGCAGATGAAGGCCAACGGCCATACGCCGTGGTGTGAAGGGATCGAGTCGGGGGCGGCGACCGGTTGGAAAGGCACCGACTGGATCGAGAACATTATGCTGCGCACCCAGCCGACCGATGTCTACGATCGCTGGATTGCCGGTGAAGTGGCCTTTAGTTCGCCAGAGGTGCGGCGCGCCTTCGAGATTTTGGGCGAGGTGTGGTTCACCGATGGCAATGTCTACGGTGGCCGCCAGTCGATCGTCTTGACCAACTTTGGTGACGCGGCAACTTTCCTCTTCACCGATCCGCCGAACTGCTGGCTGCATATGCAAGGCAGCTTCGTCACCAACTTCTTCCAAGAGTCGGTGCGGGCCGATCTTGATAACAAAGTTGGTCTGTTTGTGATGCCGCCGATTGACCCGAATGTCACCCCGGCGCTGGAAGTGGGTGGTGATGTGTTTGTCGTGCTCAAGGGTCGCGACCGGCCGGAAGTGCGCAAGTTTATGGAGTTCATGGCGACTGGCGCCTCGGCAACGCCATGGGCACGGCTCGGCGGTGGTATCTTCCCGCATAAGGATCAGGATCTGAGCGTCTACCCGACGTCGATCGAGCGACAAGTGGCCGAGGCTATTCTCGCTGCGCAAGCCGCCCGCTTCGACGCCTCCGATGCAATGCCCGCCGCAGTCAATGCCGCCTTCTGGAAGGGGATGACCGACTGGGCGAGCGGCAATCGCACGCTTGATGCCGCTTTGGCTGAGATCGACGCGGCCTATAAGCAATAGGCGGCATCCCTAGCTCGCGAGGTTGCGGGTCGGTAGGGCAGAGCAGCGCTCTGCCCTCATCCTAGCAGCAATTCTTAACGAGCGTTACATATACCGAAAAACGCGCTTCACTGGCTAGTTATGCGGCGGGCGCAATCTGCCCGCCGCCCCTCTCCTGATCGCGAACGTCCACCGGCAACGTTGCCTCTCAAGGAGGAGTTCTGATGCGACCAACACGTGAGATTTCTCGATCCCCTGAGCCAAGCGGTATTGGCGCTTTCCTCTCGACCACGCTTGGCCGCCTGCTGGTTTCGCTCTTTGTGCCGGCGATCACCTTTCTGGTGCTTTATCAAGTCTTTATCTTTCTGCGTGACACCCAGATCCCGCAGTGGATTACGGCGATCATCGCAATTTTGTGGGGTGTCGGCGGCGTGTTGGCGCTCTTTACGCTCTCGAACTACTTGATCGAACAACTGGGGCCAACGTGGCGGCGGCGCTTGATCCCCTTTGTCTTTGTCGGGCCGGCGCTGGCTATTCTGACGTGGTATCTCGTGTTGCCGACGATCCGTTCCTTTATCGCCAGCCTCTACGATGCGCGCGGGATCAATTTCGTCGGGCTAGATAACTATATCTACGCTTTCACCAGCCAAGAGATGTTGCAGTCGTACCGCAACAACTTTCTCTTCTGGATGATCTTCGGCACCGGTATGAGTGTGGGCTTTGGCCTCTTGATCGCGGTGCTGGTGGATCGCACCCATCCCGTGTTTGAGACTATCTGCAAGGCGTTGATCTTTATGCCGATGGTGATTTCGGGTGTGGGTGCGTCGGTGATCTGGAAGTTTATCTACGAGTACCGCCCAACCGGTTCAACCCAGATTGGTCTGCTCAATGGCATTGTCACCGCGCTGGGATTTGAATCGCAGGGTTGGTTGTTGATGCAGCCGTGGAATAACCTCTTTCTTGTCATTATTATGGTCTGGTTGCAGACTGGCTATTCGATGGTGATTCTCTCGGCTGCGATTAAGGGCATCCCTTCTGATTTGCTCGAAGCTGGGCGGATCGACGGCGCTAACGAGTTCCAAATCTTTCGCAGCATTATCTTGCCGTCAATTCAGGGTACGCTGATCACCGTCACGACGACGATTATCCTCTTTACCCTCAAAATTTTCGATATTGTCCAGTCGATGACCGGCGGCAACTTCGGCACGCAGGTGATCGCAAACGTGCAGTTCGTCCAGCTCTTCCGGCAAGTGCATAACGGGCGCGCGGCTGCCATCGCCATCATCCTGCTCTTGGCAGTATTGCCGGTGATGTATTACAACCTGCGCCAGTTTAACAAGCAGACGGAGGCCTTCCGATGACTAGCACCACCCTTGCTGCGCCGCGCCATCGTCGCCGCTTTCGTATTGGCCACGTGATGGTGTATGTGGTGATGATTCTGATCACTGTGCTCTGGATTACACCCACAGTTGGCTTGTTGGTAAGCTCGTTCCGCCCCGCTGATGATGTCAAGACTAGCGGCTGGTGGACGGTGGTGACGAACCCGGAGAACGCGCGCTTTACGCTCAATAATTATCGGATTGTGCTCGGCATTCCGTTGCCCGATCGCCCCGTTACAAGCGGCACACGGGTGGGCATGGAGGTGGCGCTGATCAATACCTTGACCGTGGCCCTACCGGCGACGATTATCCCCATTTTGATCGCCGCCTTTGCCGCGTATGGCTTTGCGTGGATCGATTTTCCCGGACGGCGTCCGTTGTTTATTCTCGTGGTGGCGATGTTGGTGGTGCCGCTGCAAATCTCGCTGGTACCGATCTTGCGCGACTATGTGGCGTTGGGCTTGGGCGGCACCTATCTCGGCGTCTGGCTGGCTCACACCGGCTTCGGTCTGCCGCTCGCGGTGTATCTGCTCTATAACTACATCAGCACTATCCCGCGCGACATTTTCGAGTCGGCGTTTCTCGATGGCGCAACCCACTTTACTATCTTTACCCGCCTGATTCTGCCGCTCTCGATGCCGGCGCTGGCTAGCTTCGCTATCTTCCAGTTCCTCTGGACGTGGAATGACCTGTTGGTGGCGTTGGTCTTTCTCGGCGCCGAGCCGCGGGTGCAGGTGGTGACGCAGCGTCTGCTCAGCCTGCTTGGCCAGTTTGGCCAAGAGTGGCATCTGCTTACTGCCGGCGCGTTTATTTCGATGATCGTGCCGCTGATCGTCTTCTTCTCGTTGCAGCGCTTCTTTGTGCGCGGACTGATGGCTGGTTCGGTGAAGGGGTAGATTGGCCTCACCAACAGTATGCTGCGACATTAGCTAGGAGACCGGCGCCGGTCGCCTATGGAGTGCGGCAGTAAAACTGCCGCATGCCACGCTAGGAATGCTAGGCTGATATGGCGTGCGGCAGTCACACTGCCGCATCACACCATCTGCAAGAGTGTGCTCTCCGGCATGTTGCGAGCGATGACGTGTGACACACTATGGCGGGCGGCAGTGATACTGCCGCATGCCACGCTCGCAATGTGGTGTTGCTATGGCGTGCGGCAGTCACACTGCCGCATCACACCATCCGCAAGAGCGTACTTTACGGCTCGTTGTGAGCTGTTGCGTGTGATGCCCTATGGAGTGCGGCAGTCACACTGCCGCGTGGTACGACGGTAATGTTTCTTTGCTGAAAGAGAACGGTATGACCAGCGACCCGCATCGCCCCCGCTACCATTTTTTGCCGCCGGCCAATTGGATGAATGACCCCAACGGGCTGATCCAGTGGGGCGAGACGTTTCACCTCTTTTACCAGTACAATCCTGCCGGAGCGTACCATCGCAATATTCACTGGGGGCATGCAACGAGCGCCGATCTGCTGTATTGGCAACACCAGCCGGTTGCACTCGCGCCTACGCCGGGAGGGCCTGATGCCGATGGTTGTTGGTCGGGGTGCGCGGTCAATGACTATGGCACGCCAACCGTGATCTACACCGGTTTTCGTCTGCCCGAAGTCCAAACCCCCTGTCTGGCGGTGAGCCACGATGGCTTGCTGACGTGGCAGAAGTGGCCGGAGCCAATTATTCACTCGCCGCCGATTGATCTCGATCTGCTCGGCTTTCGTGATCACACGGTATGGCGCGAAGATGGGCAATGGGTGATGTTGATCGGTGCTGGCATACGCGGCCAAGGCGGCACGGTGTTGTTGTACCGGTCGGATGATCTGCGCCGGTGGGAATACGGCGGGCCGTTGCTGATCGGTGATGCCGGCCAGTTCGATCCGGTCTGGACAGGCACGCTCTGGGAGTGTCCAGACTTTTTTCCGTTGAATGGCGATCACGTGCTGATCTGTTCGGTGTGGGATCAGCGCCCGTATTACACTATCGCGATGCGCGGTCAATATCGTGATGGCCGGTTTACGCCATCCCTGACCCACAAGCTAGATTATGGCGATGCCCATTTTTATGCGCCGCAGACCATGCCGATCCGCGATGGTCGCCGGATTATGTTTGGCTGGGTGATGGAGGGGCGCAGCGAGGCGGCGGTGCTGGCCGCCGGTTGGGCCGGGGTGATGTCGCTGCCGCGCGAAGTGCGGCTGGCGAGTGATGGGCAGGTGGTGGCGTTGCCGATTGCCGAAGTGCGGCAATTGCGTGGGATGGAACAGCGCGTATCACCCGGCCCGGTAATGCCCGGCGCACCGCAGTGGGTTCCGATCCGTGGCGCGCATCTTGAGCTCGAGGTGATCCTACTGCCACCGCCGCACGGTACGGCCAGCGTGTGGCTGCGCGCCAGCCCTGACGGCGCCGAAGCAACGATCCTGCGCTACGATCGCGCCGCCGCTACCCTCACCCTCGACCGCAGCCGTTCGAGTCTGAGCAATGAGGTCTGGCGCGATGCCCACCATACCCCCTTGCCGCTGGCCCCCGGTGAGCCGTTGCGGCTGCGCATCTTCCTCGATGGCTCGCTGATCGAAGTCTTTGCCAATGACCGCCGCTCGATCACCAGCCGTATCTATCCCAGCCGGCCTGATAGCGACGGGGTTGCCGTGCAAGCCGCCGGCAACCCCGCTGAACTGGTGACGATGCGCGCGTGGGAGATGGCCGATATTTGGGCGTGACGCGCCTGCGCCACGCCCGCCAATCTTAAAACTCCCACCACACCCAATGGTACGAGGTGACCGGCAATGGTCGCGGCGGCATCGCCGTGCCCGGTTTGGGCAGCTTGTCGTTCAACGGATTGACGGTATTGCTGCGGGCATAAATGTAGGCCGGCTTGCCGGCGTTCATGTCGAACGCCGTCTTGACCCATGCCTGCGCGATCGTCAACTGTGCCCACGGGTAGTCAATGCCAAAGAATGACGGCATCTGCATATTCACCACCCAGTTGCCGCCAAAGGCGACATCTTTCATGTTGCTGTTGAAGCCAAGCAACATGTGCGCGCCTTGGAAGGCGTTGAACCACTTGCGGATCGGTTCGTTGCCCGGCGTATAACCTTGCACCCGCAGCGTCTGGCACGAGGCAAACCCAACCCAGCGCAGATTTTGATAGCGGGCCTTAGTGCCGTCAAACCACGTGCTGTCTTTGTTCGAGGTCATCACGATGCTGCCGGCGCCGCCATGACCGGCGTAGTAGACGAAGGCCGCCCGATCGACGCCGCTTGTGCTGTCGATCCCGCCCAAACTCACGTCGCGCCAGTCGCGTTCCCACGCGTTCGCGTTTGCCCAGAAGAAGCGTTGCGTGTAGCCGTTCAATATCATCCCGATCCGAAAACCATTCACATCCGGGATCACTCCCGGTAAGTCAGAGCCGCCCGGCCCGTAGGGTTGGTAGTCCCAGTTGCCTTCAACGCCGAACGAGTAGGTGGCGGATTGGGCTAGCTCAGCCGCCGGCAGAGCAGCGGTGCTGCCGCCGCTGCGGATGATCGTCGGCACGTAGACAAAGCGGTAGTCGGGTGTGACGCTGACGCTGGCCTCGCGCTGCACGCCGTTCGCATCGATCACACGCAAGATGATCGTCACCGCATCCGGGCTAGTTTCGCGCAGCGCCGCCGGCAAGGCGGTCGAACGGCTGACCGAGCCGGGTGCGTTGAGTGTGGCCGGGCTGCTGAGCGGGGTTTCGTCGCCGAGCAGCCATTGATAGGTGTAAGGGGCGGTGCCATTGGCTATCGCGCCGGTGAGTGTGACTGTACCGTTAATGGGGAAGGAGCTGCCGTTGGCTGGCGCAGTGATGGTAACGGTTGGGCTGAAGCTGCCCGCTCCGCCTTCCATCAGCGGCGTTGAGAACGAGCGCAGTACGATGACGTCACCGTTTGGCAGCGTCACCGTGATATCATCGAACATCGCTTCCGGTTCGAGGAAGGTCTGCTCGAACGAAGCGTCATCAACCATATACGTCAGCACCGGATCAGGCACATTGATGTTGGTTGCATCAGGGTATGAGGCGCGCACCAGCGCCTCAACCTCGCTGCGCGCGTCGCTCAAGCTGCGTACCGGCACGGTGCCGCTGAACTCCAGCGTGCGCCCAAAGAAGGGCATTGCTATCCCGGCGAGACCGGGGACGCTACTGTCGAGCGAGTCGCCGGCGTTTTGCAAAATGGTCGTATCGGTGGTCGTAAACAACAGCGAGATGTGCCCGCCGGCGCCGCCGATTGGGATAAATTGCTCGCCATTGACAAACCCAAACGGCACTTCCACCACCACGCCAACGATCGATTCGGTCGTTTGCCCTAGGCCGGCGCCGCTTACTGTGGCTTGGGCGGCGCGAATCAAGGTAGTGCGGCCAAAGTCTTTGGTCGCGTTGCATGTGCCCGGAATGAGCGGCAATCGCGCCGGGTAGTTGCTCTGGCCATTATTGGCGAGGATGCCATCACGGTTGACAAAATTGTTGTTGGTGAGGAATTGGCAGGCCAATCGCTTCGCCGCTTCCGCATCAACCGCGCCGGCAGGCGTTTCCCGCCCTAGCCCGTCAAGATCATACGCAAAGAAACCGCCCGATGCCTCGTATTGGGTGAGCACCGTGCGGTTTTGTTCGTTCAACCGGAAAAACCGGCTCTTGCCGCGAAACTCGTCTTGCCCCGCCGGCGCGGCCCGACCAATGCCTTCCAGTGCTCCGCCCAATTGTTGGGTGGTGTCATTACTGACCGGGGGCTTAGTGAGGCGAAAAACTGGCAAACGCACCTGTGATTGCGCCGGCGCCGGCGTAGCCGGCCAGAGCGCGACGCACATCATTCCAATCACGAACAGCGCCAACCATCCACGCGCGCGAACGACTATGTTCATCGCGACCCCTCCTCTACATACGCGGATCCATGACCTGAAGCGATATGCGAAGAGAGTATGTGTAATAGCGCGTTTCAGGTTCTTATGATCTTAAACGAAGATCCCAACAGAAATAATCACCCATTGGTACCGGATTGTGATGCCAGCGTGCGTCTTGCGCTCATTGTGCGGATCAAAGGCGCCTATCATTTCGTCCCGCAGCAATCTCAGCGTGGTGCGAATATCGTGCCCTCATACAGGTTGGTGCGACATAATGCTGTGTGCTGCGCGAGGGATAATGCTCATGCCCTACGGTCGAATTTGGTATAATTCCAGTGATCTATCAACCTTTTGCACGGTTTGTGCAACAAATCACAACTTTGTGACAGTTCGTGCTATAATCGCTCTACCACAACATGGAATGGCCTTCCGTTGCAGAGGTCTGCTGAAGGAGATGAACGATGGCCAACAGCTTTGGCGCTCGCTCGACTTTGACAGTCGGCGGCCGCACCTATGAAATCTACCGCCTTGACGCCCTCGCCAATCACGGCGTCAACCTCGCCCGCTTGCCCTATTCGCTCCGTATCTTGCTCGAGAATCTGCTCCGCCACGAAGATGGCCGCACCGTAACCGCCGACGATATTCTGGCGCTGGCCAATTGGCAGCCCCAAGCCGAACCCGACCGCGAAGTGGCCTTTATGCCGGCCCGTGTTATTTTGCAAGACTTCACCGGCGTGCCGTGCGTGGTCGATCTGGCGGCGATGCGCGATGCCATGGCCGAGTTGGGCGGCGATCCGCGCCGGATCAATCCGTTGCAGCCGGTTGAATTGGTGATCGACCACTCGGTGCAAGTCGATGCCTATGGTTCCGAGGCGGCGCTGCTGATTAACAAAGACCTTGAGTTCCAGCGCAATGTCGAGCGGTATGCGTTCTTGCGCTGGGGCCAGACGGCGTTCGATAATTTCAAAGTCGTGCCTCCCGGCAACGGGATTGTGCATCAGGTCAACCTTGAGTATCTGGCCCGCGTGGTCTTTACCAGCGACGAGAATCCGCGCGCGAGCGGGCCGGTGCAGGCGTACCCCGATACGCTGGTCGGCACTGACTCGCACACCACGATGATCAATGGCCTCGGTGTGTTGGGTTGGGGTGTCGGTGGCATTGAAGCCGAGGCCGCGATGCTCGGCCAGCCGCTCTCGATGCTGATCCCGCAGGTGGTGGGCTTTAAGCTGACCGGCCGGCTGCGCGAGGGGGCGACGGCGACTGATCTGGTGTTGACCGTTACCCAGATGTTGCGCAAGTTGGGGGTGGTCGGCAAGTTTGTCGAGTTCTTTGGCCCCGGTTTGGCCAATCTGCCGCTGGCTGATCGCGCCACCATCGCCAATATGGCCCCCGAGTACGGCGCGACCTGCGGTATCTTCCCGGTTGACGATGAGACGTTGCGCTATCTGCGCTTCTCTGGCCGCAGCGCAGAGCGGGTGGCGTTGGTTGAGGCCTACTTCAAAGAGCAGGGCCTCTTCCACGATGAGCACACCCCCGAAGCCGAGTATTCGACTGTGCTTGAGCTGGATCTGAGCACGGTTGAGCCGAGCGTGGCCGGCCCCAAGCGTCCCGAAGGCCGGGTGCCGCTGACCGACGTCAATCGCACCTTCCACATGGCCGTGCCGGCGATTATCAATCCGGCCCAGCCCGATACCGCCCTTTCCGCTGCCGATTTCGCCGCGACTGCGGTCGAGGTTCCCGGCGCTGGCTATAAGCTGCACCACGGTTCGGTCGTGATCGCTGCCATTACCTCCTGCACCAACACCTCCAACCCGTCGGTGATGGTGGCTGCCGGTCTGCTGGCCAAGAAAGCAGTCGAAGCCGGCTTGACCGTCAAGCCGTGGGTCAAGACTTCACTCGCCCCCGGCTCGAAAGTGGTGACGGAGTATCTGGCTAACGCTGGCTTGCTGCCCTATCTCGAAGCGTTGCGCTTCCACGTGGTTGGGTATGGCTGCACGACCTGCATCGGTAATTCTGGCCCGCTGGCGCCGGAAATCAGCCAGACGATCGAACAGTCGGGCTTGGTTGCGGTCTCGGTGCTCTCTGGCAACCGCAACTTCGAGGGCCGCGTGCAGCAAGATGTCAAGGCTAACTATCTGATGTCGCCGCCGTTGGTGGTGGCCTACGCCATCGCTGGCCGGATCGATATTGATCTGGATAAAGAACCGCTAGGGATTGGCAAGGATGGCCAGCCGGTCTATCTGCGCGACATCTGGCCGTCGCAGGCTGAGGTGCAGCAAACAATCGAGACTGCGATTCAGTCCGAAATGTACCGCCGCTCGTATGCCAGCGTCTTTGTCGGCGATGAGCGCTGGGAAAACATTCCGGTGCCGGCTGGCGATCGCTTCGCGTGGGATCCTGCTAGCACCTACGTCCGCCGGCCGCCGTACTTTGACCAGATGAGCCCGACCCCGCCTGAGCGGGTGGCCGAGATTCACGGCGCGCGGGTGCTGGCGTTGCTGGGTGATAGCATCACCACCGACCACATCAGCCCCGCCGGCAGCATCAAGATTAATTCGCCCGCCGGCAAGTATCTGATCGAGCATGGCGTCGCCCCAGCCGATTTCAACAGCTACGGCGCGCGCCGTGGCAACCACGAGGTGATGGTGCGCGGCACCTTCGCTAACATCCGTCTGCGCAATAAGTTGGCGCCGGGCACCGAGGGCGGCTTTACCACTTACTTGCCCACCGGTGAGGTAATGACCATCTACGACGCAGCGATGCGCTATCAAGCCGATGGCACGCCGCTGATCGTGATTGCTGGCAAGGAGTACGGCAACGGCTCGTCCCGTGACTGGGCCGCCAAGGGCCCCTACTTGCAGGGGGTCAAGGCGGTGATCGCCGAGAGCTTCGAGCGCATCCACCGCTCGAATCTGGTTGGGATGGGGATCGTGCCGCTCCAGTTTATGCCCGGCGAGAGCGCAGCCAGCCTCGGCTTGACTGGCCACGAGGTCTACGATGTGATCGGTTTGGCTGATGCAATTGCCAGCGGCTTCGCCAATGGCCGAATCCTCACCGTGCGCGCCACGGCTGCCGATGGCGCTGTGCGCGAGTTCCAGACCCGCGTCCGCATTGATACCCCGCAAGAGGTCGAGTATTATCGCCACGGCGGTATCTTGCAGTATGTGTTGCGCCAACTGCTAGCTGAGGATCAGCAGGGAGCGTAATCAAGCTTAGCGATACGCGCTTGGCGCGCAGGGGCGGCCGGTAAGGCCGCCCCTGTTGCTACTTGTGGCACTGGCTGGTTGAGGCAATGATTAATGTTTTAAGAAAATGTTAAGAAAAGATGACAAGATTCATTTGACAGATGTGAAAATGCGAGATTATTGTGGAAGAGCAATCTTCCCTTCGTTCGTCATTGTTTTGGTGTAGCAAGATGACAAAATTGTTATCTGATTCGTCACATGCTACCCATACCATGAACCTTACTCTCTGCGACGAGTCATCATATTTATAAGTGAGGGTGGTATGGAAGTAGCTCG
>JAUQOZ010000164.1 GCA_030550625.1 Chloroflexota bacterium | reverse complement strand
GCGCTCCACGAGTTGTCAGATTTTGTAATCCTAAAGAAGAAGTTGCGAATGGGTCGCGGCCAGTTATCCGGGTCGCCGGCATCGGCCACTTGTAAGGTGACGGTAGCCGTCTTGATGATGGCGTCGTTGTCGGGGCTGATCAGGTATGGCGGATTGGGGGGAATGTTGCCCTCGTTCGTGATCCGTCCGTATCCCTCAATCAGGCCGCTGCTGCCATAGCGGGTGCATTGGCGATACCCGTCGCGAATCCGGGTCATACAACCATTGTAATCGCCGGGAAGCGCGCTGACCGTCCAGCCGCCAATATCAATGCCGTCAATTGGTACTGGGGTCGTACCTCGTGTGATCCAAAATTGCACATGCGCACCGGTCACATAGCCACCGAGACAACGGGTGCCAGTGCCGATCATACCGAGATACGTGTACCGTTCGACCCAACTCCCATTCGTAACGGCAATCCCAGCGAGGTGGTAATAATTGGTGCTAAAGCCGCCGGGGTGATCGATCCGAACCAGATCCGAACTTTGACCGCACGGGGTGTAGGCTACACCTTCCCGCGCCGCGCGCACACGGCCACCATTGACCGCGAAATCAAGCGCTGATCTCGAGTTATCGTGTGGACCGCCGGTGAGATTCCACGTCTCTCCCACTGCCCACGGTAAATTGAGTTGCATTGAACCGTCGCCGCTCAATTGAGCCGTCGTCGGCATGGTCGACCATTGCTCCGGCGTCAGCAGATGTTGGGGGATTCGGGTGAGTGCTTGGGCAAAGGCAGGGGTGTGTTCTAGCGCTACTTGCCATCCGCCGTCTCGTTGCTCGGCAAAGAAGAGCAAGATTTGCGGCGCCGTCTCTTGATCCGTTGCGCCATCAGATGAGGGTTGGGGAATGATAGCGGTGGAGCCAAAGACCCACGCTTTGACGCGCGAAATTGGCGAGACAATGATATGGGCTGTCGTCGCGTTTGGCTGCTGGTTCCTGATTGCCGTGCTCACCGCTTGTTCTAACGCCGGATCAAGGGGTGGCGAAGCAACGACTGGCTTGATCGGAAAGCTGATGGAAAACAGGGCTAAGATAATACTTATCCCCACTAACACCGCCATCCCAAACGGTAGCCGGGTAAGAGCAGGTTCTGTCTTGCTCGGCTGCATAGATCCCCTCCTGTTGGTAGTTGGCGAAACGAATCTTCAAGCTGGCAGGTTGCGGCTGCTTGGGCGATCTGCGAAGCACGTGGGGAGATGGTGGAAGTGATGAGTGCCTATCGAGCGCCTCTGAGTCGTATCGTAGCAAGCGGAGCGCTGCCGGCAATATCGCAAAAATATGATATGAGGCGACGCTCGCTGCTTGGTCAGCATGCAGTCCTTGTCTCTGTGGTAATACTATTCAGATGTGGCGTGTCTGTGCGGTAACGATGGAAGTTGCCAGTGTTGCCCCTGCGGTAGAGAGCATGAGTCTGCTCAGACCCAAGAGTTTGCCGGCGCGTTGATGATGCGCTGTGCGGATGTCAAGCTATCGGAGCCGGCGCTAATGCGTGAGGCTGGCGCAATCATCGCAACGTTTTTGTACGAACTGCCAACCTTGATGTGAGGACTACTTTTCACTCTGTATTCCACATTGACAGACCGCATCAGATCACCTATGCTACACAATGCGAACAGGTGAGCGAAGGAGCAGGCATGAGTCTCAATCTTGCGGCGCTAGGTGAGCAGGTGCGTACGATGAGCCAGACCGTAGCGCGAGAGGCGCGCCAGCGCGATGCGCGGGTCGCCGAGGTGCGCAAGAGATATTTGCGCGAGACTGGCCGTGAGACATATTGGGCTGAAGCCGTCAAGTACAGCGAGTCGTCGACCAACTGGCTGCTAGCAGCGCCGGTTGAGCCGTTCGAGACGGTGCGCAATCTGCCCTCCATCCCCACCGATTACGCCATCGCCGCGACTGATGGCTCGCATATCGATGTTGATCGCCACGGCGAGGTGAGTTGTTATCTGATCAACATCGGGCAAGTCTATATTCGCTACGGTGCGCAGCCGGAAGCGCGGCTCGAGTCGTCCCCCAAGCTCTACTTTGCTGAATCGGATCTGTTTTTCCATGATGGTACTCGTCGCATCCCGATCGAGGGCGCGTTGCTCAGCGTGCGGCGCGATGTCGAAGAGGGGGTGGCGTTAGGCGAGTTGGCCATCGGCGCGCTGACCGATCCGGCCATCCCGCGGTTGGCCTTGCAAGATGGCACCCTGATCCGGTGGGCGCTAGCGAATGCTGATGCCAAGGTGCGCGATCACTTTTTGCGGCAATATTTGGCCTACCTCGAACGGATGCGCCAACATGCGATTCCGGTCGCGTCGTACATCAGCCGCAGCCGGTCGCCGGAAGTGGTGGGGTTGGTGCGCTTGATGTTCTGCCCCGATGTGAATGTGACGGCGCAGCGCGGCGCCAATTGCGCCCAGTGCAGCGATGCCAAGAGCGGTAAAATCCCCTCGTGTATGATCTGCCAAGACCTGATTGACGCCGATATCTTTGCCGCACGCTTGGGTGAAGGCCAGCGCGGCCCAATCTTCCGCTCATTGAGCCGGATCAATGTTGAAGGTTACGAGCACCATGCGATCCACTTCTTTTTCTTGCGCGTCGGGCGCGAGCTGGCCCGCATCGAATTGCCCGGTTGGGTGGCCGACCAGTCGAAATGGGTCGATCAGGTGCATGCGCTGGTCTACGATCAAGCGGCGCGCGGGCAGGGCTACCCGATCGCCTTGCAACGCGCCCACGAGCAAGCAGTGATTCGCAGCGCCGAGCGGCGCGTGTTCGAGCAGATGGTCTCCGGTGCGCTCCAGCGCGCCGAAGCGCCGGCTGGCGTTTCGGCCAAGCGTGAGAGCAAGCAGTTTGTGCAGGGATGACGATCATGACATTGCCGCAAAATGGCCGGATCGGTGAAATCATTGAGTCTTCGACGACCCAGTTTGTCGCTGCAACGTACGAATTGTTGGCTGCGCCGCCGTTTGGCGCGTTGGTGCGGGCCACAACTCGCGATCAGGCGTTGGCGGTTTATGGGCTGGTGTTTGATATTCACACCGGCAGCCGCGAGCCGGGCGGGCGGGCGATTGTGCGGGGCCGTACCTATAGTGGGCGTAATCTGTACGATGACCAAATCTACCGCGAACATCCCGATCTCGGCGAGGTGTTGCAAACCGAGTTTGCCGCGCTGACTGTCGGGTACGCGCTTGATGGTCGCTTGCTCCAGCGCTTGCCGCCCCAACCGCCGCCGGTTCACTATTCGGTCTACCCCTGCGAACCGCATGAGTTGGCGCAGTTCGGCGAACAACTCGATTTTCTGCGCACCGTCTTGCTCGCTCCCGGTGTGCCATCAGATGAACTGCTGGCCGCTTCCGTCCGCGCAATCGCATTGGCCCGCCGCGATGGCCCAGCCTATCTGGTGCGGGTGGGCCGCGAATTGGCCCGGCTGCTCAAAGAGGATTATGACCGGCTGACGGCGCTGTTGCACCGGATTAGGCCGTGAATGGCGAGCGTAACGGTATCATCACAGCGATCGGTGGCTGGTCTTGCGCTGTGGAGTGAAGCGCCGCTTCCCGCTTGTCATTGCGAGCCGAGCGGTCGGGGCCGAGCCCCGCTCGGCCCGCCGCGAGGCGAAGCAATCTCCCCCAAGAGCGAGACTCTATCACTCATCGAAAAGGTATCATGTGGGCATCGGGTCGTGGCGGTATCTGTCCCCCATCCCCAACCCGCTCCCGCCGTGAGGTAGGAGCAGGGTGCTCCATTCGTGTACTGAAGCTGTGCCT
>JAUQOZ010000160.1 GCA_030550625.1 Chloroflexota bacterium | reverse complement strand
CATAACAAACTGGCCCGGCGCGCCGAGATACTGGCCGCGTTGCAAACCGGTGACGTGGCGCTGGTCTCAGACGCCGGCACACCGGCGATCGCCGACCCCGGCCTCGAGCTGGTGCAGGCATGTCTAGCGGAGGGGCACACCGTGACGCCCATCCCCGGCCCCAGCGCGCCGCTGGCAGCACTAGTCGCGTCGGGGATGGACACTAGCCGTTTTGCCTTCATCGGCTTTCTGCCCCGCCAACCGCGCGAGCGCCGCGAGCTGCTGAGCGAGATTGCCGATCTCACATTGACCGTGATCTGCTTCGAGACGCCGCACCGCCTGCTAGAGGCGCTGCGCGACATTGCCGCAACTCGGCGAGCGCCAACTGGCCGTCGCCAACGACCTCACCAAACGCTTCGAGGCCATCGCACGCGGCACTGCAAATGAGTTGATCGAACACTTTACCAACCACCAGCCCCGCGGCGAGTTTACCATCGTGATTGCCGGGGCCGAGCCGGGCAGCGAGCGCAAACGCGACCGCCAGCGCCTGCGCGCCCAACCAGCCGGCGCCACCCCTGAAACCATCGCCTCCCACCTGCGCCAGCTCGCCGCCCAAGGTATCACTGGCAGCGCCGCCGTGCGCCGCGCCGCCCAAGAACTAGGAGCGCCCAAAAACGCCGTCTACGACGTCTGGCGCGAGCTGTTCGGGGAGTCATCATAACCGCGCAACAACGCCACCGCCGCCCGCGCCCGTTCGCCATTCTCAGACGACGAACGGCCATCGGTCGCCCATTGTTCGAGCAAGCCTAACGCACGGTCATAATCTGCCCCGGTCAAGTAACCGCGCCGGTAGCGCTCGCTGATGTATTCAATGATCAGCTTGCGTGATTTCCAGTATTTCGATCCGGCAAACGCCTGCAAGAGACTCATCGTATCGGGCCGGTTGTATGCGAGATCAGCCGCTATCAGCGCCTCAATCGCCCGCAAGCGGATCAACCAGTAACGATGGTTCGCAACATTAGGGATAGCGAGACACGCTGGCGCTATCCGCTGCGCCCGCACCAAATCACCGGCCAGCTTCACCGCATGCAAGACAACATCTTGGTGCGAGTCGTTGAGGACATGCAAGAGATCAGCTTCAGTAATCGGCGCCTGATGCTCGCGCATGATTTGTAACGTAAACTTACGTACACTAGCATCAAAATCGCGCAACAACTCGCTCAACACCTCGGCTCGCCATTGCGCCGGCGGCACTGCCCGCACATAGACCTCCAGCGCAATCATGCGCAGTTGCGCGTATTCTTTGCGCTCGCGCATAAACGTGATCAGCGCGTCGGGAGTATGCTGTCCGGCGCCATAACCCACCCGTGCAACGAGATCGGCAATCTGCTGCGTACTCAAATCATCACGGAGCCGATCGATCTTTGACTGCGAATAAGGATAAATCTCGTAGCCGCGAATAAGTTCTATTTCGTGATATTCTGCCGGTGTAAAATCCGCTACGCCCATCTCATTCAAAATGTGACGAGTACGCATGCGACTATCTAAACATCCCCAGATCAACAATTGGCGCACAATTCGCTTCACATCCGCCGGCAGCAGCGGCTCTTTGCCATGGAGTTTGCGGCTGAGGGTCGCATTGGAAAGCCCTATCGCCTCGGCTAGTTCGGTGAGCGTGTGATAACGGCGGCTGTGTTTACGATCGTTAGACAGCGTCGTTTTCAACAGGGTTTTCACCAACTCAGTAAAAGCGGCTAGCCGATCGGCTGGCAACTGGCCCGGCTGGCGTTCAGCACAGCACTGCTCACAGCAACGGCGCAACGCGCTTATCTCGGCGCGCAATTGCTCGATTTCACGGCGTAATGCGTTGATTTCTTCGTCGATATTCATGAAATGAGAAATAAAAGCGAAGACCGCAAAACAACCGCAAAAAAGCTCAAAAATTTTGGTTGTTTCTTGCTCTATAGTATAGACATGAGGAATGGATCGATCAAGCCGTCTAATTGCACGACGCCTGCTGTGTCGTTTTGAGACGTTCGGCGCCCAATATCAATCGCGAGGAAACTTACGATAGCCGGTTGGGATTGCTATGAACCGCCAACGCCGCCCTCATCCTGACTGCCAAGCGTTCGTCGTGGCGGTCGAAGAATTACGCCAGCGCCGGCGCAATGAACTGGCCCAACAGCAACGCCCGCCGAGCTATTGGCAACACGAAGCCAAGACCTTCACCTACAACCAGTTCCGCGAAGTCTATTCGTCATACCCAGCGATCCGTTCAGGGAAACTGAAGAAACCGCCGTCACGCGATGTTGTGATGGCAATTGCCGATTACTTAGAATGTGATCTCGCTGAACGCAACCGGCTTCTGATCAGCGCCCATCATTACCCCATCCACCCGTACCGGTCAGGTGAGGTATTAGCAACCTTCGTGCGGGTAGCCCGCGAAGTCATGCGGTTCGTTCCGCTGCCGGCATACATTATCAACCGCGATTGGGACGTGCTCGATGTGAACGAGCATTTGCTCGCTGTAGCGGGTATCACGCGCGCGGCGTATGAAGCTATCCCGGTTGAAATGCGCAACGTGATACAGATGATTTTTGATCCGCGTTCACCGATCTATCCCTTGCTCTACCTTGATCACGAGCGATGGTGCCGTTTCGCTCAGCGAAACATCTACGGCTTCAAGGTGCAAAACGCTTATTGTGAACGCGAGTCGTGGTATATCGAGCGCGTAGCGCGCTGGCGCGCATTACCCCATTTCAGCGAGTTGTGGGAGCATACTCCAATCGATGCGTACACGGCCCCTGTGAGCGACGCCGCGCCGCCATTCTATCTCTCTACTATCCGCTCAGCAACCGGACAAATCATCAACTTTCGCTCGTTGTTTATCACCCTCAGCGATGAGCTTTATCCGCAGGTCGTGGTGTGGATGCCGGTCGATCAAGCTAGCCGCACGGCGATGATCGACCTCGGCATCCCCATCCCGCCAGAGTGGATGCCGGGAGGGAATGGAGGGGAGGGTGGCGTCTAATCACCTGCGATTCGATCCAAAGAGTATAGCTGCGCCGCATTCGCCATGCGGTGCGATCCATACATCTACTGCTTAGCTCTTAATCAACTCCGCGAGAAAAGCAAATCAGTTATGCCATCCTCATACTCCTTAAACCCAATTCACCATTCGCAACCCCACAGCCCAATTACATTCCGCACAGCCAACACCACTGCCAAATTCGGCCATTGTTGGCATTTCTTGGAGTGAGCCAACCAAAACCGGCTTCAGCGCAATGGTACGGCTGCTCATCACAAAGATCGAAGGCCGGACGAATGCGCAGACAACCATACGGCGCCATCCAAGGAGACGACAATGCAGCCATCAGACCACTTTCTGGCCTCGATTGACGATCCGCGCCTACGCGCTGCCGTGCAACGGATCGCACCTCGGTTCGACCGGCTGCCGCGCCACTTGCGCGACATAGCCATGCAGCTTCACTTCACGCCCGACCATCTTGCCCGCCACTGCCATTTGAGCGAGAGCACCGTGCGCAAATATATCGATAACCTCTACAAGGTGCTCGATATACGCAACGACATCGATGCGAAAGTGTTTGATCGCACGACCGTCATCTGCTTCGCCGCCCAGTATTGGCGCATGCGCCGCCAAGAAGTTCAGTCTGATGCGGATGCAGCGGGATGGTAGGGGCACAGCGTGCTGTGTCTCTTGGGGCACAGCGTGCTGTGTCTCTTGGGGCACAGCACGCTGTGTCGCTACAATACCCCCACCGAACTATTGTCGCCCAACATCAACCGGTACGCCTTGGGCCG
>JAUQOZ010000392.1 GCA_030550625.1 Chloroflexota bacterium | reverse complement strand
GGAAGAGCGGTCGTTGGATTCGTGATTCGTCACGTGACCAACCCTCGCTCCCAATGACCGGGGGGGAGCGAGAAGCACGTTGAGCTTCTCGCTGGGCTTCTATTTAGGAGGTACTCCCTTGGGTCATCGTTTCTTACGCTTCGGTCTGGTCTCCCTCATCGTCCTAGCCCTCATTCTTCCCCTCGCTATCACCACCGCTAACAATCCACCTTTCCGCCAGTGGTTGCCCGCCGTCTTCGCGCCATCCGGCGAACCCCAGTATTGGATCAATGCGCCCTATTTTCCGGTGGCCAACGTCACCAATGACCGCTTCGATGAAATGGCGATCTTCTGGTTTGGTCAAGTCAGTTACACCAGCAACTATACCGATGTGCGGATTGGGTATAACAACGAGGCGCTCTACCTCTATCTCGCGGTCTTTGATCGGCAACTCTGGTACGATACCACTCCCGCTGCCGCCGATCTGACCGCGTGGGATGCGGCGACCGTCTTCATCGACACTAGTGGCGGCTCCCAGCTTGGGCCAACCAGTTACCGGTTGGTTGCCCAGTTTCGCGGCCCGCCTGAGCCGGATGCGCGCTATCAGTTGAGCCAGCGCGCCATCGGCGGCAGTTGGGCGGCGGCCACTGTCGCGTTCAGCACCATCCCCGGCTGGCGCGGCGATGCGCTCAACAACGATAACGATGAGGATCGCGGTTGGGCGATGACTTTTCGCATCCCCTTCACCAGCCTCGGCCTCGCTGGCCGGCCCGCCGATGGCACGCAGTGGCGGTTGGGGGTGATCGTGCATGACCGCGATAACGCTGCCGGCACGCCGATTGCCGATCAGGTTTGGCCGCCGAACCTCAACCCGAATCAACCCCGCACGTGGGGCGGTCTCCGTTTTGGTTTGCCGGTCTACACGCCGCCGCCGGTCAGCGCCACGCAAGAGTACCTTCTCCGCCACGGTCTGAATGGCGTGACAGTGGCTGATGCCGGCGTTGGCGGGCAGGATGACAATATGTGCAATGCTGACGGCAATTTCTGGGATCGCTGGGGCAATTGGTCGCAGCCGGTGGATAAAGCTGATGTGAGTATCCAGAATCAGTCTGACATTGCCGACTGGCCGTGTTTTGCCAAGTATTACCTCACCTTCCCGCTGAACAGCTTGCCCGCCGGGCGCACCGTCGTTTCAGCGAAGCTGATTCTGAGCCAGATGGGGAATGCGAAACCCCAAGATGCCAAGCCGTCGCTGATCCAAGCTATGGTGGCGGGTGAAGATTGGAACCCTGATGCCTTAACGTGGAACAATGCGCCGCTCGCGCGTGAGAACGTCGGCAGTTGTTGGATTGGGGTGATGCTCGACCCGCCCGATTGGAATAATCTTCCGAAGTGCGAAATTGACGTCACGCGCGGGGTGGTGCAGGCGTATGCCAATGGCCAGCCGCTGCGGTTGGCGCTCTACTCGGCGGATGGCGCCTACCACAGCGGCAAATATTTTGTCACTAGCCGCACCGGAGATTGGAACGCGCAGAATCGTCCAACGTTGGTGGTGGTGTTGTCAAGTCCGTGACCTAGCAGTTACGGCACCGGACGCAAGACCAATGTTTCGCCCTCGATTGCGCCGCCAAAGCGCATCGGAATGTCTTCGACGCGCTGCCACCGCTCAAGGAAGTCGCTGTAGCGGCTGCTGAGCACGTTGCCAGATTGGCCGGTGGTGTGCATAAAGCGCGAGTTGGTGAGGTCGCTCAGATCGATGATCTGGCGGTACGAGGGCGCATTGTATTGCAGGTACGGCTCGGTAATGCGCACCGGCGCGACGTTAACGGTGAAGGTGTCGCCGCCATTGGGGATGCGCCGCTCAAACAGGCCGCGCAAAGCCCCCACTTGGCTGAACGGGTTATGCGGGAAGACCGCTTGGTGGACGCGATCCCAGCGCCAGCGCGCTGGATCGCTCTCACCTTGCGCCGCCGCCATTGCGGTCAGGCCGTTGCTCAGCGCCTTGGCTAACGTCGCGGGACAATCCTCCTTTTCCCCAATCGTTGTCACATCGTCGCACCATTCGCGCTGGCCATCGAGCAACACCGCCCGTAGCGCCAGCGCCGGGAAGTCGCGCCGGTTGCGGTAGGTGTTGGTGAAAACGTCGCGCAGCTCGTCGGCGAAGATCGCTTCGAGCGCGGCGTAGTAGTAGCCTTGATAAACGGCGGCAGCGGCGCTGTCACCGCGCATCGCGCCATCCCAACTGCGCAGTAGCTCAAGCGCGGCGGCTTCGCGGTCGCCGGCAGGGGTCACGTTGCGAAAGACCGGCAACAGCTCGCGGGCCTGCACCGAAACGACATCCCCCAACATCGCCCGCATATCATCCACCGTCAGCCGGTTGCCCTGCTCGATCAGCTCGATGATGCGTTGGGCGCGGAACGGGGCGGCCCACGATGTGCCGAGCAGGTAGGGGTAGTCGTCGCCAACCACCTTGTTGTTGGCAGTAGCGACGTAATCTTTCGGCGGGTTGTAGATGTGCGGCAACTCCTCGAACGGAATATAGCCAATCCACTCGTACTCATCCGTCCACCCCGGCGCCGGCGCTCTGCCATCGCCGTTGCGCCGGATCGGCACCGCTCCCGGCGCGTAGTAACCGATATTCCCGTCTACATCGGCATACACAAAATTCTGCATCGGCGTCTTGTAATCGCGCAACGCCGCAACAAACTCCTCCCAGTTCTGTGCGCGGTTGATATTGAGAAACGCGCGCATGGTCAGATCATCATCGTCGAGCGCCGTCCACCGGAAGGCAAGCGTATCGGGCAGATCACTCTGAACATCGCTGATGATCGGGCCGTGGCGCGTAATGCGCACCGTGAGCGTGATTGGATCAGCGCCTTTGACTCGAATCACTTCGTTGATCAGTGTTGCCGGTTCGCGCTGTCCGTTATATTCGACATAATTTTGAGCGTCGATCCGCTCGATATACAAATCTTGCACATCAGGGCCAGTGTTGGTCACGCCCCATGCGATCCGCTCATTGTGGCCGATCACAATCGCCGGCAAGCCGGGGAAGGTTGCGCCAATTGCATTGATCCGGCCACCCTGCATGTGGGCCAGATACCAGATCGAGGGGATGCGGTTGCCGAGGTGGGGATCGTTAACCAGCAACGGCTTGCCGCTGGCCGTGCGCGAGCCGCCGATCACCCAATTGTTCGAGCCAGAGAGCAGATCGCCGAGACCGGTCGTTAGGTGGATGGTCTCCCACAGATCAAGCATCGCTTGTGCGGTGGCGGGTTGGATCGGCGGGCTTGGGAGGCCAGCCGTTTCGAGCGCCGGCATCCCTTCGGGCAAGATCAGCGGCCCGTCGGTAGTATAGGTCTGCATCAGAAAGTTAGCATCTTCGGGACCAACTTTAGCGATCAGCAAGGCGCGCAGCACCTCATCGCTCCAGTTACCGCCAAGATCCCATGCCATCATCTTGGCCCACACCAGTGAATCGATCGGCTGCCACGGTTCGGGTTGCACGCCGAGGATCAGAAATTCGGGCGGCAACACCGGATTGGTGGCGAGAAACGCATTCACGCCAGCGGCATAGGCTTCAAGAATGGCGAGTGTCTCATTATCGAACTTCGCCAGCGCACTGCGGGCGGCGCGGGCCACGCCGAGCGTGCGCAAAAACTTGTCGGTGCGCAGCGTCGTCTCGCCAAACACTTCAGACAGGCGGGCATGGCCGATCCGGCGTTGCACCTCCATTTGCCAGAGCCGTTCTTGGGCATGGACAAAGCCCAAGCCAAAAGCGGCATCGGTTTCGGTTGCGCCACTAATGTGGGCCACGCCATCACGA
>JAUQOZ010000382.1 GCA_030550625.1 Chloroflexota bacterium | reverse complement strand
TTGGTTCGCTGAGCGGCATGTTTTTTAATCCTGACTCCCCATTCAACATCATCTACCTTCTGCTTTGCGTATTGTTGTCCAGCATTTTGCTCAAACCGCATCAGATTTGGATCGTGTGGGGCGGTTGTCTCGCTGCGCTCGCCCTTGTTGTGTTCACGGTGCCTGAAGCAACGCGGGCAAAGATTTTGCTTGAATATGCGGCTGCGCATGTCTCGGTTTTGCTCACGGTGAGCGCGTTGATCACGTTTATCGGCGCGCGCAGTTTAGCCGCCGCGCTGTTTGAGGCGCGCGAGCTGCGCCGGCAAGCCGAGGAAGCGAACCAGCGCTTAGTTCAGGTGAATGCTGGTTTAGAAGCGCGGATCGCTGAACGAACTGAAGCATTGCAACGCCTCGCCGATGAACAACGCGCCACGATGTCCCAATTGGAAGAGTCGCTGCGCTCGCAACAGGAGTTGAACCGGCTGATTCTTGAACTCGATATGCCAATTATTCCGGTGCGTGATGATACGCTGGTTGTGCCGTTAGTCGGCGGGCTTGACAGCAATCGGGTGCAACGATTGCTCGAGAATGTCTTGCAAGCGATCGAGCGAGCTGGCGCCCGGATGTTGGTGATCGATGTCACCGGTGTGGCGGTGATTGATACCTATGCAGCCGCGGCATTGTTGCACGTTGCCCAAGCGGCCCGCTTAATGGGGGCAACGACCACACTGGCCGGTATTCGCCCCGAAGTTGCCCAAACGCTGGTGAGTTTAGGAGTCGATCTGTCGTCTATTGCTACGACCTCAACCTTGCAGGCTGCGCTTGCGTTGCAGCCACGTGGGCGGTTCTCTGTGTAACGCCCTTTTGGCAGGGCTGAGCCGGTGCAACGTATCGTATCCGGTTCTTGACGAATCACCCGTTCAGTGGTACACTTGAGAGCCGTGCCGGGGTAGCTCAGCGGTAGAGCAAACGGCTCATAATCGTTAGGTCGCGGGTTCGAATCCCGCCTCCGGCACCAGCCGCCGGTGAGCAGCGCTCACCGGCGTTTCCGTTCACATAGTGCTCTTGTTGCGCTCACGAAATGTCGTTCGGTGCAAGATTGTTACCTTATTCCCTACTCTCCTCCCTACTCCCTGCCAACGCCCTATGCTCAACCATCTGCGCCAGTTTTTAGTTGCCGAAGGAGTTGGTCAACCAACTCTCAACCATCTGCGCCAGTTTTTAGTTGCCGAAGGAGTTGGTCAACCAACTGCCCGTCTGCTGGTCGCTGTTTCCGGCGGCGGTGATTCGCTGGCGTTGTTGCATTTGCTCTATACCCTTCACGTCGCTGGCGGGCCGGTTCCCATTGTCGCCCACCTTGATCATGGCTTGCGCGGCGCCGAGTCGGCGGCTGAGGCGGCGTTTGTTGCCGCAACGGCCACGGCATGGGGGCTGCGCGCTATTGTGGAGACCGCTCATCTGCCGCCGGGCACGACGCCGGCGGCGGCCCGCGCCGCCCGCTATGCCTTCCTTGCCCGCACGGCCATCGCCGAGCAGGTCGACGCGGTGCTGGTTGCCCATCAGGCCGATGATCAGGCCGAAACGGTGTTCATGCACCTCCTGCGCGGTGCAGGGCCCGCCGGCTTGCGTGGTATGCGTCCGCGCGTCGAGTGGCCGGAATGGGCTGCGCCAGCTATCGCCGCCGGTCAAGCGCCGCCTCACGGCCCGCGCCGAAACGGTGTTCATGCACCTCCTGCGCGGTGCAGGGCCCGCCGGCTTGCGTGGTATGCGTCCGCGCGTCGAGTGGCCGGAATGGGCTGCGCCAGCTATCGCCGCCGGTCAAGCGCCACCTCACGGCCCGCCGTTGCTCCGCCCCCTGCTTGCGATCAGCCGGGCTGCGCTGGCTGCCTATTGCGCCGAGCACGGCCTTGACCCGCGCCAAGATCCGACCAACGATGACCGCCGTTACATTCGCTCCCGGATTCGTCATCAGCTCCTGCCGCAACTGGCCGCCGAAAACCCGCACATTACTGCTGCCCTTGGCCGCACTGCCCGCATCTGCGCCGAAGACTACGATTTTATCCAACAGGCGCTGGCGGCACAGTGGCCGCTGCTCATCGCCGAACGGCGGCGTGGTCTCATTGCCTTTGACCGTGCTGCCCTGCGCGCGTTGCATCCATCATTGCGCCGCTATGCCTTGCGCCGCGCGATCGCCGAACTCGGCGACGAAGAGCCGAGCCTTGCCCAAATTGATGCAGCCCTGTATCTGGTGGCCGGGCAGGCCGGCAGCCAGATGCGGCTTACTCCGCAAGTGACGCTTGTGTGTGATCAACAGGTGGTAACACTGCGCTTGCCTACTGCCGAACCGTCTTCCGTGCCGCAGATCGCCGAACCTGTGTCGTTGCCTGATTACGGCAGCGTGCCGTTGGCTAACGGCTGGCAGTGTGTCGTGCAGGATTCTCCCCCTGCTCACCCCGATCGCTGGTGGCTAGGGTTGGCCCGCCCTCCGGCTGGCCCGCTCGCGCTGCGTCCGCGCCGCGCCGGCGACCGTATGCGTCCCGCCGGCGCGCCCGGTAGCCGGCGTGTGCAAGATATCTTTGTCGATCTGCACGTGCCGCGCGCCTTGCGTGATGGTTGGCCATTGCTGGTCGCTGCCGACGGCCAGATCCTCTGGCTGGCAGGGTTGCGCGTCGCTGCTGGGATTGCCGCAGTAGAACCGAATCAGGCTACAATGTGGATCGGAATGGTTGCCCCCGCCACTCAACAGGAGTAAGTATGCGCCAAGACATTGACTATGTGTTGATTACCGAGGAACAGATCAAGCAGCGCGTCGCCGAGCTTGCCGCCGAAATCACCGCCGTTTATCGCCCGCTCCACGACCTGCTCTTGGTTGGGGTGTTGAAGGGGTGTGCGATGTTTATGGTCGATCTGGCTCGCGCGATCGATCTACCCTTGGCTATTGATTTTATCGCTGTTGCCAGCTATGGCGCCAGCACCGAATCATCTGGTGTTGTGCGCCTGATCAAAGACCTTGACACTGATATCACCAATCGCCATGTGCTGATCGTCGAAGATATTATTGATAGCGGTCTGACCCTTGCCTACCTGCGCGGCCAATTGTTGCGCCGGAACCCGGCGAGTCTGCGCATCTGCACCTTGCTCAATAAACCCGAACGCCGCACCGCCGATGTGCCGGTTGATTACGTCGGTTTCAATATTCCCAATGCCTTTGTCGTCGGCTATGGCCTTGATTATGCCGAACGGTATCGCAATTTGCCGTTCATCGGCGTTTTGCGCCCCGAAGTGTACCTATCGTAAACCGCCAGAATATCCAACCCGTAGAGCCGCACGGCTGTGCGGCTCCTGTCGTAAATCGCCGCAATATCCAACCCGTAGAGCCGCACGGCCCCGTGCGGCTCCTGTCGTAAATCGCCGCAATATCCAACCCGTAGAGCCGCCCGGCTGTGCGGCTCCTGTCGTAAATCGCCGCAATATCCAACCCGTAGAGCCGCACGGCCCCGTGCGGCTCCTGATGACAGAACACGTTTGTTCATCAACCGGGCCGCGCATCCGTATGCATGTGATCCAGATCACATTCTGACTGTGATCTGTTCCCTTGCCTCTGTCGATCGGCTGATGCTATAATTCCAATACGGATGGCATGTGTAACGCCATGTTGTCACGTGCAACCAAAATTCCTCGTAGTCGGGGCATATCCCTCTGCATCGGCTGATCCAGCATGGCATCAGGATCGGGTACTGAGGCAACCCCTCTAGAAAGATGACGTATGGGAGATAACCGTTGGTTGAAGAATAGCTTTGTCTACCTCATCATTCTGGTCGCTGCGCTGGCGCTCTTCTTCCAATATCTGGGGCCGGGTGCGAGCCAGACTGAAGAAAAAGGCATTGCTGATGTGATTGCCGATGCTCAGGCCGGTCTGGTGCGCGAAATTCAAGCCCAAGCTGGCGATGAGCAGATTGTGGTGACGTATAACGATGGCAAGAAGTATCGCTCGCGCCTTGAGTCGGCTGATAGTGTGATGCGGTTGCTGGCCGATTATGGCGTGCCGCTGCGCAATGAGCAAGGTCAGCGCACGATTAACGTCATTGTGCAGCCGGCGCCAGCGTGGGGCGGCTTATTGAGCATCTTTACCATTCTCTTGCCAACCCTGTTGTTGATCGGTTTCTTTGTCTTCTTTATGCGCCAAGCGCAGGGCAGCAACAATCAGGCGATGTCGTTCGGCAAGAGCCGGGCCCGTATGTTTGCCGGCGATAAGCCGACGATTACCTTCGCTGATGTTGCTGGTCAAGAAGAGGCAAAGCAGGATTTGGCCGAGGTGGTCGAGTTTCTCAAGTTCCCGGATAAGTTCGCTGCCCTTGGCGCGCGCATTCCGCGTGGTGTGTTGATGGTTGGCCCGCCCGGTACCGGCAAGACGTTGCTCTCGCGCGCGGTGGCCGGCGAGGCGGGGGTGCCCTTCTTTAGCATCTCTGGCTCGGAGTTTGTCGAGATGTTCGTCGGCGTTGGCGCTTCTCGCGTCCGCGATCTGTTCGATCAGGCCAAGCGCAACGCTCCCTGCATCGTCTTTATTGATGAAATTGACGCCGTGGGCCGCCAGCGCGGCGCCGGCTTGGGTGGTTCGCACGATGAGCGTGAGCAGACCCTCAACCAAATTCTGGTTGAGATGGATGGCTTCGATACCAATACCAACGTGATCGTGATTGCCGCTACCAACCGGCCTGACGTGCTCGATCCGGCCTTGGTGCGGCCCGGCCGCTTCGACCGGCAGGTGGTGCTCGATGCGCCCGATGTGCGGGGCCGGATCGAGATTCTGAAGGTTCACGTCAAGGGCAAGCCGCTGGCCGAGGATGTCAACCTCGAAGTGATCGCTCGCCAGACCCCCGGCTTCTCTGGCGCTGATCTGATGAACGTGGTGAATGAGGCGGCGATTCTGGCTGCGCGTCGCTCGAAGCGCAAGATTAGCATGGCCGAATTCCAAGATGCGGTTGAGCGCGTTGCGATCGGTGGCCCTGAGCGCCGCTCGCGGGTGATGACTGACCGCCAGAAGTTGGTGGTGGCCTATCACGAGGCTGGACATGCGATTGTCGGCGCGGCTATTCCCAAGGCCGACAAGGTGCAGAAGGTGACGATCATTCCGCGTGGGCAGGCCGGTGGCTATACCCTCTTCCTGCCCGATGAAGATAGCCTGAGCCTGCGCACCGTCTCGCAATTCAAGGCGCGGCTGGCCGTCTCGCTGGGTGGTCGGGTCGCGGAAGAGATCGTCTTTGGGAATGAAGAGGTGACGACCGGCGCTTCCGGCGATCTCGTACAGGTGACCCGCATCGCTCGCGCAATGGTGACGCGCTACGGTATGAGCCAGCGCCTTGGCCCGATTGTCTTCGGCGAGAAGGAAGAGCTCATCTTCCTTGGCCGCGAGATTAGCGAGCAGCGCAATTATGGCGATGAGGTGGCCCGCCAGATTGATGAAGAGGTGCATGCAATCGTCAGCGAAGCCTACGAGACGGCCCAGCAGATCCTGCTTCAGAACCGGGCCGTGCTCGACGATATGGCCAATGCGCTGATCGAGTACGAGACACTCGATGGCGAACAGCTCGAAGAGCTGATCCGGCGGGTGAAGCCGCTGGCGCTCGATCTGAGCAAGACCGGTGGCACAACGCCAAACGGTCGCAGCGACGAGCGCTCGGCCCAGCCTGATGCGCCGCAGATGGGCTTGGGCGGCCCCAATCCGCTGCCGGCGTGACGTACACGCGAGAGATGGCCATTGGAATGTAGGCGTAAGGGCGGGTTTGAGACCCGCCCTTACTGATCTTTATGGGACTGGCCGTCTCATCCCGCCTCGGTCAGATACCAGCGACCATCAACCCGGATGACCGGCAAGCCGCTTTCTTCCCGCCCGATCAGCCGCAATAAGGCACCGTTGCGCTCAAGCAGCAGGTTTCCTTCATTATCACGCCAACGTACCGTCATGACGGCATTCACAATCTCCACCAACGCGGTTCGGTCATCGGCGCGCAACACCCGGGTGCGATCGTAGCTAATCGTTACCTCGGCCCGGCTGCCGCGCGCCGGGCGGGTGTTCGCGCTGGCAAACCCATCAAGCATCTCGCGCATCGCTTGCCGCTGATCGGCGCGCTCACCGGGGGCAAAATAGCTGGCGAGCCGGTTGGCCCACATCTGCCGCGTCGCTGCCTCGTTAAGAGCGGGGTCGGCTAGCGCAGCATTCATATCTTCGAGAAAACTTTCCACCACCGCTTCGGGAGTCACGCCGCCTAGTCCAACATTTTCATCGAGCGCTGCTGCGCCGCAACCGCCGAGGAAGAACCCCAGCGCCAGCCAGAGAACCATTGCCCTGCTGGCTGTCTTGCGCCAAAGGTCGCTGTGTATCATTCGATTGAACCCCATCACCTCTACGCGCCGGTGCGTTCAACTCATGGCTGCGCTTCGTCGCGAAAACTTCGCGGTGGCGGCGGCAATTCCGACCGCGCAATCACGTTGCCGCTGGCAAAGTAGATCACCGGTCGCGCGCCGCTGGTATCTACGCTCAACGCAGTGAGTTGGCTTAGGTTGATCTCACTATCAGCCCGCACGCGGAGTTGTTGGATCAACGCGCCAGTGCGCTTGTCAAGCTGTAAGATGCGCTGGTTGGCCGGTTCGAGCATAAAGATAAATCCGGCATCGGGTGCGCCAGTGATCACAAAGCGCGTCACTTCTACGATGGGCGGTGAGACGTTGGCCGGCACAATCTGCCCAACCAGTTGCCCGAAACTAAAGACTAACACCGTCCCGTTGGTTTGCAATAGATAAATACTGCCATCCACTGCCATATCAACGGCAGACAACACGGCAGCATCGCGGGTAACGCCGGGGTTGAGCCAAAATTCCGGTGTATCGCCGTAACGGCCGGAAGCAAACTTCAACACTTCACCTGCTTGCGCCCCCCACACATAGAGATTGCCGGCATACTCTTCCACATCTAGCCGCTCTGGGGTAGGCCAGATTTCCGAACTCCCCAGCTTCGAGTAGTTCCACGTGTCATTTTGGCGGAAATAGTAGCCGAACCCGTTGGGCGCTTGATCGATGGCAACTACTTGATCAATGCGCCAGAGAGCCGCGCGCAGCGACCCGACAATTGCGGCGCCAACTGGTTGGCCGGGTTCGAGGTAAGGTTCTGGCGGGCCGCCATCGCGTGGGATCCGGTACAATCGCGCTGCATCGCGATCGCTATCGAGCGCGTAAAGGTAGCGCACGATTTCGAGCCGGTTGGGATCGCTCACGCCACTGAGGGCTGGCGGTACAATCACCGTAGTAAACACACCATTCGGTAACGGGTGTCGCGCTAGCACAACCGGTTCAAGGAACGACACCCGATCCACTGCGGCTAGCAATCGTTCATACTCGCGTTCGAGTTCGCCAAAGCGCAGCCATAACCCCGGATTAGTCACCGTTATCTCAGAGCTCGCGCGGGCTGCTTCGATCGCTTGTTGGGCTATTTGTAATGCCTCACGCGCTGCGACTTCGTTGGGGGCGGTGCGCACCGCTGCTACCCGTTCTTCCGCAGCTACCAGATATTCAGTGGCTAACTGCAGGTTATTGCGCTGCGATAGATTCATTCCATAGAGCACGGCCCCAGCTACCACGAACACCGTGATCAGCAACAATGGCCACGGGAAGGGCGGCGCTGTGCGCCGGTAAGTGAGACCGCGTCCACGAGGCACGTAACTGCTCACGGTGAGCGCTTTGCGGCGTAGTTGGCGCTCGCGCCGCCATTCGCGCACCATGTCGCTGAGCGCGAACCATGGCCATGCCAGCCGCTCGCGCCACGTCATAGCAGACGGCGGGCGCACGGGCTGGCGTAAGCCATACGGGCGGGCATCGGTCAACGTATCGCCAAGATCGATCGGCGGCGGCGGCGGATCTTCGCCCAACGTGCTTGACGGTGGTAACGGCGTGGCTCGTTGCGCAACCCGTTCGGCTAAGGGCTCGCCGAGATCAATCGGGGCCGGGCGTGGCAGCGGGTTAGGGGAAAAGGCTGGTTGTGGCGGTGGCGCTGCCAGCGGATCAGACGCCGGTGTGGGTGGGCGGGCTGGCAGATCGGGTGCGCGCCGGAACCAGCTCGCTGACCGGCGCGCGGGCGCTGGCGGCGGTGGTGCAACCGGTTGCGGCTGAGGCGCTTTGACGGTTAACGCGAGCAGTTCGATGGTCGCTAGTCCGCTTGCCCGCTCATAAGCAGCGTCTAGCATCGCCGCTGGGTCGCCGCTGGCTAATAAGGCTGCCATCGTTGGCGGGTCAAACCGGGTTATTAACGCGCTGCTGCTCAATAACAGCGCGTCTCCCGGTTGCACCACGGCCCGGAAAAACTCTGGTTCGACAAACAGGCTAGCGCCGAGCGCGCCGGTCAGCGCCACATGCGCTACATTCACTTGGGCCGGATCCCAACTCGGATGGGTGGGAATAGCGCGCAATTTGTTGCCGGTGCGTAAGAAGAGCTGCGCCGGCTGCACTTGGGCAATAAAGAGATCGTTGCCCACCAACGCTGCCGCCGTTACGCCGGCGGTAATCCGGCGGTCTGGCGCGCAGCGCATATTATCCTGATACAACGCTTTATTGGCGGCGACAATCGCCAAACGTAACGCCGATGCGGCGCTGGTAGCGTCGCTTTCGTAGAAGGTCTGGCGGATGGTCTTGGTGACGATCCGGCAGGCATGTTCAGTGCGCTCGGTTGGCCCCACCGGTTCGCACAGCACCAACAATTGCCCGCGGGTAATTGCCACGGGCTGGTGCGGCGCGGGAGTTACGACCAGTGTCCGCGCGCTGTTCGTGAGGATCGTGCCGGCCACCGCCACGCGCTGGCCTGTTTGTAGCTCAAGCGGTTGCATACCATGGCGATTATACCAGAAGAAACGCAACCGCTGCCGGTTATGCTCTCGCTACGTATTAGCGTGCTGCTAGCATACGCCGCTTCAGGGCATAATCAATCCCCTCTTGCAACGTCGCTTTGGTGATCACCTCGCGCAATTCCGCGCCAATATGCACCAAGGTCTGGGCGATTTCCGGGCTAATCCCGGTCAAGATGACTTGCGCTCCCAACATGCGCGCCGCCTGCGCTGCCCGCATTAACGCGCCGGCGACTTGGGTGTCAACCACTTTCACGCCAGTAATGTCAATAATTGCCACGTGTGCGTGATGTTCTGCTACTCCGTACAGCAGCGTTTCCATAATCTGTTGGGCGCGGGCGCTGTCGATTGCGCCGATCAGCGGCATAGCCACCACGCCATCGGCAATCGGCATCAGTGGCGTGCTCAGTTCACGCAATGCCGCCTGCTGGGCCGCGATCACCTGCTCTTGCATCGCTTCCCGTTCGCGTTCAATCCGGCGCTGTTCGGTGACATTGCGCGCAAGCACGAGCACATCATCGTTGCTCGCGACCATGCGTGCTTCATATTCCTCAATGTGATCGCCTAATTGAATGTGATAACTGTATGATTGCATTTCACCGGTGCGGCGTAGTTGCTCGATGTGATAGAGCACCTGTTCGGCCAGTGGCGGTGGCAGCACTTCGTTGACGCGCCGGCCCAGAAATGCCTCTGGCGGCATAAGCAGGGTGCCGCTGCGATCGGCTTTGTAATCAAGAAAGACTCCATCGGCGCTGAGCAAAAACATTAGATCGGGCATCGCCTCAAGCAATGCCCGATTGCGCCGCTCACTGGCGCGCAGTTCCTCTTCGGCGGCTAATTGATCGGTAATGTCGCGATTAATCGAAGCGTAGCCGGTCATGTTGCCATAGCGATCGCGCAAGGCCAATGCTGAAGCTTGCACGGTTACTAATGCTCCGTCGCTGCGCACGTAGCGCACCGTCTCACGCGGCGTTAGGCCCTGCGTGACGTTTTCAGCAATGTGGCTGAGTATGCCGAGATCGGGCGGGTAGATTAATTCCCCCACCGATACGCCAATCAACGTTTCTCGCTGTACCATGCTGCATAATGCTGGATTGGCGTAGGTAATGATCAGGTTCAGATCAGCAATCGCAATCCCATCCGGCGCATTCTCAACCAACAGCTTAAAGGTGCGTAGCTCCTCTTCTTGACGCTTGAGATCAGTCATATCTTCGTAGGAACCGATGACTCCGATCACCTCACCATTGCGTTGCAACGGTATTTTGTTGGTGCGCAGCCAGATCACCGAGCCGTCGCTTCGGCGCAGCGGTTCTTCGATGTTCAATTTCGGGCCGTGTTCCATCACCAACAGATCGTCAGCCCGATACTCGGCTGCCCGATCGCGCCACGGCATATCAAAATCGGTGCGACCGACAATCTCTTCTACCGTCTGTAATCCGCCATCAGCGAGAAAGCGCTGATTGCAGCCCAAAAACCGGCCGTCGCGATCTTTCCAAAAGACCGCTTGCGGTAGGTTGTCAATCACGAGTTGTAACATGAACCGGCTCTCTATGGCTGATTGCCGGGCTTGTTGCAATTCGCTGATATCATAGGAAATGGAGGTGGCGCCGTAGACGTGGCCGTGCTCATCGTAGTGCAAGGTGATCGCCCATTGTTTGTGGAATACGCGGCCATCACGGTGCAGAATGCGGTTTTCGATGGTGGCAGTCCGTTGCCCGCGTTGCGCCCATTCAACAAATGCTTGCTGCGCGCGTTCGCGATCATCGGGGTGAAGAACATCGAGCGATTGCCGGCCAATCATCTCTTCCGGCGGGTAGCCAAAATAGAAGACTGCCGCTGGATTGACATAGGTAAATATTCCCTGCGCGTCAACTTCTGTGATGAGCTGATCGGTCGTCTCGACGATGCGTTGAAAACGTGCAAGCTGTGTCACCCGCTCACGTAAGTGCGTGTTTTCAGCCTGCAATGTGGTGAGGTCGGTTGGCGCCATGACGACCCTCCTGTCAAATGGGGTTGGGGAAGCGGAAAGCAGATGGACGCGACGTGGCGGGGAAAGCAGAGATGAAGAGAGACGGCAAGCACGGCCGAAGACATAGCTAAGTATAGCAAAAGGTATAGTGTACGTCAAAGCTATGATGTGGTATCCCGCCTGTGAGCCAACCCGCTTTCGACAGCCTATAAGATATCTTCCGCTAGTTATCATGCAACCTCATGCACCCTGACATTGACGCCAGCGCCGCTCGCTCGTACAATGCAAACAGCATAACCAGCGGCTAGCACGAAACGAGCAAGAACTATGTTTGAGAGCCTTTCCGATCGATTGCAAGCTGTTTTTCAGAAACTAGGCAGCAAAGGCGTGCTCACCGAGGAAGATGTGCGCGAGGCGATGAAGCAGGTGCGCTTGGCCCTGCTCGAAGCCGACGTCAACTTCCGCGTGGTCAAAGATTTTGTCGCCAAAGTGACCGAGCAGGCGATTGGGGAAGAGGTAACGAAGAGCCTCACCCCGCACCAGCAGGTGATCAAGATTGTTCATCAAGAGTTGATCAACCTGTTAGGCGCCGAAAACGTGCCCTTGCAAGAGGCGCGCCCCGGTCCGACGGTGATTATGCTGGTCGGTTTGCAAGGCACCGGCAAGACGACCCTCGCCGCGAAGCTAGCCCTGCATCTGCGCAAGAAGGGTAAGCGCGTGCTGCTAGTCGCCGCTGACGTGTATCGCCCGGCGGCAATTACCCAGTTGCAGGCCTTGGGCCGCCAGCTCAACATCCCGGTCTATAGCGAAGGCACGCAGGCCAGCCCGCCTGATATTGCGGAACATGCACTTGAACATGCCCGCAAAGAGCTGTTTAATGTGGTGATTATCGACACCGCCGGTCGTTTGCAGATCGATGAACCGCTCATGCAAGAATTGGAGCAGATCGAGAATCGCGTCCATCCGATCGAGCGGTTGCTGGTGGTTGATGCTACAGATCGAGAATCGCGTCCATCCGATCGAGCGGTTGCTGGTGGTTGATGCTATGACCGGCCAAGAGGCCGTGCGCGTTGCCGAGACGTTTAATCAGCGTGTCAAGCTGACCGGCGTGGTGATGACCAAGATGGACGGCGATGCCCGCGGTGGCGCGGCGTTGTCGGTGCGCGCCGTGACGGGGGTGCCGATCAAGTTTCTCTCCACTGGCGAGAAGGTTGACGGCAATACGCTCGAGGTCTTCCACCCCGACCGGTTGGCGTCGCGCATCCTCGGCATGGGTGATGTGCTCTCGCTGATCGAACGGGCTGAACAGCTCTACGATGCCGAGCAGGCCAAGAAGATGCAGAAGCGGCTGAGCAAGGGCGAGTTCGATTTTGAAGATTTCCTCACCTCGCTCCATCAGATGCGCAAGTTGGGGCCGTTGCAACAGATTATTGCGATGATCCCCGGCCTAAACCAGTTGGCCCGCAACGAGGAATTGCTCGATGAGCGGCACGTCAAGCGGGTCGAGGCGATTATCTTCTCGATGACGCCAGAAGAACGGCGCCGCCCGGAAATCATCAAGGGCAGCCGGCGCAAGCGGATTGCGCGCGGCAGCGGCACTTCCGAAGAAGAAGTGAGCCAGTTGGTCAAGCAGTTTCAACAGATGCAGCGCATGATGAAGCAGATCGCTGGCAAAGCCGGCAAGGGCCGTGGCGGCATCGACCCCAACGAGCTGCTGCGCCGGTTGCGCTAAGGCCGTCTGGTTGCGCCTCCCGGAAATCATCAAGGGCAGCCGGCGCAAGCGAATTGCGCGCGGCAGCGGCACTTCCGAAGAAGAAGTGAGCCAGTTGGTCAAGCAGTTCCAGCAGATGCAGCGCATGATGAAGCAGATCGCTGGCAAAGCCGGCAAGGGCCGTGGCGGCATCGACCCCAACGAGCTGCTGCGCCGGTTGCGCTAAGGCCGTCTGGTTGTGCCTACGCGCCTGTTTGCAACGCTCGCGCCAATTTATGCTATACTATGTGGCTAGTGTGTAATATTGGTCTACGAATGAGGAACGATACGATCTATGGTTAAAATTCGTCTGCGCCGCACTGGTAAAACCAAGCAGCCCAGCTATCGCATTGTCGTCGCCGATTCGCGTTCGCCGCGCGATGGGAAGTTTATTGAGACCATTGGCTATTACCTGCCTACTCGCCAGCCCAAGGTGCTGGAGGTGAATGCCGAACGCGCTCGCTACTGGCTCGGCGTCGGCGCACAGCCGACCGAGGTGGTGGTCAAGCTGTTCCAACGGCGCAACATTCTCGACGAGCAGGGCAAAGTGATAACGGAAGCCTAATCGTCAACGATGGAGAGAGCTCGATGAAGGCGCTCCTCGAATATATTGCCCGTAATCTGGTTGATACCCCCGAAGCCGTGCGCATCAAAGAGCGTACTGGTCGCTTTACGGTTACTTACCAATTGACCGTTGCCCCCTCAGAAACCGGCAAGGTGATCGGGCGCAACGGGCGAGTAGCTAAGGCAATCCGCGATTTGATGGGTGTGGCGGCGGCTCGCCAGAAGAAGCGGGTTCATGTTGATATTGAATAACGGTACTTAGCAGGCAGCCGGCCGGCGCAAGCGACCGGCCGGCTGTTTTGGCATGTCGAAATATGGATGATCTGTTGTACATTGGTGCGCTCGGCGCTCCGTTTGGCGTTCGCGGCCAGATTAAACTCCATTCAATCTCTAGCCATCCTGAATACCTGATTCGCCATCTGCGCACCGTCTTTATCGGCCCCAAGCGCATCCCGCATCAGGTGACGCGCTTGTTTTTGCACAAGCCGGGGTTGCTCATCATCCAATTGCAGACGATCACTGACCGCGATGCGGCCGCCGATCTGCGCGGCGCCGAAGTCTACATTGCCGCTGCCGATGCCGCGCCGCTGGCTGCCGATGAGTTCTTTTATCACGATCTGATAGGGCTGCAAGCGGTGACTGATACCGGTGATGCGATCGGTGAGGTGCGCGAGATTCTCGAAACCGGCGCGGGCGAGATTGCCGTGATTGCGCGCAACGGCCGCCCTGATGCCCTCGTGCCCATGGTGCGCGATTTTATCATCGCGATTGACCTTGGTGGTCGCCAGCTTGTCATTCGCCCGATTGACGGCTTGCTGGACTAAGCCTGCTATTGTGATACCGGCAGCACTACTCGGAAGGTGGTGCCTTGATCCGGTTGGGAATGCACGAGCAACTCGCCGCCGTGAAAGTCAATGATGCTATAACAGAGCGGCAACCCTAGCCCTAGACCGTCGAACCGCGTTGAGTAGAAGGGTTCAAAGATCTTTGGCACCTCTTCTTGGGCAATGCCCACGCCGGTGTCGCTGATCTCAAGGACGACGGCTGGATCAGGCAGGGGCTGGCGTGTCCCGCCGCCGGCGCGCCAAAAGAGCGCCCGATCCGGTTCGCCGTCAGGCGGTCGCAGATAGGTGCGGATGCGCAGCGTGCCGCCGTCGGGCATGGCCTCGATCGCATTTTGCACCAAAGTCTGGCAGACCTGCTTGAGATGCCCGATCACGGCTGTCACCCACGGCAATGTTGAAGTTAATTCACCGATATACTTGATGCCGCGGGCCGTCATAGTGGCGCGATAGGTGGCAATCACATCATTCACCACCTGATTGAGATCGACTGGCCGCCGTCCGTCGAGATTGGGGCGTGAAAGATCGAGAATGCGCTGCACGCGGTGGATCAGACCATCGAGTTCGGCAGCCGCTTTGGTCAGGTAGAGATCACGGCGATCAGGCGGTAGATCGTGATTACGCAACAAACGCACCGTATTCGAGAGGGCTTGGAGCGGGTTGTTGATCTCATGCGCCATTGAGGCTGACAAGCGCCCGATGGCGGCCAATTTTTCGGCTTGGGCCAGCTCGCGCGCCATGCGTTGGCGTTCGCTAATATCACGCGCAATCACCAAAAACAGCCGTTGGTCGCCATCGGGGACGACGCTCACGCTCACGGCGACCGCCGTCTCGTGGCCGGCAGCAGTGCAGAGCATCGTTTCGATCTCGCTCTGCTCGCTCCGGCCATTGACGGCGGTGGCGAGCAATTGGGGCAAGGTCGGCAAGAAACGGCGCGGATCGAGCGCCAACAACTCGTCACTGCTATACCCCGATAGGCGAGCTAGCGCCAGATTGGCGTCAAGCACCGTTGTGCCGGTGGCATCGAGCAAGAGCACCGCATCGCTGGCATGGCGCAAGAGGGCGCGGTAGCGCGCCTCTGAACGCGATACTTTGCTGTAAAGGCGCACATTTTCTAACGCAACCGCTGCTTGGCCGGCCAAAAGCTGCAACAGCTCTTGATCGGCGATGGTAAAGGCGGCGTGCGGGGTGGCTTTGGCAGCATTAAGCACCCCAAGCGCCCGCTCACCGGCCATAATGGGCACCGACAGCGCCGTGGTCAATTCCGGTGCGAGCAAGTGTTGGTGGAGCTCGGCAAACCATGGTGATGCTGCTACTTGCGTATCGATCAGCAATGGCTGGCGATGCTGGATCACCCATCCTGATAAGCTGTTCGCAACCGGCACGAGCGTTCCTATGCCCACGGTGTCAGGCAAACCGGTGCAGGCCACGATCCGCAATGCCTGTTCATCAGGTTCCAGCAACATTAATGAGGCGCGCTCGGCGTTTATCTCTACCCGTACCGTCTCGATGATTAGGGCATAGAGCCGGGCCAGATCCAAGTCGGCCAACAGGTGCTGGCTGATCTGCAAGACGGGGCGCAATGCAGCGACCCGGTCGCTCACCCGCACTGCTTGCCGCTTCGCCACCAGTTCGCGGGCAATCTCAGCTAGCTCATGCGGACGAAAGGGCTTGATGAGCAGACCGCGCGCACCTAGCCGCATCGCGTAGGCGATCTGTTCAATCGAGGCTACGCCGCTGGCAATCAAGATCGGCACGCTAATGTCGCGCAACCGGATCTGCTCGAGGAGTTGCAGCCCATTCACCTCTGGCATGGCGAGATCAACCATGACGAGGTCGAAGCTCGACTGGTCGAGCGCTTCAAGGGCCATTGGCGCATTAGCCGCTGTCGTGACGACAAATCCGGCCCGCGCCAGCGTCTGCCGGCACAGATCGCGCAACTGCGGATCATCGTCTACGACTAATACTCGCCCAGCCCAACTACTCATAGCGTTAGCCCGCAATCTTCGTTGATTACGAGGAAGCGTAGCGGCGGGCCAGTTCGGCCCACACCGCCTCGGCGGTCATGCCTTGGTTCTCAAGCAAGACTAGACTGTGATAAATCAGATCGGCCAGCTCATACGCTACTTCTGCCGGATTGCCGTTCTTGGCGGCAATAATCACCTCTGCCGCTTCTTCACCGATCTTTTTGCCGATCCGATCAACGCCGCCGTGCAACAGCTTAGCCGTATACGACTCGCTAGGGGCCGCATCACGACGGTTGTGGATACGGTCGGCCAGCCGGGCCACGATGGCAACCGGTGGTACCGGGCCGGCGACTTCAGTTTCATCGAGATCGCGGAAGAAACAACTTGGCCGGCCCGTATGGCATGTTGGGCCGGCCGGCTCTGCCAACACTAAGAGCGCGTCACCATCACAATCTTGCCGCATTTCGACGACGCGGAGGGTGTTGCCGCTGGTTTCCCCTTTGCGCCACAGGCGCTGGCGCGACCGGCTGTAGAAGGTGACGAAGCCGCTTTCGCGCGTTGCGACCAGCGCTTCCGCGTTCATATAGCCGAGCATCAACACTTCGCCGCTGCGAGCATGTTGGACGATGACCGGTAAGAGTTCGTTGTCACGCATCTGTTCCGTGCCGGCGGGGCGCATGTCCGTGCGCCCCTACTAGTGGCGGAAATGGCGGCGGCCAGTGAAGACCATTGCGGCGCCGGCGGCGTCGGCGGCGGCAATAACCTCTTCGTCGCGCACGGAACCACCGGGTTGGATGATGGCGGTTGCGCCAGCGGCAATCGCCGCTTCGACCCCATCGGCAAAGGGGAAGAGGGCGTCACTTGCCACCACGCTGCCGCGCAAATCGAGACCAGCCTGTTGCGCCTTCCACACCGCCAAGCGTGAGCTATCGACCCGGCTCATTTGGCCCGCGCCGATGCCCAAGGTGCGATCGGCGGCGGCATAGACAATCGCGTTCGATTTCACGTGCTTAACCACCCGCCAGCCGAAGCGCAATGCCGCCGCTTCAGCATCGGTCGGCGCACGCTTGGTCACAACCCGCCACTCCTCCTGAGCGAGCGGCGCGTGATCCGGTTCTTGCACCAGCACCCCGCCGGGCACGCTGCGGATCTGCCAGTTTCCGGCGCTGGTGACAGGGCGCAGGCTGCGTAATAGACGCCGGTTCTTCTTGCGCTGCAACAGTTCGAGCGCATCAGGCATAAACTCCGGCGCGATAATAATTTCCGAGAAGATCTCATTCACCGCCTCAGCGAAGGCAAGGTCAACCGGGCGGTTCACCGCGATAATCCCGCCAAACGGCGCTTCGCGGTCGGTGGCAAACGCCGCCTCCCATGCGCTGCGCAGATCGTGACCAATGGCGACGCCACATGGATTCGTGTGCTTGATAATCGCCACGGCTGCACCTTCGGCAGCGGGGAATTCCTCGATCAACTCTTGGGCGGCAGCGGTATCGAGAATGTTGTTGTAGCTCAGCTCTTTGCCGTGCAACTGCTGGAAGAAGGCGCCGAAATCGCCGTAGAGCGCAGCGGCCTGATGCGGGTTCTCGCCGTAACGGAGCGGTTGGTATTTGCGCCATGCCAGCGGCAGCACGTCGGGCAACGGTTCGGTGCGGAGATACGCGGCAATGGTGGCATCGTACTCGGCGGTATGGGCAAACGCTTTGGCCGCTAGTCGTTGCCGTTCAGCCAATGGCACCTCGCCGGCCCGCAACCCGGCCAAGACAGCGTCATAGTCAGCCGGATCAACCAGCACCAGCACTGCCGGGAAATTCTTGGCAGCGGCCCGCAACAACGCGACGCCGCCGATATCGATCTGCTCTTGGGCTTCGGCCATAGTAACGCCGGGCCGGGCGATCGTTGCCGCGAACGGGTAGAGATTGACCACCACCAAATCGATTGGTTTGAGGCCGTGAGCAGCCAGTTCGTCTAAATGCGCCGGCAGATCGCGGCGAGCGAGCAGACCGGCGTGGATAGCCGGATGCAGCGTCTTGACGCGACCATCGAGAATTTCGGGGAAACCAGTGACCTCGCTTACCGCTAGCGCCGGAATGCCGGCTTCGCGGAGCACACGCTGCGTTTGGCCAGTAGAGATGATCTCAACGCCCAATGCGTGCAACGCCTGCGCAAACGCAACGATGCCCGACTTATCGTAGACGCTCATTAATGCGCGCACGATACGCTCCTCAATACACAACTGCGGCATCCAGAATCAAAAACCTGCCCGAAGCGACGGGCAGGGTCGCGCCTTGCCATTGTACCACAGATCAAACGAGCAACTCGCGAGCGCGCTCACGGAGTTGGGCAGCGGCTTGCCCTGCCCGGTCGGCGCCGATCAACCGGCGCGCTTCAGCTTCAAAAGCATCAGCGGCGGCGAGCATCTCGGCAGCCGAAGCGCGAGAAGGGTCGGTCACGCCGGCGATCCGGTACGCTTCTTGCAGCAGCACATTCGCGCCGGCACCGAGGTAGCCGGCAGCAATCTGCTCAAACTCCGGCGCCAGCGACTCGCCGGCGGCGGCCTCGCGCCGCTCGATCAACCCGCTCTGCATCAGCTTGGCGATAATCTCGCACGTGCGCGCTTCGCCGAGGCCACTGCGCTGGGCGATTTGACCAACAGTCTGCTTGCCGTTGATCATCGTCAGCACGCGCCACTCTTCTGCGCCAAGGCTAATTTCGACGCTGCCGGAGGCCGGGTTCGGCACCAGTCGGGGCACCATCGCCAGCGTGGGCCCAACCTCTTGTTGCTGCGACCACGTCTCTTGGCGATGCACCCCCTCCATAATGATCGACTCGTTGCTCGCGGTAATCGTGACCTGCGGTGACGTCACCCCTTCGTGGAAGCGGAAGGGGCCGCTCGTGACTGTGAAGAAGGCATAGACTGCTTCGAGCGGCTCTAAACCGGGTAATTTCGCATCGACAATCTTGCCGTCTCGAAAAAAGATCCAGCCGCTCAGTTTTTGCCCGCCACGGCGGCCATCAATCTCAACTCCGCCAGTCTTTTTACTCAATTGTAACAATTGGATAATGTCGGTGAGTGAGAACTCACTCAGATCGCCTGCCAGCGCCATAGCTGCGCCTCACCTCATCTATCGGCTGCAACGCTGCTTTGGCTAGCGTTACAGCTTACTGATCACTACCCGGCTAATGGCGCGCAACGTCTCGAACACCCCCACCCCTTTGGTTGCGATCGCCTCAATTCGCGGCCAATTCATTTTGTTCACGCCGAGGAAATGATCCATCATTGCCACCGGCGCCAACACATCGGGCGGCAAATCACGCTTGTTGTATTGCAATACGATCGGGAAATCAGCAAACCGCTTATTTTGGCGCGTGATATTCTGCGCCAACTCGCGCAAGCTATTGATGTTCTCTTGCATCTTGCCCTTATGCGAATCGGCCACAAACACCACGCCGTCGGCGCCATTCAGCACCGCGACGCGGGTGCGTTCATAGAGCACTTGCCCCGGCACGGTGTACAGGTGAAAACGGGTTTGAAACCCGCGTACCTTGCCAAGGTCAAGCGGCAAGAAGTCGAAGAAGAGCGTTCGTTCCGTTTCAGTCGCAATTGAGAGCAGATCGCCTTTTACTTCTTTTGGTACTTGGCTATGGATGTACTGCAAGTTGGTGGTCTTGCCGCACATACCGGGGCCGTAGTAGACGATCTTGCAATGTATTTCACGCGCAGCGACATTAATCAGAGCCATACATTCTCTCGCGTAGCCGGTCGAACGCGAGCGCCGACACGGCCAATCGGCAGGGCAGGAGCGCGGCTAATCGCGGAACAGCAGATCGATTGTGTCTTCCATTGACGTGCGGAACGCCGAGCCAAGCACTTCATCGCGGGCCTTGTGCTGCTGGCGCACCCGCTCGAGCACGGCGGCCAACTCATCGGTCGCCTTCTTGGTCAAGACCTTCACCAAGCCAATATGCGTCCCCTTATTGAAGATGATGCACAGAATCCACTGCTCTTCGATTAGGGCGATAAAGATGTTTTCGCGCACGCCTTGCTGGAACGAGGCGCGAAAATCGCGTTCGCGCAGTAGTTTGGCAACTTCGCGCGAGGATGCGAAAACGCCGGCAATCAATGCGCCGAGCGCAGTAATGTCTTGCCGGTCGCCATCACCCTTGGAAGAGATGACCTGACCGCTTTTGTCGAGCAAAAGGGCGTAATCGCTGCCGGTGTCTTCCACCAAACGGGCAAGACACTCTTCAATCTGAGCGATCTCTTCTGAGGGCACGATGATACTGGTCAACTGAGGATCCATCGCAGCCTACCTTCACGTCTGAGAGTGGCGAGAGTCGATGCGTCGCTTTTCAAAATTATAGCATACCCGTTGTCAGATTGCGCTCAATGCATCGATCATCTCGTCGCGATGTTTGGCAGCGAGAAACCGGAGCAAGCCAAGATCATCGCGCGAGTTGGTGAGTAACAAGAGCATTGCATCATCGCTGATCGGCTCGATCAAGACCAACCCGTCATCGTATTCCAACACCGCCTGCACGGTGCTGCCTTTGGCTACTTCACGCCCCAACGCATCAGCCATCGCTAGCCCGTTGGAAGCCACTGCACCCACGGCATCGATATCGACGCCGGGGCGGGCCACGCTTTCAATCAGTAGCCCATCGGTAGCGACCACGGCGGCTGCTTCTACGCTCTCGACCGCCCGGAACCGGGTGAGAAGCTCTTTCAGCCCACTGCTCATGCTGCCTCACTCTCGCGCCGGGATTCCCCCTCTGCGCATCAATCCCTATTATACACTGTCGTGGAACCATACTATTTCCAAAGTGCCCTACGACTCGCTGAGCGGGCTGGAGCGCTCGCGATCTTTGGGTGGCCGGCCAGTGCGAATGTTGCGCAACGAGTCGATGGTCGCGGCCAGCGCCCGATCGGCCCAGCCGTAAATGGTTGGGCGGCTCTTGCGCAATTCGTCGGCGATCTGGGTCACATTCGCCCGGTAGCCGGGGTCAAAGGTGGCGAGGTTGATCCGAGCAGCCGCCACAATCTGCTGGATCTCCTCGGGGGTGAGATTGTGTTCGCGAATCAGCTTCTGTGCGCGCTTGCCGCTCAGATCCAACTTCATGCCGCCTCTCCTCGTGCTAGGCGATGGCGCCCGTTTCGCGGCATCGCCACCGGATCTTGCTCAGCTTGGCACGAGTTGCACTGTTGCTGTGGCGATGGGGTAGGTAGTCGCTTACTGCGCTTCCCGATCGCTTGGTGTCGTTCGTGCCATCAACGAACTGTGTGCGAAACCAAGTTTCCGTGCTGGGGTGTAATTTTTTATTATCATATCATGCATAACTGGGATTGTCGAGTCGGGGTGTAAATAGTAACAATCTTATCTTGCTTCGCCGGCGTAGTCTCTGCATTGGGATAGCGCATGAGATCAAGCTCGCTGCTATGGTCGCGGCAATCTGCACTTGCTTGATCCTTAGTAATCCTTGACAGCTAGCACGAACATGCATGCTGATGAGTGTAAAAGTTTACACTGGGCGATGATTGCTCTGGCCCATGCCG
>JAUQOZ010000148.1:18476-21524 GCA_030550625.1 Chloroflexota bacterium | reverse complement strand
CATTGTCATTGCGAGGGCGCGAAGCGCCCGAAGCAATCTCCCGCTGTAGCGAAGGCGTATGTCGTTGCGACGTTGCGTTTAAGCGGCTTTCCTCATATCATAAGCAGGAGTTTCGCGTTTTGAGGTAAAGCGACTGTTGCATGCTTGTCACATTAGCCCTGCTCGGCGCGCCGCTGATCGCCTTCGCCGTCACGGCGCTGCTTACCCCGCCGCTGATCCAATTGGCGCGCCGTGAAGGCTGGGTGGCCAAACCCGGCCCGCGCCACGTCCATCGCGAGCCAACGCCGGTCGTGGGTGGGTTGGCCATGATTGCCGGCTTAGTCGCGGCGATCGTCGCCAGTCTTGCTTTTGAGTCGCTCGATCCCGCTCTGCGTCGCTCGCCGTTTGAGCATCTGCGCATTGGGTTGCTCTTGATCGGGCTGTCTATCATTGCGTTTGTGAGCTTGCTCGACGATCTCTACGACCTGCCGGCATTGCCGCGTCTCGGGGTACATATCATCGCGGCGCTGGTGGCGGTTGGGCCGTATCTGTGGGATCACACCCTCTACCCCGATGCGCTCGGCCAGCCGACTGAGGCACGCGGGATTATCCTGACTGCGTTCAACTTTCCCTTTGTTAATCAGATTCATCTGCATAACCTCAGCCCGTGGCTGGCGATTGCCGCCACCGTGTTCTGGATTGTGGGCATGCAGAATATGGTGAATTGGATCGATGGCCTCGATGGGCTAGCGGCGGGAGTGACGTTGATTGCCGGGTTGGTGCTGGCGTTGCATACGATTACGCTTGACCCGCCGCAACTGACGGTCGCGCTGTTGCCGCTGGCGCTCAGCGGCGCGTGCGCGGCATTCTTACTCTACAACACTCATCCGGCTCGCATCTTTATGGGTGATGTGGGGGCGATGGCGATCGGCTACACGCTGGGCATTTGTGCGCTGATCGGCGGGGCGAAGCTGGCGACGGTCTTGCTGGTGCTGGGAGTGCCGATCGTGGATATGGCGTGGCTGATTCTGACCCGCACACTGGGCGGGCGTTCGGCGGCGCAAGCCGGACGCGACCATCTGCACCATCGCCTGCTTGATCTCGGCCTGAGCCAGCGACAGGTGGTGGCCTGCTATTACGTCTTAAGCATTGCTTTTGGCGCAATTGGGCTACTCGATTTCTTTACCCCGCTGATGAAATTGGTGGCGCTGCTGGCGTTGGGAGGGACGGTGCTGGTGGTGTTGCTGGTGTTGCAGCCGAAGCGCGCGCTGGCGTGATAGCGGAGAGGTTTTTTACCGCAGAGGGCGCGGAGGACGCAGAGGAACCTTACCAACTCTTTGTGTGACTTGACGTATAGCCCCTCACCCCCCAGCCCCTCTCACCCCTGACGGCGGGAGCGGAGGAGCCGCGTAGGTGGCGGGAGAGGCTTCGTAGAGCGGAACACCGCAGCAATCCGCGCCCTCGCGAGGGCTGGAGATGAGGGGAACGATGTTTACCGCGACAGACGCCAAGGGCGCGGGTGATGATGCTCCTTGCCCCTCGATGGTGTGTTGAGACGGACAGCCGTCCGTCCGTACATTGCCTCGCTGCTAGTCTCGCCGCGGCTGGAATGTGGCCCCCACCCCCTTCCCCTCCTCCGGCGGGGGAAGGGCGTTTCTTCCTCCCTCGAAGGAACCAATATCCGCCCTGAGCCGGTTGCTACGCTTGCCACAGCAGGTATCATGCAGAGGGGAGAAGAGACTCACAACCGGCGCATACCGAAGCAGCTCGCATCTCCAATTGTGCGCCAACTTGGACAGGCACCGCCTATGCGACGCTTTCTCGTGCTCGTCATTGCGCTTTGCCTGATCAGTGTGGATCACGCAGTCTTAGCTGGCCCGCCGCCAACGTGCGCGACGATGCCGCAGGCGCGCACAGCGCCGCCAACTCGCCCCGGCCCGACGATTGAAGCGTATGTACGACCCACATTCGCGGCGCGAATGCGGCGTTTGCGCGGTGCGATACTAGCGGCGGCGGCGCGGCATAATCACCCGCAGTTGTCGGGGATGAGCAACCGCGAATTTGCTGAAGTGATGGCTACGATCCTCTACAACGAGAACTTTGGGTGGGCAGAGGAGCTGGCCCCGCCGTTGCGTATGGTGACGCCGTGGTACCAAGCTGCCCAACAGCAAGCCAATTTGAGCGGCATGGGGGCCAATTTTAGCGTTTGGCCGGCCAATCTGCGGCCCTCGGTGGCGGCTGAGATCTTGGCCGGCGAGGTGCCGCTAGCCGATGGCAGTGTGTTGCGGGCGCCGTTGCGGGTGGAAGGCAGCCGGATCGATCCGGCGCAGTTTGCTGACCAGCGCGCGCTGTTTGCTGCGATCACCGCCGAGATTAGCAACGATGAGCTAGCGATTAACTACCTTGCCGCCAACCTCGAACGCGGCATCTTACGCGCAGCGATCGAAGGCCAGCCGATCTCGTGGCGCACGTTGGCGGCATGGCACAATCAGGGCATCGTTGATCCGGTGGCGATCCGGGCCAACCCGACCTCCCGCGATTATGTGCGGCGCGCGTCGGCCTATCTGCCGCTGGCTCGGGCGTTATTCGCCGCCACCAGCCGGGCCGAGGCGCGGGCGGTTTGACAAGGCGCAGAGAACGCAAAGGTTTTTAACGCAAAGGCGCAAAGGACGCAACAGTAGAGACGGACGGCTGTCCGTCTCCATACCACGCCGCAAAGCAAGCAAAGGCGCAGAGGTTTTTAACGCAAAGGCGCAAAGGACGCAACAGTAGAGACGGACGGCTGTCCGTCTCCATACCACAACGCGAAGGTTTTTAACGCAAAGGCGCAGAGGGCGCAGAGCACGCAGAGGTTTTGGGATGGGGGATGGGAGGACGCTGGGGAGGCCCAGATGATATGGGTTCCTGTACCAGTATGAGAATGGAATCCATCTTTCCTTGCGCCCCACCTGCAAAAAACCTTTGCGATCTTCGCGCCCTTTGCGTCTTTGCGTTTCCCGGTCTTGGCGTCTTTGCGTTTCCCGGTCTTGGCGTCTGGAGACGGACAACCGTCCGTCTCTACATTTTTTG